>NZ_JBEPOH010000002.1:300000-600000 GCF_040546685.1 Variovorax sp. OAS795
GGCCGGTTGTCGACGATCACCGGCTGGCCCATCGACTGCGAGAGCTTGTCGCCGACGACCCGCGCGATGGTGTCGATCGCGCCGCCCGGCGGCGCGGGCACGATGATCTTGACGGCGCGGGCCGGATAGGCCGCCTGGGCCGACGCCGCCACCGGCACCGCGGCCAAAGGCGCCGCGACCGCGAGGATCTTGAACAGGGTTGCGAACTGCATGGATGTCTCCTTTTCAGGGTTGGGTTTCTTATTGGCGAAAGGACGCCGCGCCGTGCTCACTCGATGGTGATCTTGCGGCTGCGGATGACCTGCGCGTAGCGGCTTCTGTCGTCGGCGATCAACTTGCCGAACTCCTGCGGCGAGGTGGTGCGCGGCACGCCGCCCAGGCCGGTGAAACGCGCCTTGACCGATTCGTCGGCCAGCACCGCGCGCAGGTCGGCGGCGATCCTCTCCACCACATCCGGCGGCGTGCCCGAAGGTGCCAGGAGGCCGATCCAGGAGATCGCGTTGAAGCCCGGCGCCGCGCTTTCGGCGAGTGTCGGCACTTCGGCAAACGCCGGCACGCGCTTGTCGCCGGTCACGGCCAGCGCGCGCAGCTTGCCGGCCTTGATGTGGCCGGAGGCCTCCAGCACAGTCATGAACGACAGCTGCACATGGCCCGCGAGCAGGTCGGCAATGGCCGGGCCGCCGCCGCGGTAGGGCACATGCAGGATGAAGGTGCCCGTCTGGTCCTTGAACATCTCGGCGGCCAGGTGCGGCGCGCCGCCCGCACCCGAACTGCTGTAGCTCATCTGGCCGGGCTTGGTCTTGGCCAGCGCCACGAACTCGGCCGCCGTCTTCGCGGGGACCGACGGATGGACCATCATGGCCAGCGGCAGCTCGGCCACCAGGGACACCGGGGCGAAGGCCTTGTCCGCGTCGTAGGGGAGCTTGGGATACAGCAGCGGATTGATCGCCTGCGTGCCGATGTTGCCCAGCAGCAGCGTGTAGCCGTCCGCCTTGGACTTGGCGACGAAGTCGGCGCCGATCTGCCCGGCGGCGCCGCCCTTGTTTTCCACGATCACGGGCTGGTTCCAGCGCCGGCTCAACTGCTCGGCGATGACGCGAGCGCCGGTGTCGGTGCCGCCGCCCGGCGGGAACGGCACCACCAGCGTCACGGGACGGGCGGGAAAGTTCTGCGCGAAGCCCGGTGCATGGAGGGCGCAGAGAGCCAGGGCGAGGGGAATCGCGAGGCGTCGAGTGAACATGGGTGTCTCCTTCATTGGTCTTGGGGTCAGGTGGTCAGGCTCATGGCCGGGCGCTCGCCGGCCAGGGCCTGGGCGATGCTGGCCAGCACCATCTCGCCCATCGCGGTGCGGGTCTCCCAGGTGGCGCTGGCGCGGTGGGCCTGCAAGGTCGCGCGCTCGGACTGGCGCAGCGCGAGCGGCACGTGCGGTTCGTCGACGAAGACGTCCAGGCCCGCACCCGCGATGCGGCCGGCGGCCAGCGCCTCGGTCAGGTCGGCTTCGTTCACGAGCCGGCCGCGCGCGACATTGACCAGGAAGCCGCGCGGCCCGAGCGCATCGAGCACGGCCGCGTCGACGATGCCTTCGGCCTGGTCGGCGGCGGCGCACAGCACCAGAGCGTCCGACTCGCGGGCCAGGTCGAGCAGCTTGGGCGTGAAGGGGTGCGCGACGTCGTCCATGGCGTGCAGGTCGGTGTAGCCGATGGGGCAGCCGAAAGCTGCGGCCCGCACGGCCACGGCGCGGCCCACGCGGCCCATGCCGACGATGCCGATGCGCATGCCGCTGAACCGCCGCGCGAGCGGGATGGCGCTGGGCTGCGGATGAAGCGGCCACTGGCCGTCCCGCACGAAACGGTCGCCGGCGCACAGGTTGCGGCACGCCGCGATCAGCAGGCCGATGGCCAGGTCGGCCACGTCTTCGGTCAGAGCGCCGAGCGTGGCGGTGACGGGCAGGGCACGCGCGCGGCAGTAGGCCAGGTCCACCGCGTCGGTGCCGACGCCATTGACGGCCACCACCTTGAGGCTGGGCAGCTGCTCCAGCGTGGCGCGCGAAATGCCGGTGTGCCCGCCGGTGATCACGGCGTCGATCGACGCGCCGTGCTGGCGCAGCCAGCCCGGAGGATCGGGAAGCTCGAAGAGCTTGTGCACCGTGTAGAGCGAGGCGAGCTCGTCGTTGATTTCGGGAATCAGGATCGGGTTCAGCTGGAGGACTTGGGGGTTCATGTCGATGGTCGTGCGGGGAGGCCGGGCGGCCCGTCGCCGTAGTTCTTGCGGATGTCTGGATGCTAGTAATGTATTGACATACTGGTCAATATTGATCTATATAATCAATAGAAATTGACTCTAGCCCGTACCCGCCATGGCTTCCTGGATCTCGATGAACGAGGCGTGCAATCTCCTGGGCGTGCAGCCCCAGACGCTCTATGCCTATGTGAGCCGCGGCAAGCTGGAGGTCGCGCCCGATCCGGCCGATACGCGGCGCAGGCTCTACCGCGCCGAGGACGTGGCGGTGCTGGCCAAGCGCAAGCAGGCCGGTCGCAAGCGCGAGACGCTGGCCGCGAACACGCTGTTCGGATCGGAGCCCAGCATTCCGACCGCGCTGTGCGCGTTCTTCCGCGGGCGGCCGTACTACAGGGGCCGCGATGCCGTGGCCATGGCGCGCACCGCCACGCTCGAAGATGCGGCCCAGCTGTTGTGGGGCGCCGAGCGCGCCGTCGACTTCGCGAGTTCCGCGCCCATGCGTGCGGGCAAGCCGGGCCGCGATGCGGCCTTTGCCGCGCTGGCCGGCCTCTCGGCGGCCGGGCATTCCACCGCGGGACGCCTGACCCGGGTGCTGCATGCCGAAGCGCAGGGGCTCGTGGGGCAGGTGGCCACCGCGTTCGGCGCCGCGCCGGGCGATGAACCGCTGCACTTGCGCTTCGCCAAGGGGTGGAAGCAACCGGCCAGGGTGGCCGACCTGCTGCGCACGGCCATGGTCTTGCTGGCCGATCACGAGCTGACCAGTTCCGCCTTCGTCGCGCGCATCACGGCTTCCACCGGCGCGTCGCTGCCGGCCTGCCTGCTGGCCGGCTTGACCACGGCATCGGGTCCGCTGCATGGCGACGCCTCGGGCCGCGTGCGCGCGCTGTTCAGCGAGGTGGAGCGCGCGGGCGAGGACCAGGTGTTGGCCCACTACCTCGCCAACGGCCTGTCGCCGGCGGGCTTCGGCCATCACCTGTATCCCGATGGCGATCCGCGCGCGGCCGCACTGCTGGCCCTGTTCGACCCGCCGAAGGCGATCGTGCGCTTCATCGCCAAGGTCACCAAGCTGACAGGGCTGCAGCCCAACGTCGATGTCGCGCTGGCCGCCCTGGCCGCGCACCACCGGCTTCCCGCCGACGCGGCCTTCGGCCTGTTCGCCACCGCGCGAAGCGTCGGCCTGCTGGCTCACAGCCTGGAGCAACTGGGCGTGGCGCAGGTCATCCGCCCGCGCGGCCGCTATGTGGGGCCGGTGCCCGAAGCCGAAACCGACGGCGCGGGCCGCTGAGCGCGTGGCCCAGCGGAGGGCAAGCCGCGCGCTCAGCTGTTGGGCTTGGCGAACTGCTCCGCGCTCATCATCTCCAGGCCGACGAAGGGCTTGTCGCCTTCGACCCATGCGTCGTGGCCCGGCGGAATGGTGTACGACATGCCTGCCTCGATGGAGGTCTTGGAACCGTCGTTCATCTGCACGGTGAGGCGGCCCGACACCGCATAACCCACGTGCGCGACCTGGCAGCTGTCCGTGCCCACGACCGGCTTGATGCAGTTCGACCAGCGCCACCCCGGCTGGAAGTTGAAGCGTCCGAGCGTGTAGCCCTCGAGGCGGACCACTTCGACCCGGGTCATTTCCGGCTCCCGCACCTCGTCGGGCGCGTCATGGGATCGCGTCTGGAGCTTGTTGACGTTCATGGGACTTGTCATCGCGACTCTCCTTGCACGAGCGAGCAGATAGTCCGCGGCAGCCTCGTGCCGAACCGCACGACGAACCATCGGATGTTAGACCCGGGGCCCGGCGAGGCGACGACTTTTTAAAACCTTTTCATACTGTGCGGACGCACAGTGTCTGGCGCGAACGGCTACTCGCCGGCGAATCCGCTGAAGACGGCGAAGGCCTCGACCGGTTCCCTCGGCATCGCCAGCCGGTTGAGCGCTGCCTCGGGCTGCCCATAGCCCATGGACATGCCGCACACCACGGTCTCGCCTTCCGGCAGGTGCAGGAAGTCCCTGATGACAGGCTCGTGCCGCACGAACGAGACCTGCGGGCAGGTGTCCAGCCCCCGGGCACGCGCCGCGATCATCAGCGTCTGCAGGAACATGCCGCAGTCGAGCCAGCTGTGCCGCGTCAGCCGTTCGTCGATGGTGAAGATCAGTCCGACCGGCGCATCGAAGAACGCAAAGTTGCGCCCGGTCTGCCGGTAGCGTGCCTCGGTGTCGGCGCGATCGATGTCCAGCGCCGCGTAGTAACGCGCACCGAACTCGGCCTGCCGTGCCTTGCAGGCGGTGGGCAGGTCTTCGGGAAAGTGGCGCGAGGGCGGCAACGCGTCCTGCGCGTGCGAGCGCATCAGTGCTTCGCTGAGCTGCCGCCTGGGTTCGCCTTCGAGCACGTGGACGCGCCAGGGCTGGGTGTTCGAGTTGCTGGGCGCGCAGCGCGCAACGTCGAGGATTTCCGCCACCAGCGCCTTCGGAACCGGCGTCGGCAGGAAGGCGCGGACCGCCTTTCGCGAGCGGATGGCCTCGTCGACCATGGTGTCTGCTTTCATCATGGTGCGATGCTCCCACGGCCGCGCCGCCTCGCCAACTGAAGCTTGTGCACGGCCGACATGCACGAAACAGAAGTTCGCCGGGTTTGTACCGGGGCTAGCGGCGTGCCAGCTCGAAGAGCTGCGAGCGCAGCCACAGATGGGCCGGGTCGTGCGCATGCCGTTGATGCCAGATCGCGCGCAATGTCACGCCCGGCACGGCGTAGGGCAGCTTCTTGGCGTGCAGGTCGCCGCGCCGCGCGAAGGACTCGGCCAGCGGCGCGGGAACGATGGCGATCATCTCGCTCGCAAGCAGCAGTTCGGGCACGGCCAGCGAGTGCGGCACTGTGACGCGGTAGCGCGGGTGCCTGCCGATCTGCGCCAGCGCATCCTCCAGCGCCTGCCGGTCGAACATGTCGGACTGGCGCGCGAGGCCGCGCTCGACGATGTAGCCGCTCACGGCACCTTCCTCCTGTCCGCCCAGCGAAACGGTGAGCAACGGAAAGTCGGCGAGGTCGGCCAGGCTGGCTTCGCGGCGGCGCAGCGGGTGGCCCTTGCGCATGAGGAGCACGTCCTCCTGCGTCCACACGGGCGCGCTTTGCAGGCGCGCCGGCACGTCCGCGAAGATGCCCACCGCAATGTCGATCCGGCCCACGTCGATCTGCTCGGCCAGGTCCAGCCGCGTGGACGGCCGCACCACCAGGTCCACCGAAGGTGCCAGCGCGTTCACGCGATGGCTGAGCCGCGTCAGCAGCACCGAGGTGACGTAGTCGTTGGCGGCCAGCACGAAGGCGCGCGAGGCCGTGGCGGGGTCGAAGGCTTGCACGCCGAGCGTGTCATGGATGCTGCGCAAGGCTTCGCGCAGTGGCGTCGCCATCGCGAGCGCGCGGGCCGTGGGCTCCATGCCCCGGGCGGTGCGCACGAACAATTCGTCCTGCAACGCCTCGCGCAGGCGCGAGAGCGCGTGGCTGATCGCGGACTGGCTCAGGTGCAGCCGCTTGCCCGCACGCAGCAGGTTCTGGTCCTCGAAGACCGCGTCGAAGACGCGAAGCAGGTTCAGGTCCATGCGCGCCGGATTCGGTGTCATTCCAATCCTCCTCATGTTGCATGGCGTGCATTTTCGTCTTGAAGATTGATCGCTTCCGCGCGCCGGGATGCGCTGGCATCGTGGAGCCCTGCCGATCTGGCAGGCCCGCACCGCACACCGCACACACAGGAGCCCACGATGGATCCGATCTCCAGAAGAACTTTCGCCAGGCACCTGTCGTGCCTCGCCCCTGCGCTTGCGCTGGGCTCCGGCCCGGCGCAGGCGCAGCCCGAGGCCGGCGTGGGCCGCATCATCGTCGGCTATCCGCCGGGCGGAACGCTGGACCAGACCGCGCGGCGGCTGGCCCAGGCGTGGCGCTCGCAAGGCCGCAACTGGCTCGTGGACAACCGGCCCGGCGCTGCGGGACGGATCGCGACCGGCCAGCTCAAGCGCGAGAAGGCCGACGGCAGCGCGGTGCTGTGCACGCACACCTCGGCCATGACGATCTATCCGCATGTGTATGCCAAGCTTCCCTACGACGCGGTCAAGGACGCGCAGCCGGTCGCGCTGCTGGCCTCCGCCACCTGCGTGCTGGCCGTCAGCGCCGCGGTGCCGGCACAAGTGAAGACGCTTGCCGACTACGTGAAGTGGATCGGGGGCAACGAGGCGGGCCGCACCTACGCATCGCCTGCGGCGGGCTCGCTGGCGCAGTTCCTGGGCTACCGCTTGTCGCAGGCCGCGGGCATTGCGCTGACGCACGTGGCCTACCGCGGGTCCGCGCCCGCGGTGCAGGACCTGCTCGGCGCGCAGATCCCGGCCTACATCGGCTTCGTGGGCGACTTTCTGCAGTACCTCGCCGGCGGAAAGCTCCGGCTGCTGGCGGTGAGCAGCGAACAGCGCTCGCGTTTCCTGAAAGACGTGCCGACCTTTTCCGAGCAGGGATTCGGCACCGTCTCGGGCGTCGAGAGCTACGGCATCTATGCGCCCGCATCCATCCCGCAGCACACCGTGGCGGCCCTGGCGCAAGCCACGCAGGCGGCATCGCGCGACCAGGCGCTCGTTGCAGGCCTGGAGCAGATCGGACTGGAAACGACCTACCTCGCATCGGCGGAATACACGCAGCTCATCGCGCGCGAGCGGGAACGGTGGCGGCCCGTGGTCGCCGCGTCGGGGTTCAGGGCTGACGAGTAGACAAAAAAAGGACACCACCATGACATCGAAGCGCGAAGAATTGATTGCCGCCAGCCTGCCGTTCCTTGCCGAGATCAAGGACATGACGGCCGGCACCGAAGTGGAGCGCTGGCTCAACGCGCGCCACGGCCCCGGCTCGCCGCTCTACACCCGGCTGGCCGAACTGGTGACGGCCGGCGTGCGCGAAGGCTGGGCCGCCAACGTCGAGGTCCAGGGCCCGCGCTACCGGCGCAGCAGGCTCTGCGAGCCATCGGCCGAGACCTTCCAGTTCAGCATCACGGCGGTCTACATGGACAGCGCCGGCAACACGCAGGGCCATGCCGGGGGCGCCTTCCGGGGCGACTACCACGCGCATCCCTACGGGGAGTTCAACATGGTGGTTCCGCTCGATGAGGGGGCCGCGCTCGCCGGGCCCAACGGATGGTGCCGCGGCGGCTGGACCGCGCCCGCACCCGGCAGCCATCACTATCCCGAGGCGAAGGGGGGCGCGGTCATCGCACTCTTCTTTCTTCCCGCCGGCCGGATCTCCTACGACATCGAAGCACCGGCAACCGGACGTTGACCGCTGCAGAAGGACCCATCATGGATCGCCGATTACTCATGCTGGCACTTGGCATGTTTGCCATGGGGACCGACAACTTCGTGGTTGCCGGCATTCTCCCGAGCGTGGCCGAGTCGCTGCACACGTCCGTCAGCCTGGCCGGCCAGATGGTCACCGTCTACGCGCTGTCGTATGCCGTCATGGCGCCGGTGATGGCCGCCGTCGCCGCGGGATGGCCGCGCAAGTTCCTGCTGGTGCTTGCCCTCGGCATCTTCGTCCTCGGCAACGCGATCACCGCACTGGCGAGCGACCTGAACACCGTCCTCTTGAGCCGCGCCCTCGCCGGGCTCGGCGCGGCCATGTTCGCGCCCACGGCGCTGGGCGTCGCCACCTCGCTCGCAGGCCCCGAAAGAAGAGGGCGCGCGCTGGCCACGGTCACGGCCGGGCTGGCGGGCGCCACGGCGCTCGGCGCGCCCATCGGCACTTTCATCGGCGGCTTGGGCGACTGGCGAAGCACGCTGTGGTTCGTCGCGGCGCTGGGGCTGGTCTCGATGATCGGCGTCTGGACGATGCTGCGTTCGGTGCCCCAGCCGCCACGCATCACGCTGCGGGCACGGCTGGCACCGGTGCGGGACATCCGCATCGCGCTCACGCTGCTCACGTCGCTCTTCGCGTTCGGCGGCTTCCTGATGGTCTATACCTATTCGGGCCTGGTGCTGGACCGCGTGACCGGCGGCGACGAACGGCTCCTGGCCGGCCTGCTCCTGGTCTGGGGCGTTGCCGCGACCGCCGGAAACCTGCTCGCGGGCCGGCTGGTCGATCGCTACGACAGCCGAAGGATCATCGACGCAGGCCTGGCCGTGGCGATCCTCAATTTCTGCGCGCTCCCCTGGACCTCTGCCCATCCGGCCAGCGCCATCGCGGCACTGGTGGTCTGGGGGCTGGTGGGATGGGGACTGATCGTGCCGCAGCAGCACCGGCTGGTGAAGATCGCGCCGGAGGCTGCGCCGCTGCTGCTCGCCCTGAACAACACGGCGACCTATGCCGGCCTGGCCTGCTCGGGTCTCCTCGGCGGCATCGCTCTGCTCTACGTGGACCGGCACTACCTCGGTGTCGTGGGGGCCGGACTCATCGCGATCGCGCTCTTGCTCGCGCTGGCCGCGCACCGGTGCATCGAGCGCGAACGGCTGCGCAGCGGCGCGGTGGGGGCGGCCGGCAAGCCCCTCCGGGGACTGGGCGCAGGCACGCCGTGAGCGCCGCAGTCCGGGTCCGGCATGCAGGTGCAAGCGCAGGGCTCAGATGAAGAGCTTTCCGCTGAATGCGAAGCGCAGGGTGCGCACTGTGAGCACCGCCAGCGCGAGGGTCAACGCCACCAGCAACGCGATCGCGAGGGCCCACAGCGGCGCGGCTGCGCGCAACTGCGCATACTTCAGCGCTGCATTGGCCAGGGCCGCCATCGGGAAGCTGATGGCCCACCAGGCGGGAGAGAACGCGATGCTCGGCCGGAACACCTTCGGTGCAAGCACCGCGAACATGAAGAGCGCGAAGTAGAAGAGCAGGGCGGCAAAGTTGTCGATGCTGCCGGTGATGTTCGTGTAGGCGAGGAAGCCGACCGCAAAGGGCGCGACGAGGATCATCAGCGAGGGCGCCATGGCAGATGCGAGCGGCGCCTGGTGCACCAGCCGGCCGACGATGAGCACCAGCAGCAACAGCGCGAGCACCGCACCCACGGCGGCCGCCAGCAGGTTCAGTTCCGCGATCCATGCCGTCGACCCGTCGTGGCCGGCCGTGACCGCAATGTCCAGTGTCGCGACGCCGGGGATCAGCCACGCCGGCACCGCGTGTGCGGTGTCGACCTGTCCCTTGAGCAGGCGCGAGACCACGAGGAAGCTGAGGGCGAAGGTCGCGGCCGCGCCCAGCGTCCACACCGCGCGCGCACCCGATGCGCTGTAGGGGGCAATGACGGATGACAGCAGCAGTATCGAGATGGCAATGGTGCCGAAGAAATTGCCGGTCACCGGGTGATGGAACTCCGCGTGCACGGACTGCGGATGCCTGGCCAGCTTGACCGCATAGCCGAGCGCCAGCAGTACGAAGACGCCGAGTGCGAAGAAGCCGATCGCCTCGCCGACGATGGCGGGCGCGCCCAGGCTGGCGTGGGCCAGTCGCCACGCCAGCGCCAGCCCGGAAAGCCCCATGACGGACGCGAACAGGTTGACGGGCAAGTTGCGCAGCGACGCTTCGCTGGAGGCGCGGGTCACGAGGAAGGGCGGGTGGAGTGATTTGCTTTGCATGGCATCCTTTTTTGGATTGGCAGAATTTGCTGATGTTGCTAGTTTCTGCCAAACTGGTCCGGCCGCGCACCCTGCGGCACGATGTTTTCCGCCAATAGCTGAGCCTTCACTGCCATGCGTGTCGCCATCCTTGCTTTTCCCCGGGTCCAGCTGCTCGATGTCGCGGGCCCCGCTGATGTGTTCGCCGAGGCGGCGCGCCAGCTCGGGCAACCGCGCGCCTACCAGATCCAGGTGATCGGCACCGAGGCGGGTGTGCTCAAGAGCAGCAGCGGGGTGCGGCTTGCGGTGGATGCCACGCTGGGTACGCATCGCGGCCCGATCGACACCTTGCTGGTGGCAGGCAGCCCGGAGATCGACCAGGTGGCGGGCGACGCGGTGCTGCACCAGTGGCTGCGGCGCCAGTCGCGCACCGTGCGCCGCTACGGCTCAGTGTGCAGCGGGGCTTTCGTGCTCGCGGCCGCCGGGCTGCTGGACGGCAAGCGCGTGGCCACCCACTGGAATTCCACCGCGCGACTCGCGGCGGACTATCCGCTGGCCTGCGTCGAACCCGATGCGATCTATGTGAAGGACGGGCGGCTCTTCACTTCGGCCGGGGTGACCGCGGGCATGGACCTCGCGCTTGCGATGGTGGAGGAAGACCATGGCCGCGAACTCGCGCTGCGTGTGGCGCGCGAGCTGGTGATGTTCCTCAAGCGGCCCGGCGGGCAGAGCCAGTTCAGCGCGCATCTCGCGGCCCAGACCGCCGAGCGCTCGGGCATCCGGCAGGTGCAGGACCATGTGCTTGCGCATCTGAAGGACGACCTGTCGGTGCCTGCGCTGGCGGCCCGCGCCGGCATGAGCGAACGCAGCTTTGCGCGGGTTTTCCGGCAGGAGACGGGCACCACGCCCGCGGAGTTCGTCGAGAACGCCCGCATCGATGCCGCGCGGCGCCTGGCCGAGGAGTCGGAGGTGCCGGCAAAACGCTTGGCCGACGAAGTCGGCTACGCCAGCGTGGATGGTTTCAGGCGCGCGTTCGGGCGCCGCCTGGGCGTGAGCCTGGTGGCATATCGCAAGCGCTTCGCGAAGTGAGCCGCCGGACGCATGCGGCGTCGCGCCTCACCAGAGCGGCCAGCGCCGGAGATGCCATCTCGCCTTGGCCCAGATCCGCCATGCAAGGTATATGGCCATGACTCCTCCCTGTTTCCTTTTGCAGTTGCTATTTGGATGGCGGCGCGCTGCCATTGCCCTGGCGCGGCACCGCGGCCGCGTTGGCGGGAACGTTGCCGGGCCCTTCCGACGGATCCTTGATGCCGTAGAAGAACAGCACCGCCACCACGATGACCCCGATGACGGCCAGCAAGATCCACATCAAGCGGCGGCCGATGTCGCCCTGCTTGTGCTGCTGCCTGGTTTCCATGAGCGGATGCGGCTCAGCGGCGCATTTCGACCAGGTACGCGCGAACGGCATCGGCCGAATTGCCGACCACCCTGACGGCGTCCCGCAGCTGGGTCTCGGAGCACTTCAGCGCCTCGGTCCATGAGCGCACTTCGTGTGGCTGGTCGATCGCAATCAGCTTGCGGTCCAGTCCTGTCTTGTTCGGGTTGTCGGCCATTTTTGTCTCCTGTGGTCCTGCGGGCACGGTGTCCGGGGCGATTTCAGCGTGGACCCCGCACAAGCGCAGCGCCATTCCGTTTTGGCGCGTCCTGCTGACGGTGACTCTCCTACGCCGGGCTTCGCGGGGCGCCCCGGCTTGCATCGGCACGGCCAATCCCGTACGCTGGCCGTGCGTCCACGCGCAGCACCCGAGCCCTTGCGGGCCGCCGGGCCAGCCTTGCCGACGCCAAGGAGTGCATGCCATGCCAAGCCGATCGAGCGGCCCCGCGGCCGAGTTGGAAGCCGTGCGAACGCTGGCGCTCGTCGGCCCCGCTGCCGCGGGCAAGAGCTCCCTTGCCGAGGCGCTGCTGTTCAAGGCCGGCGCGATCGGCGCGTGCGGCAGCATCGAGCGCGGCAGCACCGTCAGCGACTACGACCCGCTGGAGCGCCGGATGCAGCACTCGCTCAACGCGTCGGTGATGCACCTGAAGCACGCCAACACCCGCATCCACTTCATCGACACGCCGGGCGGGCCGGACTTCCTCGGCCAGAGCCTGCCGGCGCTGGAGGCGGTCGAAACGGCGGCGGTGGTCATCAATGCCGCCACGGGCATCGAGCCGATGGCGGTGCGCATGATGGCGTACGCGGCCTCGCGGCACCTGGCCCGCATGATCATCGTCAACAAGATCGATGCGCAGGGTGTCTCGCTGGCGGGCCTCCTGGCCGACATCCAGGCGACCTTCGGCCGCGAGTGCCTGCCGCTGAACGTTCCGGACCGGGTCGGCAAGCGGGTCGTGGACTGCTTCTTCAACCGCTTCGGGCAGTCCGACTTCGGCCCCGTCGAAGCGGCGCACCGCGCGCTGGTGGAGCAGGTGGTCGAGGTCGATCCTGACTTTGTCGACCGCTACCTCGAAGAGGGCGATGTCGATCCATCGGAGCTGCACGCGCCGCTCGAGCAGGCGCTGCGCGAGGGCCACCTGATCCCGGTGTGCTTCGTCTCGTCGCGCAGCGGCGCCGGCGTTGCCGAGCTGCTGGACATCATCGTCAAGCTCCTGCCCGATCCGTCCGAGGGCAACCCGCCGGAGTTCCTGCTCGGCGAGGGCGCCGATGCCAAGCCGATGCAGGCGCGGCCCGACCCGTCGCTGCACGCGCTGGCGCATGTGTTCAAGGTCACGGTCGACCCCTACGTCGGCAAGCTCGGTGTCTTCCGCGTGCACCAGGGCACGGTCACGAGCGACAGCCTGCTCTATGTGGGCGACGGCCGCAAGCCGTTCAAGGTGGGGCACCTGTTCATGCTCCAGGGCAAGGACCATGTGGAGGTGTCGCGCGCGGTGCCGGGCGACATCGTGGCGGTCGCCAAGGTCGATGAAATCCATTTCGACGCCGTGCTGCACGATGCGGCGGAAGACAGCCACATCCACCTTGCGCCGCTGGCGTTCCCGGTGCCGGTGCACGGCTTGGCCGTGGAGCCCAAGCGCCACGGCGACGAGCAGCGCGCCTGGGAAATCCTCGGCAAGCTCGCGGCCGAGGACCCTTGCCTGCGCATCGAGCACGCGGCTGCCACCAACGAGACCGTTCTCTACGGGCTGGGTGAACTGCACTTGCGCATAGTGCTCGAGCGCCTGCGCGAGGTGTACCGCTTCGAGGTCCAGACCCGCGCGCCGCGCATCGCCTACCGCGAGACGGTGACTGCGCCGGCCGCGGGCCACCACCGGCACAAGAAGCAGACTGGCGGCGCAGGACAGTTCGCCGAAGTGTTCCTGCGCGTCGAGCCCCTTGCGCGCGGCGGCGGCTTCGAGTTTGCCGATGAGGTCAGGGGAGGGGCGATCCCGGGGCAGTTCATTCCGGCCGTCGAGAAGGGCGTGCGCGAGGTGCTCGCGGTCGGCGCGATCGCCGGCTATCCCGTGGTCGACGTGCGGGTGGTGGTGCACGATGGCAAGCACCACAGCGTCGACAGCAAGGACATCGCTTTTGCGACGGCCGGCCGCAAGGCTTTCATGGCCGCGATCCGGGAAGCCCGGCCGGTGGTGCTCGAGCCGATCGTGCAGATCGAGATCGCCGTGCCGGAGCACGCGGTGGGCGACGTCACCAACGACCTGTCGTCGCGCCGGGGCCTGGTCACCGGCACCGCACCGCTCGGCGCCGGCACCGTGAACGTCGCCGGCCAGGTGCCCGAGGCCGAGCTGGCCAACTACCAGTCGCGCCTCAATGCCATGACCAGCGGCCAGGGCCGCTACACCCTCGCGCTGTCGCACTACGAGGCGGTGCCGCCCGCGGTGCAGCAGGCACTCATGGGCCAGTACCGGGTGCGTGAAGAAGACCAGGCGTGAAGGGCCGAGCTTGCCCGGATACAGGATGTAGCCGCTTGCTCAGTGATCACGCGGGGCGCGAAGCCAGTTCTCGATGACGAGGCCAGGCACACGCGCGAAGTGTCGCGTGTTGTCGGTGACGACAATGGCACCGACCGCCAGCGCGTGCGCCGCGATCATCTCGTCGAAATCGCCGATGGGTTTGCCGCTCGCCTTCAAGTGGGCGCGCAGATCGCCGTGCCTCGTTGCCGCTTGCGCGTCCCAAGCCAGGACGGGCGAGATGCGCAGGAACTCCTGCACGATCCGGTGCAGCCGCACCGCTTCGGGACGCCTCGCGATGCCGAATCGAAGTTCCGAGCAGGTCACCGCGGAAATGCACCACTGCCCCGGAGCCAAGGCTTGCAACCGGTTGTCGAAAGCCTGATTGCCACGGATCGCCTCGCTTGCCGCATTGGTGTCGAGCATGTACAGCGTCATTCTTTCCAGCCTTTGAATGGATCGCGTTGCTCTTCGCCTTGTTCGCGCGCGGGCATGGAATCAGCAGGAAGGGTTCCCAGTTGCTGGCGCAGCTGCATGAACGCATGCCAGTCCGCTGGCGCGTGGGTGGACAGGATGACGTCGCCGGTCGCCTCGTCACGTCGGATATAGACCTCGGTGGTGCCGTCGAATCGGAATTCGGCAGGCAGGCGCACGGCTTGGCTGCCGCCCGTGGCAAACAGTTTGGCGATGGATTGCGGCATGTCTGCCTCCGAAACAAGCAATGTAGATATTAATGTATATACATTGTACGTCCAGGTCAAGGGACTGCCAGCAACGCACATCCGTCAGGCGGGAATTGCTACCGATGCAACATGGACCGTTGCTCGGAAAGCGTTCAGAACTGCTAACGTCGGCCCTCCAGCAACATTTGGATTCAGTACATGAGAGCCCTTCAAACCGCCTGTATCGCTGCGTCCATCATGCTGGTGGGATGCGCCATCCAGAGGTACGACTATGTGAAGGAGGGCGTGTCGCAGCAGGACAAGGACTCTTCGGTTTCCGAGTGCAAGTATCAGATCAAGCTGAACAAGACCCCCGCGGCGCAGGAGTACGAGCTGATGAACTTGTGCATGCAAGGCAAGGGCTATCGCTACAAGCCGGTTTGAGTGGATGCGCCTTCGGCGCGTCTTTCAATCCGCGGCGAGGCGATTGAACACGGCTTGAAGCAGGCCGAGGTTCGACACATCCGCGCCCACGGTATCGCGGCGGAACGAACTGCTGTCGTAGGGCGAATGGTTGTTCATGGGGTTGTCGATGGTCGGGCGCACGGGCACGACATAGGCGCGGAGCTTCCCGTCGAAGCTGAATCGTTCGTTGCGGCGCGGTAACGGTGCCAAGGCCGAATCGGCCGCCAGGGTGTGGGCCAGGTGGCGCCTGACGCTTTCCGGGTCGAGGCCGTACGTTCCCGCGTTCTCTACGGCAACGCCTTGCAGACCGGTGCGGGCAGCCGATTTCTCAATGGCAAGGCGCTCACCGTTCGCCTGGCTGGCAATCTCCCCGGCCAGTGCCGAAGCCACGGTGAAGAGCGAACCGGCGCAAACGGCGAGCGCCGCGCGACCGAGAGGGAAATCCAAACGCATCGAGAACTCCTTCGCCTGTGCGGCACTGCGGAAATCGAGTTTATCGCCGAACCTGCGGCCCCGGAAGCAGGCCGCTCACACCTTGATCGACGCATTCCAGAACGCATTCGCCGCCTTCCCCAGGAGCTCGCTGTCGCGGTAGAGCCTGATTTCCAGCGGCACGGCCCAATCGTTGCCCGCTGCCGCGACGAGGCGCCCTTGCCCGATGTCCTCCTCCACCAGCGTCCGGGGCAGCCATGCGATGCCCCTGCCATCCAGCGCCATGGTCCGGAGCACGGAGGCCAGATGCGCCGTGAAGACGACCTGGACCGCCTGAGATTCCAGCCGCCGGCTCACGACGGCACGCATGATGCGTCCCAGCCCGGATTCCTCGGTGTACGACAGCACCGGCACCGCGGTTGCGCCCTTGCGTGACAGCCGATGCAGCGGCTTGCCGGCGGCGTTGGGCGCGGACACCGCGACCAGCAGGTCTTCGCCGATCCGGGCCGAGCGGTAAGGGTCCGCATCGAGCGCGCCCTGTGCTTCCGGATGCGCGTGGCTCAGCACGAACTGGACCTTGCTTTGCAGCATCAGCGATTCGCAACGCTGGAGAACGTCGGACATGAGCTGCACCGGGCCAAGCGTGATGCTCGACTCGAGGCTGCGAATCCATCGCGGCAGGAATGTCATGGAAAGCGCATGCGTGCACGCGATGCGCAGGGTGACCGAACTGGCCTCCGCGATCTTACGGGCGTCGCCCGGCACGCGGGCCACCCTCGCGTTCAGTTCCTGCGCCACGCCGGCGAACCATTCGCCAACCTCTGTGAGCGTGGCGGGCTGGGTGCTGCGGTCGAACAGGTCGGCGCCGATCCACTCTTCCAGCGCGCGGATGCGGCGGCTGAAGGCAGGCTGGGAGCTGTGGCGCTCGTCCGCCGCACGCGAGAAATTGCCCGTGGCTGCCAACGCCAGGAAGTCGTCAAGCCAGATCAGGTTCATGTCCGGTTCGTCCAGCGCATAGAAGTTGAGAAATTGAACATTGGCCGAAAAAGCCGGCATGGCCGACCATTCGGTCTTCCACACCCCCCCTCTGGAGACACCCGTGAAGATCGTCGAAATCCGCGAGAAGACCATCCCCATCAGCTCGCCCATCCGCAATGCCTACATCGACTTTAGCAAGATGACCCTGAGCCTTGTCGCGGTGGTCACCGACGTGATCCGCGATGGCAAGCCCGTCGTCGGCTACGGCTTCAACTCGAACGGCCGCTACGGCCAGGGCAAGCTGATGCGCGAGCGGTTCATTCCGCGCATCATGGAAGCGGATCCGTCGTCCCTGGTCGACGACAGCGGCGACAACCTCGATCCCCACAAGATCTGGAACGCGATGTTCACCAACGAGAAGCCGGGCGGCCATGGCGAGCGCTCGGTGGCCATCGGCACCATCGACATGGCGGTGTGGGACGCGGTGGCCAAGATCGAAGGCAAGCCGCTGTTTCAACTGCTGGCCGACCGCTATGGCGACGGCAAGCCCAACCGCAAGATCTTTGTCTATGCGGCGGGCGGCTACTACTATCCGGGGCAGGACCACGGCAAGCTCAAGGACGAGATGCGCAGCTACATCGACCGCGGCTATACGGTGGTGAAAAAGAAGATCGGCGGCGCCTCGCTCGACGAGGACCTTCGCCGCATCGACTCGATCATGGAAGTGCTGCAGGACGGCCAGAAGCTCTGCGTCGATGCCAATGGCCGCTTCGACCTGGAAACCGCGATCGCCTATGCCAAGGCCCTGTCGCAGTACGACCTCTTCTGGTACGAGGAGCCGGGCGACCCGCTCGACTTCGAATTGCAGGCCGCGCTGCGCAATTTCTACAAGAACCCGATGGCCACGGGAGAAGACCTTTTCTCGATGCAGGATGCGCGCAACCTGATCCGCTACGGCGGCATGCGCCCCGACCGCGACTGGCTGCAGTTCGACTGCGCGCTCAGCTATGGCCTGGTCGAGTACCTGCGCACGCTGGAGATGCTGAAGGAACATGGCTGGTCGGCCAGCCGCTGCATCCCGCACGGTGGCCACCAGATGTCGCTGAACATCGCGGCCGGCCTCGGCCTGGGCGGCAACGAGTCGTACCCCGACCTGTTCCAGCCGTTCGGCGGGTTCCCGGACGGCGTGAAGGTCGAGAACAGCTTCGTGACCCTGCCCGACCTGCCGGGCATCGGCTTCGAGGGCAAGGCCGACCTGTACCGCGAGATGCAGGCGCTTTCGGCCTGAGTCGAATGACCACCCAGGAGACAACACCATGAAAAGCATTTGGCGCTACGGCGCCGGCATCGGCCTGCTCGCTGCGGCCACGCTGGCCTCTGCAGAGTTTCCGGACAAGCCCGTCACGCTGGTGGTCCCGTTCGCCGCGGGCGGCCCGAGCGACAAGATCGCGCGCGACCTGGCGGAGGCGCTGCGCAAGCCGCTCGGCCAGACCGTGGTCATCGACAACGCCGCCGGCGCCGGCGGCACCATCGGCTCGGCCAAGGTGGCGCGCGCCACGCCCGATGGCTACACGCTGCTGGTGCATCACATCGGCATGGCGACCGCGCCGGCGCTGTATCGCAAGCTCCCCTACAAGGTGCCGGAGGACTTCGAGATGCTCGGCCTGATCAACGAAGCCCCTTCGGTGGTGATCGGCAAGCCGAGCCTGGACGCCAACAGCTTCGCGGACCTGCGCAAGTGGATTGCCGCAAACGGCGGAAAGGTCAACCTGGCCAATGCGGGGCTGGGCTCCGCGTCGCACCTGTGCGGCTTGATGTTCCAGAGCGCCCTGAAGACCAACATGACGCCGGTGCCCTACAAGGGAACCGCGCCGGCCATGACGGACCTCATCGGCGGGCAGGTCGATCTGATGTGCGAGCAGGCCACCAACGCCGTGCCGCAGATCGAGGGCAAGAAGGTCAAGGTCTACGGCATCACGAGCCTGAAGCGCCTGCCGCTGCCATCGCTCAAGGACACTCCCACGCTCGCGGAATCCGGGCTCAAGGACTTCGACGTGCAGGTGTGGCACGGCCTGTATGCGCCCAAGGGCACGCCGCCCGCGGTGCTGGAAAAGCTCAACGCGGCCCTTCGCACCGCCCTGAAGGACCCGGAACTCATCAAGCGTGAAGAAGCACTGGGCCTCAGCGTGGTGAACGACGACCGCCTGAGCCCGGCCGGCCACCGGAAGTTCGTGGAGGCGGAGAAGGTGCGCTGGTCGAAGGTCATCAAGGACGCCGGCGAATACGCGGATTGAGCGGCTCGCGTCCTCAGCCGATGCTGCCCAGGAGCAGGGCCTGCAGCACGAATCGCCTGTTGTCCGCTGGCGATGCAAGCTCGCCCAGCCGATCGGCGAGGCGGGCCGACGGATGGCTCGCGCAGGCCAGGCCGTCGTAGACCGGGATCGCGGCCTCCCTGCCGATCTGGCGCACCACGTCCGCCGCCATGCCCTGGCATTCCACAGCGTCGTAGAACCGGCTCAGGATTTGGCCCGTGTGCCGGATCTCGCCATGGCCGCCCAGGCTGGAGAGCGCGGGACGGAGGGTCGCCACGTGCGCGCCCAACTCCCGCGCCGCGCGCTGGAACAGCGCCTCGTCCTCGCTGCCTTCGCAGCAGAAGATCCCGAGATTCTTTCCCTTGAGCTGCAACGGGACATCGCGGCGCAACCATGCGGCCTGGAGCACGCGGGCGCGCTGCAGCAGGGCGGCCTCGTCCTCGGGCAGCAGGGCCTCGAAGGCCGACGGATCGTGGATGTGGATGGGGAAGCGCATGAACTCCCTTGGAGGTCGCTGAAGCCTAGTTCCGAGCGGGCAGCCGGTGTTGATGCAGATCAAGCCTGCGGGCGGGGCAGGCGCTGTTACGCGCCGGACATGATCCATTCACCGGGCGTTACCTGCCGACGCCGAGCGTTGTCACTGTGTTGCCGGGCGCTTTCTAGCATCCCTTCATCGACCCCGCGAACACACATCTCCAGGAGCGCTTCACATGTTCAACCCCGCCTGCACCGAAACCGCCGCACCCGCCATCACCGGCTTTCTCGCGACGCGCGCGCTGCCGGCCACGGGCAAGGCGGTCCATGAGCGGGCCAGCCAGAAGCTGGTGGAGACGCAAAAGCTCCTGCAGGAGCGCCTGGCGCCGCAACGTCGCGTGGTGCACGCCGGCGACGTGATCTACCAGTCGGGCGAGCGCTTCGGCAACCTGTACATCCTGAACTCGGGCCTGTTCAAGATCGTGAACCTGTCGGCGGACGGCCGCGAGCAGGTGGTGGGCCTCAAGTTCCGCGGCGACTGGCTCGGCTTCGACGGCATTGCCGGCGGGCACTATTCGTGCGACGCCGTCGCCATGGACACGGGCGAGGTCTGGGTGGTCTCGTACGAATCGCTGCTGGCCGCCTGCCTCGTGGAGCCCGAGCTGCTGCAGGTGTTCCATACCGCGATGAGCCGCGAGATCTCGCACGACCGCGATTCGCTCATGTCGGTCTGCACGCTGCCGGCGGATGCGCGGGTGGCCGACTTCCTGCGCTACTGGGCCGAGTCGCTGGCCGAGCGTGGCATGCGCACGGACCAGATCACGCTGCGCATGACGCGCGCCGAGATCGGCAACTACCTGGGCATGACGCTGGAGAGCGTGAGCCGGGCGCTGTCGCGTCTGGCGCGCGACAAGGTCATCGAATTTGTCGAGAAGGGGCGCCGCGACGTGCAGATTCCGGACGTGGGCGCGTTGTCCGCCTTCGTGCAGCGTTGCCTCGCACCGGCGCCCGCGATGCTGCAGTGACGCAAGGCCTCGGCGGACGGCGCAGTCAGCGCGCATCCGCCGAGACGCAAGATCCAGGTGAACGACCGCATCTTCACGATGAATGGAGGTGCAGTCCGAGGGGCCGAAAAAAATCAGGCCGTTCGCGCAGCCGCGCTGTAACCGGCGCCGCGCACGCCGCGAACTAGCAAGTGACCGCGCATTCCGGCGTGGTTGCAACCCTCAATCCTCTTTCGGAGTTCATCCATGATCAACCGTTCCTTTGCGATCACCGCCCTTGCTGTGGGTGCCCTCGCCGCCGGATCCGCCATGGCGCAAGACAAGCCCATGGCCGACAAGATGGCCACGATGGAAAAGTGCTACGGCGTCTCGATGGCCGGCAAGAACGATTGCGCGGCAGGACCTGGCACCACCTGTGCGGGCACCTCCAAGGTCGACTACCAGGCCAACGCCTGGAAGAACGTCCCGGCCGGTACCTGCACCACCATCAAGACACCCAAGGGCATGGGCTCGCTGGAGGCGATGAAGTCCTGATCGACGCTGTACTTCGTGCGCTGCCATGCCCGACATTCTCTCGGTCGGCCTCGGCCTCAAGCCGGAGCACTACCAAACCGCGCTCGATGCACGGGCCGAGGGCCTTTGGTTCGAGGTGCATCCCGAGAATTACATGGTGGCGGGCGGCCCTCGCATCGGATGGCTCGAAGCGATCCGCTCGCGCCATCCTGTGTCGCTGCATGGCGTGTCGCTCTCGCTGGCGAGCGAGGCCGCACCCGATGCCTCGCATCTTGAAAGGCTGGCGGCGCTCGCGCGGCGCATCCAGCCCGCGCTGATCTCGGAGCACCTTGCGTGGTCCACCTGGAACGGACAGTATTTTCCCGATCTCCTGCCGTTTCAGCGCACCACGACCGCGCTGCATCGCATCGTTGCCAACGTCGCGCGCACGCAGGACGCGCTGGGCACCGCCATTGCGATCGAGAATCCGTCCCACTACCTGCAGATCGACGGGCACCAATGGGACGAGATCGATTTTCTTGCCGAGCTGTCGAGGCGCAGCGGCTGCAGGCTGCTGCTCGACGTCAACAACGTGTATGTGTCGGCACGCAACCTCGGCTTTTCCGCCACCGACTGGATCGACCGGTTTCCGCAGGCGCTGGTCAGCGAAATCCATCTTGCGGGCCACACGGCCGATCCGACGCTGGGCGATGCCTTGCTGATCGATTCGCACGACGCGCCCGTTGCACCCGAAGTCTGGCAACTGTACCGGCGCTTCATCGAGCGTGCCGGCGCCCGCCCCACGCTGATTGAGCGCGACGGCAACGTTCCAGCCTTTGAGGAGCTCATTGCCGAACAGGAGCGCGCTGCGGCCGAGTTGCAACGTTCCGCGCAGGAGGCGACGGCATGAACACGCCGCACCACACTTTCCAGCAAGCCTTTGCACAGGCCATCTTCCATCCTGCGCAAGCCGTGCACCCGGCGGTGCGTAACCTCGCCATGCAGCCGGCCTTTGCGGTGTACCGCAACACGGTGATGAAGGGGTGCATCGATGCCTTGCAGGCCAATTTTCCGACCGTTGCGCAGCTGGTGGGCGAGGCGTGGTTTCGCGCCGCCGCCGCGGTCTACGTGGCTGCCCATGCACCCGGCGATGGCCGCCTGCTGCACTACGGCGGCGGCTTTCCCGAATTCTTGCGCGGCTTCGAACCGGCTGCGGAACTCGTCTACCTGCCCGGTGTCGCCGAGCTCGACATCCTCTGGTGCGAAGCCCATGCCGCATCGGATGCACCGGCCGCCGGCGCCGCATGGATCGCGCAACACGCCCCCGACCGGATCGCCGGCCTGGCACTCACGCCGCATCCGGCCGCCCGCTGGGCCTGGTTTGCCGAGCAGCCGGTCTACAGCATCTGGGAGCGCAACCGCCGGCAGCGTGATGTGGGCGAAGGCCTGGATTGGCGGGGGGAGGGCGCCTTGCTGACGCGGCCGCACGACGCAGTGATCTGGCACGAGATCACCCAGGCCGGTTGCGCCTTTCTCGACGCTTGTGCCACCGGTGCGACCCTTGCCGAGGCGGCGGATCGCGCGCTGTCCACCGACCCCGGGGCCGACATCTCTGCCATCTTCGCCGCGCTGCTGCGCGCCGGCGCCTTCACGGGCACATCTGCATCGTCCGCATCCAACGAAAGAGCACCATGAGCACCCCTCTTCAAGTCCCCGCGTCGATCCAGGGCGACCCGCATCACGGTCTTCGTGCACGCTGGAATGCGGTGGCCGAGCGCCTCACGCACCTCGTGGCCCATGACGCGCTGGCATTGGCCACGCGCGTGGGCGTGGCGGCCATCTTCTTCTATTCCGGCCGCACCAAGGTCCAGGGCTTCCTGACCCTGACCGACAGCGCCTACGAGCTGTTCCGCACCGAGTACAAGTTGCCCTTGGTGCCGCCGGAGATCGCCGCGCACCTGGCGGCCTACTCGGAGCACCTGTTTCCGCTGCTGCTGGTGCTGGGCATCTTCACGCGCCTGTCCGCGCTGGCCTTGCTGGGCATGACGCTGGTGATCCAGGTCTTCGTCTACCCGGACGCATGGCCGACGCATCTCTCGTGGGCCGCGTTGCTGCTTTACCTGGTCGGCCGCGGCGGCGGCCGGCTGTCGCTCGACCACGCGCTGGGAATACATTGACGCGGGATGAGTCACCTGCGAGCGGCCCCGGGCTTCCACCCTGTTGAAACCGGCGCGCCTTGCCTATATTGGGCGCGATGCCCTCCACCTGGTTTCTCGACACGCCACCCGCCGGCCAGTTGCTGGACGCCGGGGCCGTCGCGCATCTGCTCGATGCCGGCAGCGAGCAGGCCCCCGCGCTCGACATGCTGGACTTCATCAACCAGGTGGTGCCGGTCGAATACATCTCGCTCGTCGAATACATCGACGGCGTTCCGTCGCAGGTCGAAGGGCATGCGGCCGGGCGGCATCACAACATCACGGCGGAGTGCTTCGCGCTGTACAAGAAGCGCTTCCGGCGTGCGGACGACATCACGCGCCTGGCCACGCGCATGAGCGCGGAAGCGCCGTCCGATGCGCCCGTGACCGCCTTGCTGTACGACCTGGCCGACATTCCCGACCCGGCCTGGCGCGAGCAGATCTTCGTCGACCGCAAGCTGACCGGGCGGCTGAGCTTTCTCTACACGCCGGTGCCCCGCACGGTCTTCGCCATCCACCTGTACCGCAACCGCCAGAACGGAAGCTTCGGCGAATCGGACGTGGCGCGCCTGCTCGGGCTCGCGCCGCTGCTGAAGCGGGCGCACCGCAACGCGCTCTTTGCAGAGCGCGCATCGGCCGATACGCCGCTGCGCGTGGCGAACATCGAGCGCACGCTGCAGCGCACCGCGCCGCAGCTCTCGGCGCGCGAGCGCGAGGTGTGCGCGCGCATTGCGTGCGGCATCGGCGCCGACGGCATTGCGGCCGACCTGGGCGTGGCCGCCTCGACCGTGATGACCTTGCGCAAGCGCGCGTACCTCAAGCTGTCGATCCACGGCCGCCAGCAGCTGCTGCGCTTCACCCACTAGGGAATCGCCCGGAGGCTTTTGTACCCTTCGGCGGGGACAGACGCAAAGACCGCGAATTCCTACAGTGCCTGGACTCTTGGAGACAGGCATGTGGGTTCGAAATTGCTGGTACGTCATTGCGTGGGATCACGAGATATCCGCCGCTGCGCTGTTCACGCGCACGGTGCTCGACGAGCCGATCCTGGTCTACCGGACCGAGGGCGGCGAACTCGTCGCACTGCAGGACCGCTGCTGCCATCGGCATGCACCGCTGTCGCGCGGCCGCAAGGAAGGCGACTGCGTGCGCTGCGGCTACCACGGCCTCAAATTTGCGCCCGACGGCGCGTGCGTGGAGGCGCCCGGGCTCGCCAGCATCCCCGTGAAGGTGCGCGTGCGGACCTATCCCGTGGTCTCGCACAACCGGTGGGTGTTCGTCTGGATGGGCGATCCGGCACTGGCGGACCGGGCGCTGCTGCCCGACAACTTCTCGTGCGACCACCCCGACTGGCGCTACAGGCCCGGCTACGTGCACTACGACACGTCCTACCTTCTGGTGTGCGACAACCTGCTGGATTTTTCGCACCTGAGCTACGTGCACGAAGGCACCCTCGGCGGGTCGACCGCCATCGCGCAGGCCGTGCCGAAGATCGAGAGAGTGCCGCGCGGCATCCGCGTGACGCGGCACGTGCCCGACGTTCCGCCGTCGCCGTTCTGGAAGTCGTTCCAGCGCTTCGACAGCAATGTCGACCGCTACTTCATCTATGACTTCGTGCTGCCCGGCACCTTGCTGATGAAGTCCGGCGGCGCGCCGGTGGGGCAGGCCGAAGGCGACCTGCGCGGCGGCGTCCAGCTGCACAGCTGCCAGGCGCTCACGCCCGAGACGGAAACCACCACCCACTACTTCTTCCAGCAGTCGCACCGCAGCAGCATCGCCGACCCCGCGGTCACCGAGACCATCTACCGCGGCCTCGTGACGGCGTTCGAGGAAGACCGCGAAACCATCACCGCCCAGTACCGGAACATCGACGAGGGCGTGCCGATGATGCCGCTGGCGATGGATGCCGCGCTGGTCCAGTTCCGCCGCCTGCTGCAGCAGGAAGTCGAGCGCGAGCAGGGCAGGGCGAATGCGAACTGAACCCCATTCCAAACACAAGACGAAGGAACCTCCGATGCGCCGCCATTTTCTCGCCATGGGTTTCGCCATGCTCGCCGGGCTGCCGCTCGCGAGCCAGGCGCAGGCAACGTTCCCGAACAAGCCGATCCGCGTCGTCGTGACGAACCAGGCCGGCGGGGCCAGCGACTTCGTTGCGCGCCTGGTCGGCGAGCATGCCGCCAAGCTGCTGGGCCAGCCCATGGTCATCGACAACCGCGCCGGCGCGAATGGCGCCGTGGGGCTGGGCGAGGTGGCGCGGGCCGCGCCCGACGGCTACACCATCGCGGTCACGCTCGGCGATTCGCTCATCAACAACGTCGCGCTCTACAAGACGTTGCCCTACGACCCGCAGCGCGACTTCGTCTTTCTCACGCAGGTGGTGCGCAGCCCCGCCATCCTTTCGGCCAACCTCGAACTCGGCGTGAAGGGGATGGACGACTTCCGCAAGCTGGCCGCCCGGCCGGACCAGAAGCTCAGCTATGGCACCTGGGGCCCGGGAGGCCTCGGCCACCTGGCGGGCGAGGCGCTCAACCGCAAGCTCGATGCACGCATGGTCCATGTGCCTCAGCGCGGAGAGGCACCGGTGATGGCCGACCTGTTGAGCAACACCGTGAGCATCGGCCTCACTTCCGCGGGCCTTGCGCGGCAGCACGTGCAGGCCGGCAAGATCGTTCCACTGGCCATCATGGGGCGTGAGCGCTCGGCCGTGCTGCCGCAGGTGCCCACCATGCGCGAGCTCGGCTTCGACGACCCGCTGTTCGAGGCCGCCGTGTGGATCGCCTTCGTCGCGCCGGCCAAGACGCCGCCCGCGGCCATCGAGCGGCTGACCGTCGCGCTGCGCACCGCGGCAGCGAACGCCGATGTCCAGGCGCGCATGGCCGAGCGCGGACTGGAAATGCTCAACACCACGCCGGAGCAGTTCACGGCGAACTACAAGCGCGACTTCGACGTCATCACCCGGCGGATGCGGGAGTTCGGGATCGAGGCGCAGTAGGGATCGCGTGCGCCGCCGCAAAAAATCCTACCCGGCTGCGCTGCACTCACCTACAGTCAGCTCCTACAACTACAAGGAGCTCCCGTGATGAAAGCAATCTCATGTTCGCTTTTTGCCGCGGGCGTCTTGCTTGCGGGATGCGCCTCGAATCCACCCGGTTCCGCCTCTGCGCGGACCGAAGCCTGCAAGGCAAGCAGCGAGCAGGAAGTTGCCGCGCTGTTCGACCGCTGGAATCAGTCCTTGCAAACCGGCGAAGCGCGCAAGGTGGTCGCAAACTACGCGGAAAAATCGGTCCTGCTGGCCACTGTTTCCAACACCCCGCGTCTCGATCCGGCGCAAAAGCAGGACTACTTCGAGCACTTCCTGGAGAACCGGCCCTTCGGCCGCATCGACTCCAGGACCATAGAGATCGGGTGCAACACGGCGGTCGATGCCGGGCTGTACACCTTCACCTTCGCCAAGACGGGCGCAGTCGTCAAGGCGCGTTACACCTACACGTACCGGTGGAACGGCAGCCAATGGCTGATCACCAGCCACCATTCTTCGGCGATGCCGGAGAAATAGGACGCACGTCGTACAGCGGCGTCAGCCAGAAAACGATCTGGGTCTCTCTCTCACGAATAAACGTCAATTATCTCTGTGACGCATAAACGGCGAATACCAGGATCGATCAAGGCCTGAGCTCCCGAAACAGGTCGCGCCCCAGCACCGCGCTGGCCGCGACCAGTCCCCCCACCATCGCACCGCTGACCCCCGCGACGGCCACGTCCTGGCCGCTGAAGTACAAGCCCTCCACCGGCGCATGGGCGCGCATCCAGCGCTGGGCGAAGCGCTTTGGTGTCTGCTCGAAGCCCATGAAGTTGCCTTGCGTGCGGTTGAGAAAATGATTGAAGCTCAGCGGCGTGGCCAGCTCGGCATGGGCCACGCGCCCCTGGATCTGCGGAAAACGGCGCGTGGCCTCGGCCAGCAGGTGTTCGGCAAGCCCTGCCTTCATGTCGTCGTACGCGCCGCCGCGCCGCATCCACTCGGTGCCCGCGAAGCGCTCGAACACGGACCAGTCGGTGAGGCCGCAGATGTCCATGGTGCTGCGGCCGGGGTAGCGCTGCGCCCAACTCGGGTCGCGCAGCGAAGGGTGCGTGATGAAGTAAAGCGGCATGGCCTCGCCCGCGGGATCGGCCTTGTAGCGCGCGAGGTTGCCCGTGAGGTCGTTGCCCGGGTGGACCCACAGGTTGGCCGGGTGGATGTCGAGCTCGCCGTTGCCCGCGTCCAGTCCGATGTTCAGCACGGCAAAGCATTGGGTCGTTCCCAGGGCGTTGCTGGCTTGCGCGAGTGGCCCGGCCAATTCCGGATCGGCATGGGCCAGCAGCGGCAAGGTCTGCGCGATGCCGATCGAGCTGACCACGCGGCGCGCCTCGATGGCGCTGCCGTCGGCGGTCACCACGCCCGTCACTCGGCCTGCGTGCATCTTCAGGCCCACGACGTCGGCGGCCACCAGGCAGGCGCCGCCGGCGGCACGCACCGTCTCCGCCATGGCCTCGGCAATGCGCGGCGCGCCGCCCACGGGATAGCTCGCGCCATCGATGTAGTGGTGGAAGACCATCGCATGGATGGCGAAGGAGGCCTCGGCGGGCGAGTTGCAGTAGTCGCCATAGTTGCCGCACCAGACGGCCTTGAGCTCGGCATTGCCGGTCAGTTCGTCGAGCACCTCCAGCACGGTGCGCTGCGAGTAGGCGCCGAACGCCGCCTGCGGTGCGCTGGCCGAGGCATCGGACACGCGCAGCGGCAGCGCACGCTCGCCGAAGAACGCCTTGGCCGCGCGATTCGCATCGACCACCAGTTCCACATAGCGGTCGATGGCCGCGGCCTCGTGCGGGAAGTACGTTTTCAGCTGCTCCTTGTAGGCCTCGGCGCCCGCCACGTGGTCGTAGCTGCGCTCGCCCACGACGATGCGGTTGTAGACCGCCGGCATCGGCGCCCACGCGAGCTGCCCGCGCGAGACCTTGTCGAACAGGCGGTACAGGCCGCTGGTCTTGCGGTGCACCTCGCCCATGTAGTGCAGGCCCACGTCCCATTCGAAGCCCTTGCGCGTGAATGACTGCAGGCAGCCGCCCAGCACCGCGTGGCGTTCCAGCACGAGCACGCGCTGGCCGTCCAGCGCCAGCAGCGCGGCGGTGGTCAGGCCGCCGGCGCCCGAACCGATCACGATGGTGTCGAAGCGGCCATTCAGTTCGCCGCGGTCACGCGCCCGCTTGAAGCTCAGGTCGGGGGTGTTGTTCATCGGGTGATCCATGTCAGGGCTGCGAACCGTCGGCCGAGACGCCGATCGGGCGCTCGCCGGCGATGGTGGTCCGGTGCATGAGGCGCAGGTGCCCGTCGTAGCCGCCCTCGGCGTTGTGCACCGTGCAGCGGTTGTCCCAGAGGGTGAGCATGTCGGGCGACCAGCGGTGCCGGTACACGTAGTCATCGCGCACCATGTGTTGGTAGAGGTAGCCCAGCAACGCGGCCGACTCCCCGCGCGTCATGCCCTGGATGCCCAGCGTGTAGACCGGGCTCACGTACAGCGCCCTGCGCCCGGTGACCGGATGCACGCGCACCAGCGGATGCGGCCAGGTCTTGTCGGCCTCTTCGCTCACCACGATCTTCATCGTGCGCGCCTCGGTTTCCTTGGCGAACAGGCCGTCCTTGCCGTAGGGCATGCTGGCCGAGTGGATCGCGACCAGCCCGTCGAGCAGCCCCTTCATGGTGTCCGACAGGTCCGCATAGGCGCGGTAGCAGTCCGCATAGAGCGTGTCGCCGCCCACGGGCGGGGTCACCTTGGCGTGCAGGATGGTGCCGGCCGGCGGCTCCTGCTGAAAGCTCCAGTCGGAGTGCCATTGCGCGCCGAAGTTGACCGCCTTCTCGCCGGCCTCGCGCCTGAGCTCCAGGATGTGCGGATGCCCTTCCATGGGCACGATGTAGGGGTCGACGCCGAACTCGCCGAACTGCCGCGTGAAGGCCTCGAGCTGGTCATGCGTGAGCGGCTGGTCGGGAAAGGAGATGACTGAATGCGCGGCCCATGCCTTCTTCACTTCGTCCAGCATCGGCGCGGGCAGGGGCTCCGCAATCGACAGGCCCGTGACGGCGGCGCCGAAGCCGTTCGGCTGCGGCTGCACGCGGATGTGCTCGTAGTGGTTCTCCACTGTCATGTCGTCTCCTTCATCGTTGTTGTCTGCGCGGCGCCAGTTTCGAGCGCGCAGGCGGGGCTGTCATTGCTCCGGCACGACAGAAAATTGTTTTGAGATGCCAACCCGCATTGACGCTGCTCGCCGGCCCCTCTAGCCTGCCGCCATGCCCGCGCACATGACGATCCTCTCGACGTGGCTCGATGCCGTGGTCGATCAGCTGGAACTCCAGGAGCTGGACCCGACCCGCCTCACGGCCGGCCTCTGGGGCCCCGGCGTGGGACGCATGGCGCCGACGCGCCAGCTGAGCCTGGTGCTCGCGCGGCGGCTCTGGCAGCGCGCGGCCGGGCTGTCGACAGACCCGCTGCTCGGCTTGAAGGTCGGCATGAGCCTTCCGCTGCAGGCGATGAACGTGGCCGGACTCCTCATGATGCACAGCCCGTCGCTCCGGGACGCCGCGTGGCACATGGAGCGCTACCAGCAGCTGGTGAGCAACAGCGGACGCATCGGCGTCCACAAGGTCGAGGGTGGTCTCGAACTGCGCTACGCCGTCACGCCTTGCCACGTTCCCATGCACGCGATGCAGATCGATTCGCTGCTCGGCGGGTTGATGGCCTTCCTGCGGCGCTGCAGCACGCGCAACGTGGCGCCGCGCCTGATCGAACTCACGGGGCCGGACACGCGGCTGGCGCCGCGCTATGCCGAGCTGCTCGGCTGCGCCGTCACCCTGGGCGCGGCGCAGGTGCGTGTGTGCTACGACGACGCCACGCTCGATACGCCGTTCCAGGGCGCCGATCCGGCGCTGTTGTCGGTGCTGCGTGCACAGGCCGACGGCATGCTGCGCGCGCAGAGCTCGTCGGAGTCGCTCGAGGCGGCGGTGAGGGCGGCGGTCGGCAGCCTCGGCTTTCATCGCGTGTCTTGCGCCGACGTGGCGGACAGCCTGGGCATCGCGCCGCGCACGCTGCAGCGGCGGCTGCGCGAAACGGGCATGCCGTTTCGCCGCGTGCTCGAGGCCGCACGCATGGACGAGGCGCTCTTCCTGCTCACGCAGGGCAGCATGCCGCTGCCGGACATCGCCGAACGGCTGGGCTACGTCGAGCCCAGCTCCTTTTGGCATGCGGTGAAGTCCTGCTGGGGTGCCACGCCTCGTGCCTTGAGAAACAACGCCCGCGATCCCCACGACAAGCTTGAAGTCGTATATAGTGAACCGATTGGTTGACTATCTTCAACTGGCCTTGGGACACGACCGATGAACATGCCTGCCGCCCATGGTTCCGCGAACGGGACCGATCACAACTGGTCCATCGTGGCCGCCGGCGCCTTGATGACCTGCGTGGCCATTGGCGTGGTGTTTTCGCTGGCCGTGTTCCTGGAGCCGATGAGCGCGGCCACCGGCTGGTCGCGCGCCGGCATTTCCAGCGCCATGACCTTCGCCTTTCTGAGCATGGGTGTCGCGGGGTTCGCGTGGGGCGCGCTGAGCGACCGCTATGGCCCGCGCCTCGTGGTGCTGGCGGGCACCGTGCTGCTCGGGCTCTCCACCGTGCTGGCGAGCCGCGCGACCTCGCTGGTCGAGTTCCAGCTGCTGTTCGGCGTGATGATGGGCATTGCGGCGGGCAGCTTCTTCGCGCCGGTGATCTCGACCACCGCCTCGTGGTTCGAGCGGCATCGCAGCCTGGCCGTGTCGCTGGTGTCGGCCGGCATGGGCGTGGCGCCCATGACCATCGCGCCGCTCGCGGCATGGCTCGTGACGCGGTACGACTGGCGCACGGCGCAGTTGATCATCGGCATCGGCGCATGGATCGTGCTGCTGCCCGCGGTCTGGTTCATTCGCGCGGCGCCCGGCACCGCCCCCGCGGCAAGTCCCGGTGACGCGAAGCCGGCGGAGCCGATGCCGGTCGGGAAGGCGCTGCGCTCGCGTGCCTTCCTGGTGCTGGGCGCCACCTTCTTCGCCTGCTGCGCGGCGCACTCGGGGCCGATCTTCCACACCGTGAGCTATGCCATCGGCTGCGGGCTGCCGACCTTCGCGGCCGTCACCATCTACAGCATGGAAGGCGCGGCCGGCCTGGGCGGGCGCCTGCTGTTCGGCGTGATGGCGGACCGTCTCGGCGCCAAGCGGGTGCTCGTGGCGGGCCTGTTGATCCAGGCGCTTGCCGCCGCAAGCTACCTGCTGGTCGACCGGCTTGCTGGCTTCTACGCCGTGGCCGTGGTCTTCGGCCTGGCCTACGGCGGCGTGATGCCGCTCTACGCCGTGCTGGCGCGCGACTATTTCGGAGCGCGCATCCTCGGCACCGTGCTGGGCGCGGCAACCATGCTCTCGAGCCTCGGCATGGCGCTCGGGCCGGTGCTGGGCGGCTGGCTGTTCGACCGCTACGGCAGCTATGCGTGGATGTACATCGGCTCGATGGCCGTGGGCCTCGGCGCGGTGGCCATTGCGCTCGCGTTCCCTCGAACGGACAGGGTCAGGAACGATGCGGGGCCGCGGGTCCCGGCTTCCGCCTGAAGCTCTTGATGCTCCTGAGCTTCAATGCCCAGCGCGCGCCGGCATCGAAGCCGCGGCAGGCACCGAGCGCGACCGCGCCGGTGACCGCCAGCATGGCCGCGGTGTGAACGCCGACCGCCGCGAGCGCCAGCAGCAGCGAGTCCGATGCGCCGGTGTCCCGGCTCGAGGCGTCGCCCATGCACAGCGGGATCAGCGCGGGCACCAGCATCAGGCCCGCGCCATGCGCGGTCGACATCATGAAAGACCAGAGCGCCAGGCCCGCATGCCCGGCGGGGGCGCGCGCTGCGCGCGGTGTGCGGCCCCAGAAGTGCAGCGCTGCAAGAACGGCGACCAGCCCGCCCGCGGCAACCTGCAGCAGGGTACGGTCCATCGACACCCCGAAGGCCACGGCGCCCGCCACCAGCGCCACGGAGGCGGCATGCCCGATGGCGATCGGCAGCAGGGCCCGCAGCGCTTGTGCGCGGTCGTTCGACCGCACGCCCCAGGCCGCGGCCCACAGCCATCCGGTGGCGGGGTTCAGGCCGTGCAGCGCGCCCACACCGGCCACCACCAGCCAGGGCCAGAGGCTTGCCATGCGGTGCTCCCGGCGGCCAACTCAGTCCGGCCCGTGGCAGCACGAGCCGGCCGCAGCCACCGGCTTTGCTTCCGGCATTGGCACTGGCGCTGGTGAATAGCGGTCGTGGTGCCGCACCCAGTCCATCGCATGGACCGGGTTGCGCTCGTCCCGGCCCTTGGGCGTGAGATCGAGCAGGCTGTAGGTGCCCATCATGGCCTCCACGCCGCGCTCGTAGGTCGAGTAGGTGTGGAAGACCGCGCCCGCGTCGTCCCTGTGGAACACGCTGATGCCCGGTGCCTCTTGCGCCGGGAAGGGCCGCACGCTGTAGTTGTAGTAGACCTCGCCCCTGCCTTCCGCCCATTGCTGCGGCGTGAAGCTCACGTTGAAGTCGTAGTTGAAATCGCTGCCGTGCGACGACACCCAGCGGAACTGCCATCCCATGCGGTCACGGAAAAGCACGATCTGATCGAGCGGCGCACGCGAGACGACCAGCAGCGTCACGTCGCGGTTCTCCAGGTGCACCTTCATGCCGCCGAGGTGGTCGGCCATGTACGAGCAGCTCGGACAGCCTTGCTCCCAATCGGGCCCGAGCATGAAGTGCTGCACCAGCAGCTGGCGGCGGCCTTCGAACAGGTCGGCCAGCGCGCGCGGGCCTTCGGGCGTGTCGAAGACGTACGTCTTCTCGACGCGGGTCCATGGCAATGCGCGGCGCTCGCGGGCGATCTGGTCGCGCAGGTGCGTCAGTTCCTTCTCGCGTGCCAGCAGCGCCTTGCGTTGGGCCAGCCATTGGTCCCTGGACACGACGGCATGGTTGGCGATGGGGGTTTCGGCGATGGCGGTGTTCATTGCGTTGTCTCCTTGGGCTCGATGGGCCGTGTTCAGGACTTGCCAGCCCGCGGGCGCCGCACCGCGCGGACCTTGCCGCTGCCGCCGCCACCGCAATAGAAGAGGTCGGCCCCGTCGGACTCGAGCCCGCTCACGCCCGCGCCCCGCGGCATCTCGAGCCGCTCCAGCACCGCGCCGTCGGCGGGGTCGATGCGGCGCAGCTCGCTTTCGTCGCCCTCCCAGGTGCCGTGCCACAGCTCGCCATCGACCCAGGTCACGCCGGTGACGAAGCGGTTGGATTCGATGGTGCGCAACACCGCGCCGCTCACTGGATCGATCTGGTGGATCTTGCGGTCGCGGTACTGGCCGAGCCACAGGCTGCCTTCGGCCCAGGTCAGTCCCGAGTCGCTGCCCTGGCCGGGCGTGGGGATCGACGCCAGCACCTTGCCGCTGGCCGGATCGATCTTGTCGATGCGCGCCTCGGCGATCTGGTAGAGGTAGGTGCCGTCGAAGGCGGTGCCCGCATCGCAGACGCAGTCCAGCGTGCGCGTGGCCTCGCCGCTGGCCGGATCGAAGCCGACCAGCTTCGCGCCCGTGGCGGCCCAGACGCGCTGGCCGTCGTGGGTCACGCCGTGCACGTTGGCGGCGCCGCCAAAGGGCCCGTACTCGCGCACGATCTCGGCCGCACGCGGCACGGCTTGCATCTTGTCTTTCTTGCGGGTTGCAGTGTTGTTCATCGCTGGCTCCTTGGGTGGCGGGCGCCGGGATCGGTGCCTTGGAGACAACTCTATTCAATCGGCAGCGCAGCGGGGAGTAACAAGATCGTCGTGAATCCCGCGAGCGGCGGTGCCAGCCAGCGCTGCGCACGCGCGCGGCCGATGGAGCGCACCCGACCCCCGGTTTCCAGGTCGGCCAGCGCGCGCTGCACCGTGCGCTGGCTCGCGCCCAGCGCCAGGGCCAGTGCCGAGGTCGACCAGGCCGCGCCATCGGAGAGCAGCGCCACCAGCGAGGCCTGTTCACCGTCAATCGGCGGTGCCAGCACCACCACGTCGCGCGCATCGCGCGGCCTGAGCGCAAAGCCGCGTGCGCTGGCCTCGATGCCGGCCTGTGCCGCGACCAGTGCGCGCAGCCGGCCGATCTCGACCCGCAGGCGCGCGCGATGCGTCTCGTCGGGCCGGCGGGTGTTGAAGGCCACCGCGATCAGCGTTTCGCGATCGACGTCGCCGGGCCATGCCTCGGCCAATGCGCGCGCCAGGGCAAAGAGCACCGGCCGGCGCGCCAGCGGCCGCCATGCCTCGCCGGTGCCCACGCCGCGCCGGCAGGCATCGATTACCAGTGCATCGGAGGCCAGCAGCGCCGCGACCTCGTCCAACCGCAACGCCTGCTCGCCGCCGGCAATGAGGCGCCTGGCGGCAGGGCGCTCGAGCGCGGCCCGCGCTTCGGCCACCTCGGCCAGCAGTGCGGGCACGCGCGCACGCGTCGCTGCCTCGTGCGCCCGGGCCAGGGCCGAGCGCGCCGGCACGATGCGCAATGAGCGCAGCGCGAGTTCTGCGGCGGTCAGTTCGGCCACGGCTGCCAGCGAAGGCGAGAGCTCGCGCGCGTCCAGCGGCGCCAGCGCGGCGGTGGCCGCTTCCAGCCGGCCGAGCAGCAGCAGCCGGCGCGCCGCAATCAGCCGCGCCTGCATCGCGTTGGCACGGTCTGCATGCGCATCGAGCGTGTCCGCCGCCGCCGCGAGCGCGCGCGGCGAAACGCCGAAGTCGCGCATCGCCATCGCCACCTCGGCCTCCGCCACCACGCAACGCGCCCGCGCCAGTTCCTCGTGCGCCCCGAAGCCGCGCGCCGCACGCCGCAGCAGTTCGCGCGCACGCGGGTGCTCGCCCAGCTGCGCCATCGCGATGCCGCGCAAGGCCAGCGCGGGCGGGTCGTCACGCAGGGCGACCCGCTTGAGGGCGCCGAGCGCGTCGCCCGCGGCGAGCGCGCGCGCAGAGGCGGCAATGAGGGAATCCATGGCGCGAGGCTACACCGACGGAAGCAAGCCTACGACGCCGGTCAAGACATCAAGTCCGTCAGATGCGGTTCCAGATTGCCACCAGAGCTCGCGGCATTGATATGGTCGAAGTAGTCGTACCAGCCGCTTGCCAGGATTCCGGCCAGAAGTGCATCGCGGGCCGCCAGATTTGGGAAGCGCCATATCCCTAGAAAGCGGTGCTTGCCAGAGTGATCAACGGTTCGGTCAATCTCACCCAACGCCAGCGCCTCGATTCCCAAGGTCGCCAGTCCGGCCATGCCGTTCTTGATGCCATCGACAAATGCTTTGCGTTGGTCTGAAGACTGTTCTGTCCAACGTGCATTGGGAGAATAGAGTTCAACGAGATACTGCGTCATGGGTTTCCTTTCAAAGCTTCAGGTTGCGCAAAGCCCGCGCACAGATACGACGCGTCGCGGGGGAGATGTGTCCGAGTTGCCACTCGCTACAAATTGATCGAACCCACTCTGGGGAGGTTTTTCCGGCATCGTTGAGCCAGTTGGCGACTGAATCCTGCACATAGGGCGAAGGGTCGGCGCGCAGCGGCTGCAACAGTGCGAGCCCCGGCGATGGGTCTTGCTTGAATGAAGGAATGTGGGAACACCACACGCCGCGCGGGCGCAGAGCCTCGGACGAAAACCGGCGCAAGCGCTCGGATGGTTCTGACGTCCATGGCAGCAGCAACGTGATGCTGCGCTTCAACTCGACTGTCAGGTGAGGGCGCAACGCCAACCATGCCCACTCGCGCACACCGAAATGAGCGTCATCCGCCAGGGAGGCGATATGCATCAGCCGTTCCGATAGCTCCAGATCTGGACTGGCACCAACGATGAAGCAACCCCATCCCCGCACAGTGTCTGAGGTATGTGACTTGCAGCGCGCTAACCCGTCTTTCAGGCCGTAGCGAGCAAGCAGCGTCGCACCCTCGACTTGCATACGGCGCAAGATGCCCAATCTTGCTGCCGCGTCAAAGGTTCGGAATACCTCCGCGCCAGCGTCAGGCAACGTAGCTCGCGCGAGTCGTGCCTGATCGACGGCGAGACATTCGGCAAGGGTACGAGTTTGCCGCGAGCCTTCACTCAAGGCATTCAATACGGAAGCCGGCTCTTCTGTTTCTCGGGATACGCTCTTATTGGCCATGCTCATTCGAGGTCTCCGTGGCCTTTCGAAGGTGCCGCTTGGCGCATCGTTCGAGCTGCCACTTTGGCCAACAGCTTCGACAGCGTTTTGCGTTCACGTTCAGAGACGTCCCCCAGCAAACTGGCAATCCATTGATTGTGTTTTGCGAAGAGCCGTTTTGTTGTTGTTTTGCCCTTCGGCGTGAGTTGGATCAGACGGCTTCGCCGGTCAGTCGGGGACGCCGTGCGTCGAGCGAAGCCGTCGCGTTCCAATCCATCGAGCAAGCCCGTTACGGTGGCACGACGCACACCAGCTTGATCGGCCAGGACATGTGGCGGGACGCCGTCTGGTGCTGCGTCCAACAGAAACAAAACAACAAAGCGCGCTTCTGACAGACCATGCGGTGCCAGTTGCGCAGCGCACTCCCGATCGATAGAAGATGCCAGAGACAAGATCTGAAAACAAAGGCGGATTCCCTCCACATCCGCAAGGTTTCGACGTTCGGCTTCCGCCAAAAGGGCAAGATACTTTTGTTCGAGTTGCATCGTGGAGGCACCATATCATGAGGCGCCTAACCAATGGATGACAGATGTACCTTCTTGTGTGATCTATTCCCGATATTCGGCTAGCGAAGTCCGGTGGCTTCAGGTGCTTGAGAGCGGGGGTCAGCCTCGGGCATTTACGGACTCTCTTGCAGCCGGCCGCAGCCCCATCTTGCGCAGCATCCGATGAAAGTTGCTGCGGTCGATACCCGCCTCCCTCGCGGCATTGGCGATGTGCCCGTGGTGTCGCGCCAGCAAGTCCGCGAGCCATGCGCGCTGGAACGCCTCCGTGGCATCACGCAGCGTGCCGCCCGTGGCGGCAAGGCCTGATGGACTGGTGGCGGGTGTGGGCGACGTGGCAGGCAGGACCGGAGACACCGATTCGACATTGCCGACTGCCGCCCCATCGAGCGCCAGGTGATGCGGCTCGATCGCCGTCCAGCGCGCGCCGCGGCGCTGCTCGGTGAAGGCGCGCAGCGATGCGCGGCTGATCACATGTTCGAGCTCGCGCACATTGCCGGGCCATCCGTGCGCGAGCAGGGCGGCCTTCGAGGCCGGCGAGAGCCGCAGGTTGCGCGCGCCAAGGCGATGCTGGTTCTCTTCGAGAAAGCCGCCGGCCAGCGCCACCACGTCGCGGCCGCGCTCGCGCAGCGGTGGCACCACCAGCGGGTAGACCGACAGCCGGTGGTACAGGTCGGCGCGGAAGCGGCCCTGTGCAATGGCGGCGGGCAGGTCGCGGTTGGTGGCCGCGATCACGCGCACGTCGACCTTCAGCGTGCGGTCGCTGCCGGGCCGCTGCACCTCGCCGCTTTGCAGCACGCGCAGCAGCTTGGCCTGCACCGTGAGCGGCAGCTCGCCCACTTCGTCGAGAAAGAGCGTGCCGCCGTCGGCGATCTCGAACTTGCCGCTGCGGTCCTGCACGGCGCCGGTGAATGCGCCGCGCTTGTGACCGAACAGCTCGCTGTCGGCCAGCGTCTCGGGCAGGGCCGCGCAGTTCACCTGCACCAGCGGCTGGTCGCGCCGCTGCGACCGCGCATGCAGGCGCTGCGCCACCAGGTCCTTGCCCACGCCGGTCTCGCCGAGCAGCAGCACCGTGAGGTCGGACACGGCCACGGTGTCGATCTCGTTGTAGAGCTGCTTCATGGCGGCGCTGCTTCCCAGCAGCTCGCGCGTGGTGCCCCGGCCCGAGCGCAGGGCCTGGGCCACGGCATGCTCGCGCATCGCGCGCGCTTCCATCTCCTGGATCGTGTGGGCGGCTTCGATGCCGGTCTCCACCAGCGAGACCATCGCATCGAGCTGCGCCGGGGTCACGGTTTCGAAAGCGCCGGGCTCCAGCGCATCGAGCGTCAACAGGCCCCAGATGGCGCCGCGCAGGCGCAGCGGCGCGCCCATGCAGTCGTGCACCGGCAGGATGCCCGGCTGCCCCGCGACCAGGCCGTCATACGGGTCGGGCAGGCCGCAGTCGTGCGCAAAGCGCAGGCCCCGCCCGCTCTCCAGCAGGCGCGCAAAGCGCGGGTGCGCCGCCACCGGAAACTGCCGCCCGAGCGTCTCGTCGCTCAGCCCGTCCACCGCCACCGGGCGCAGCACATCGGCGTCGAGCTGCAGCAGCGCGGCGGCGTCGCACCGGACGAGCCCGCGCACCGCGGCCAGGAGCGGCCGATAGCGGCTGCCGTCGCCTTCCGTGGTCTGATTGACACTGTTTGTGGTCATTGCTACAACGCTCATTGTGTTGTGAATTTGACCACACGATAGAAAACCCCAGCATTCACGGGCACTTGGCAAGCACCGGGCGACTGGCACGGTTCGTGAGAGGAAAGAGCGTCCTCCACTTTCACCCCAGGTCCCCCATGAACCCGCAGACCATCGCCATCGTCAAAGCCACCGTGCCCGCGCTCCAGGCGCACGGCGAGGCCATCACCAGCCACTTCTACCGGATCATGTTCGAGAACCATCCGGAGGTGAAGGCGTTCTTCAACGAGGCGCACCAGGCCGCCGGCAGCCAGGCGCGCGCACTCGCGGGCGCGGTGCTGGCCTATGCGACCTACATCGACCGGCTCGAGGAAATTGCGGGCGCACTGCCGCGCATCATCCAGAAGCACGCCGCGCTCGGTGTGCAACCCGAGCACTATCCGGTGGTCGGCGCCTGCCTGCTGCGCGCCATCAAGGACGTGCTCGGCGATGCGGCCACCGACGAGATCATCGCGGCGTGGGGCGAGGCCTACCAGTCGCTCGCGGCACTGCTGATTGCGGCGGAAGAAGAGGTCTACCGCACCAACGCCGCGCAGCCGGGCGGCTGGCGCGGCGAGCGCGAGTTTCGCGTGGCGCGGCGCGAAGACGAGAGCGAAGTCATCACCTCGTTCTACCTGGAGCCGACGGACGGCGGCCCGCTGCTCGCGTTCTCGCCCGGCCAGTACCTCACGCTGGTGCTGGAGATCGACGGCGAACCGCTGCGGCGCAACTACTCGCTGTCCGACGCGCCGGGCAAGGCCTGGTACCGCATCAGCGTGAAGAAGGAAGAGGGCGGCAAGGCATCGAACTGGCTGCACCAGGCCGCAACCGTCGGCACGCTGCTGAAGGTGCAGGCGCCTTGCGGCGACTTCGTGCTGCAGCCCACCGCCACCGGCAAAAGCGCGCGTCCGCTGGTGCTGGTGACCGGCGGCGTCGGCATCACGCCGGCCATGAGCATGCTGGAGTCGGTGGCGCACACCGGCCGGCCGGTGCACTTCATCCATGCGGCGCGGCATGGCGGCGCCCACGCGTTCCGCGCGCGCGTCGATGCGTTGGCGGCCACGCATGCCAACGTGAAGCCAATCTATGTGTACGACGCGCCGCGCGATGCCGACCGCCCGCATGCCACCGGCTTTGTCACCCGCGAGCTGCTCGCGCAACAGCTGCCTGCGGACCGCGACGTCGATCTCTACTTTCTCGGCCCCAAGCCTTTCATGAAGTCCGTGTATGCCAACGGCCTGGCGCTCGGCGTGCCCAAGCAGCAGCTGCGCTACGAGTTCTTCGGCCCGCTCGAAGCGCTGGAGGCCTGATCGCATCGGCAGGGTATTGCTTCGCGTGCCGGGCATCCGCATGATGGCCGGCACACCAGGAGACCGCCATGACTGCCTACCTCATCGCGCAGACCGAGATCCACGACCACGAGACCTATGACAAGTACAAGGCGCAGGTCTTGCCCGTCATCCAGAAATTCGGCGGTCGGTTCGTGGTGCGCGGCGGCGCGCTCGAAGTGCTCGAAGGCGACTGGAAGCCCAGCCGCATGGTGCTGATCGAGTTTCCGTCGATGCAGCACATCCGCGACTGGTTCGCCTCGCCCGAGTACGCGCCGCTGCTGGCGCTGCGGCAACCCGCCGCAGTCGACTACCTGGTCGCCGTCGAAGGCTGCTGACACATCCTCCGAATGCAGCGCGATGCGACGGTGCGCGAGGCCGGATGCGCACTGCTGACGGTCGAAGTGTGGCCGTCGTTAATGATGAATTTCGAGTTGTGTTGGCATGCGCCCCATCGCTTGAAAACATTTACATCTCTCTATGCCTTAAGTTCAATTGTGGACGCCGCGCGCCGGGAGTACGCTGCCCTCCGGCTTTCGGTGAGGAGCGCCCGCACATGCGACGCTTCTCCCACGGCACGAGGCCTTCAATAAAGGTCGATCTGGATTTCTACCGCACGGTAGAAAGCGGGATGGCATGGCGGAGATCGCAGCTCCGCTTGCATGACAGGAGTCTTCGAGGCGCCGCACGCGCGCAGCCGCGGTGGTGCCGCATTCAGGTTTTTCACTGTCCAACCCCAAGGAGTCGCCATGGACTTCAACCGGACATTCCAAGCAGCAGCGCTCGCGGCACTCGGCCTTGCCGCGGTGGCCTGCCAGCAGGGACGCCAACCCCTCGAGCTTGCGCAGGCCGTGACCACCCAGATGGAAGCCGAGGCCGCCCCCGAAGACGCGCGCGCCGCGGACGCAACACCCGGCGGCATGGGGCTCCTCACCTACATCGGCGACATCTTCGCGGAACAGCAAAGGGTGCTCGCCGGCAAGCCGCCGGACGCGGTTTCGCCGAGCTTCTGAAGCAGGCCGCGCGCGCTCGCGCGCACAAGTCCGTGCTGTTCATCACGGACCTTGGAAAAAGAAAACGGCACATCGCTGCCGGCGCCGCGCCGGGCCCTAGAGTCGCGCCTGTTCGCGCCCGCTAAAAACCAGGCGGCGCGCTTGATTCCAAGGGAGACGGAAAGATGAACAGGTACCTCTACCTCTATTCGGGTGGCAACCCCGCGCAAGGCGAAGAAGCCTCGAAGGCCGTGATGGCGGCGTGGATGGCCTACTTCGGCAAGCTCGGCCACGCAATGGTCGACGGCGGCGCGCCGCTCGCGCCCGGCGCCCAGCTGCTCGGCAAAGCCGAGTCGAGCAAGGTCACCGGCTATTCGGTCGTGCAGGCCCGGAGCTTGGCCCAGGCCGTGGCATTGACCGACGGCCATCCGCACCTTGCGAACGGCGGCGGTATCGAGGTCTTCGAATTTCTCGACATGCCCCGGCCCTGACAGCAGGGGCCTTCATGAACCGATACTCAGTCGTCGCCGTCGCGGCGTTCCTGCTTGCCGGCTGCAGTGGCAGCAGGGACGCGAACAAGTCCAACTTCCAGGCCGCCATCCAGGCCTACCTCGACACCACGCCCGGCGCGTGCGTTCCGCTGCCCGACAAGGAGATGCCGTTCAAGGTCGAGCAGGCCGATGGATTCGGCAAGGACCAAAGGCTGAGGGCCGACGCGCTGGTCGAAGCCGGCCTGCTCACGCGCAAAGGTGCGGAGGTGCCGCAGTTCCCGGGATCGAACCGGCTGATCCCCGGCTTCGAATACGCGCTCACCGAGGCGGGCCGAAAACAACTCGTCAAGGGAGCGGGAGCCAATCTCGCGAACTGGGACGGTTTTTGTGCCGGCAAATACAAGGTGGTGTCCATCGCCAACTTCACCGATCCCGCCACCCTGTTCGGCACCCAGGTCTCGCAGGTGAACTACCGCTACAAGATCGACGCCCCGGCGAAGTGGGCCGCATTGCCAGCCGTCCAGGCTGTGTTCCCCAAGCTCGCGCGCGACCTGAAGGACGACGCTGCCGACAAGGCGGTGCTGGTGCTGACCAACGACGGATGGATGCACGAGCGGCTGTTCAAGGCGGCGAGCCATTGACGCTTGCCAGCGGCAAGTGGTGGCCTAGTCGCGCACCAGCCCCGTCTCGCTATAGAGCGGCGAATCCATAGGCGGCAACCCCAGCGGCGGTGTGTTGCGCCTCACACCGCCCGGGGTGAATCCGAACCAGCGCTTGAAGCTCCTGCCGAAGTTGCTCGGATTCGAGAAGCCCATCCTTGCGGCGACCGAATCGATGGAGTCGGGGGTGTTCTGCAGCAACCAGATCGACATGCTCTTGCGCGCGTCGTCGAGCAGCTCCTGGTAGGTGGTGCCCTCGCACTTGAGCTTGCGAATGAGGGTTCGCGCCGAAACCATGCGCGCTGCGGCAACTTCTTCGAGCGTGGGGTAGCGGCCCGGCCAGCTGCGCAGCATGACCTTGATTTGCCGCGTGAGCATGCCCTGGCTGCGCTGGACCATGGCCTCCTCGCAGGCGCGTTCGGCGCGCGCAAAGGCTGCTTCATTGGCCATGAGGCAAGCGGTATCGAGCAGGGGGTGGGGGATGCCGATCTGCAGCTCGCGGCTGCTGAAAAATACCTCGTCCACGCCCAGCGACCGGTAGCGGCTTTCCCACGCGGGCTTGGGAAACGGAAACGATACCCAAAGCCCGAGCAACGGCTTGAACGTCAGTTCGCGCAACAGGTTGACAAGGCTCATGGCGGCCGATTCGAAGAGGAACACCCCGGCGCTGCCAAGCGGATGAAGCTCCGAGACACTGAGCACGCCGCACGCTTCGGTGCTTTCGAAGCTGAAGTGAAAAGAGCCTGTCCTGAGCTTGCCGAAGCGATGCAGCACAAGCAGCGCGTGGCGCACGTTGCTGCTGCACATGAGGGCCTGGCCGAGCCATCCGTAGGTATTGGACGCTTCCAGCCCGCCCAGCTCCAGTCCGAGTGCCGGATTGCCGGTGAGGCGCAGCGCGCGTTCGATCAGGGTACGAATCTCGCTGTAAGACAGCAGTTCGGAGCTGCTCGACACCTTGGCGGCAAGGGCTTCCTCACCGGCGAACAGGTGCGCCGCGCGGAAGCCCTTGCTCTCCATCAACGAGATCAGGAGCCGCGCATAGGCAGGATGGGTAGAGCGCAGGCTCCACGGGGCACACGGCATGTCCTTGTCTTTCCCTTTGTGGCTTTCGTTCGCAGAACAAGCCGTTCGCAGAAGCACGAAGGGAAGGACTTTAGGAATGCCTTTGCACAACGCCTAGTCGTTTGACAATGCATGACAAATACGAAGGCAGTTGCTGACATTCGGGCATGCCTGCCGTGATAAATGCACACCTAGCAGGCAGGCAGCGTGATCGAAAAAGTGGCGCCGCCGCCTTCTGCGCTCTCCACGCACACATGCCCGCCGTGGCGCTCGGCCACCGCCGCGACAAAAGCCAGGCCCAGCCCCATGCCGTCAGCCTGGCTCGCGCCCGATTTGCCCAGCCGCTTGAACTTCTCGAAGATCAGCCCGGCCTGGCCGTCGGGGATGCCGGGGCCCTGGTCCCGCACCGATATCCGGTAGGCATCGCCCAGCGATTCGCAAGCAACGTGAATGGCCGTCTGGCGCGGACTGAACTTCACCGCGTTGTCGATGAGATTGGACACGGCGCGGATCAGCAGTGCACGGTCGATCGCAAGCACGCAGGGCTCGCGGGGCAGTTCGACATGCAGGGCCATCTGCCGGGCCTTGGCCTTGGCCCACAGTTGGTCGACGGCCTCGTCGACCACGTCCCGCAGGTCGAAAGGCTCGAGTTCGTCGCTGCGCGACTCCGCCCGGGCCATCGACAGGAAGTCTTCGGCCAGCTTGAGCGAATGTTGCGCGAGCAGCTCGATGCGCGGCAACAGCTCCGATGCCTCGGGCGCGTCTTTCACTCCGGAGCGCTGGAGCTCGATCATGGCAAGTATCGAAGACTGCGGCGCCCGGATGTCGTGCGAGATGAAGGCAAGCGCCTCCTCGCGCTTGCGTTGCACCTCGCGCACGGAACCAATGTCCACAATGGAAAAGGTCCACCCGGCAAATCCGCCGTGGGGCGCAAACCTCGGGCAGCCTTTCACGAGCAGGTCGCAGCCCGAGTCCAGCGCGGTTTCCAGCTCGAAGCGGCCGCGCTGCGCATGCTCGCCTTCCAGCGGCGGCAGGGCCAGCGTGGCGCCTCGCGCACTTAGGAACTCCCGCAGCAGCGGCTCGAAGCGGCGGCCGTTCATCTCGTCGGCATCGGCCAGGCCGAACCTGCTCGCTGCGGCGCGGTTGGCTTGCGTGACGTTGCCGCGCGCGTCGGTGACCACCACCGCGTCCGGCAGGCTCTGCAGATTCGTGTCGAGCACCTCGTACAGCGAACGCAGGTTCTCCGCGGCCATCGAGAGCGACAGCATCCGCGCATCGGCCGAATTCTCGGTGCGCCACGGTGCCAGGGCGCGTGGCAGCGCTTGCGGGTCTGCCGCCATGCGTGCGAACTCGTCGCCCAGGTGGCGCAACCGGGCTTCTTGCCGGTACAGGATCCACCAGGGGTAGCACAGCGCAAGCCCCGCCAGCGCGGCCACCGGCCCCATCCGCAAGCCGAAGCCGAGCTGGAGCGCCGCGGCGGCAGCAAGCACCAGCGCCATGGCCCCCAGCACCACCACCAGCGACCTGACGCGCCGGCCCCACAAGAGCAGCGCACAAAGGCCGGCGGCCGTGGCCAGCGCATTGAAGAAGGCGTTCTGCAGCGGCGTGGCGTTGGCCGGCGGCGCGCTGGAAGGCGCACGCACCGCCAGCAAGGCCACGCAGTCGTTGAAGAGCCCATCGAAGGCGCCGAGGCCATTCTGGTAGCCGAGCGCGCCAACCAGAATCTCCAGCAGCAGGGCGCCCGCAACGCTGGCCCGCATTGCGCGGCCCCTTGCCCCGGCCGCAAACAACGCGCGGCACTCGGCCCATGCGCGCGCAGCAAGCCTGATGGTCATTCCGATCGCCCCCGCGGTATGCGATCCCGGGCGCCAGGCGGCACTCAGGCGATCGCCGGTTCCTGGGAATGCGCTTCGGGCGGGGTGGCCCTGGTGGTCGACTCCAGCCGATAGCCCATGCTGTAGACGGACATCAGCCGGTAGCCGTTTTCCGGCCGCAGGTTGAGCTTGTTGCGCACCTGCGAGATGTGGGTGTCGAGGGTGCGAGAGTTCACCCCCGCGCCGGTGTTCCACACTAGGTCGATCATGTGCTGGCGCGAAAGCAGCCGGCCTTCGTTCGAAAGCAGCAGGTGCGCCAGATGAAACTCCTTGAGCGTCAGGTCGACCGGCCGGCCGTTCACCAGCACGCTGCGCAGGCACAGGTCGAACTCGTACGCACCGAACACTGCCTTGCCCTCCTTGCGCGCGCACGGATAGGCGCGCCGCAGCAGCGCATGGATGCGGCAGAGCATCGAGGGAATGGTGTAGGGCTTGGACATGTAGTCGTCGGCGCCGGCATCCATCACCTGGATCATGTCGCGCTCGTCGGCGCGGTTGGTCACAAAGAGCACCGGCACGCGGTTCTCCTCGTGGCTGCGAACCCAGTGGAGGACTTCGAGGCCCGACAGGTCGGGCACGCTCCAGTCGAGCACCAGCATGTCGAAGCTTTCGCGCCGCAGGATCCGCAGGAACTCGCGTCCGCTGTCGTAGGCCTGGCAGTCGTGCCCCATGGCCCTGATCACCGAGCGCATCAGGTCGGCTTGGGCGGGGTCGTCTTCGAGCAACGCAATTCTCATTTCGCCTCCTCTTTCATCGGGGTCTGCCACTTGTCTGATCAGCGGAACACAGGCCCCGTCAATGGCGGCTGTAGTCTCATTTTCTCCCCCGTCCCAGTCCAGTTCATATTATGACAATGCAGACTCAAATAGTGACAAAGTTGTGAACAAAGTCTCTGGACGGATGGAAACTAGAACCATTGTCTACGTCCGGATTGCAATACATCGTCAGATTGATGGCGACGAGAACTTTATGTTTCTAGACTGACCGCCCCTTCATTGCGCAACCCACACCCCCATGGCCGGTTCTGAACATTGCGTGGCGGTAGCGCTTCTCGACACCCGCAAGGAGCGCCGAACCGCCTTGCAAGACATGCTGGCCACGCTTGGGCACGAGGCCACGGGCTACGGCAACCCGGCCGACCTGCTGGTGGCTTTCTGCATCGGCCAGCGCTTCGACCTGCTGCTGCTCACACTGGACGACCCGGCCATGCAAGAAAGCATGGCCGAGGTCTGCAAGAAGCTTTGCATGCCGACGCTCCTGGTCGTCGACAACAACGATTGGCCGCAACTGCCGCCCCCAGGCGCTGAAGAAACACCGTGGGACGACATCATCTGCTTCGAGGCCGGGCACACGCGGGTTCATGAACTGGGCTGGCGCATCCAGGCGCTGCTGCACCGAAGAACCGTGCCTTCGCGTGCCCCGCGGCGCGCAGGTGAAACCACCTGGGGCGACTACCGCTTCATTCCCGACAGCACCACCGTGCTGCACCGGGGCCGCGAAATCCGCCTCTCGCCGCTCGAACTGGCCTTTGCACTCGAGCTGTTCCGCAACGTGGGCCGCGTGCTGAGCCGCGACTGGCTGCTCGATGCGCTGTGGCCCAACCGGCGCAGGCTGGAGAGCCAGCGCACGGTCGACGTCTGCGCCACCAAGGTGCGCAAGAAGCTGGCCCTCTCCAATGAAAACGGCTTTGTGCTGCGTGCCATCTACGGGCAGGGCTATCAGCTCGTCGCCGTGTCGATGAGCGGCGGCCCACCTCGCCAGTCTCCATAGCGCCCAGGGGACTCTCCGGCGGCCGAGCCCGCCAATTGTTAACAAATGCGTTGGCAACTGTCATGCATTGTCAAACGACTGGGTTTGGTAAAGAAGTGTTCATAAAGTTGACCGAAATGTGTCGGGAATGGGCTCCTGTTGCGCACTTTTCACTGCTTGGCCGCCGCAAAAACAACGGTGAAAAGACAGTGAACAAATGTGTGACCTAGTGCCTTTGTATTACTCGACATTGCCAATAGCCTCCGGCCCATTGCACATCCAGTGCGCCGGCCACAGCAGCGAATAGCCGAAAAGTTCTCGTCTATGCCTTGCTCCCGGGCTCCTCTTTTCTTTTCGGCAAGGTCAGACAAATGAACACCTCTTATCGCAGTGTCTACAACGAGGCACTGGGCTCATGGGTAGCGGCCAGCGAGCTTGGCTCGGTGCGCGGCAAGAAATCTTCATCGCGCATGTCACTTGCTGCGGCCCTCGTGGCCACGGCTGGACTGGGGGCGTCGCCGTTCGCCTGGGCGGCCAACGAGTGCGGGGCGGAGGCCGTGGGCGCCGACACCATCAACTGCGCTGCCGGGGCCTATCCCGCGGGCATCAGCTACGCCAACTCCGATGGCCTGACGCTGAACCTGAACAATGCGGGGATCACCGCATCGGGCTCGGGATTGGGCTCCGTCGTGCAAGTGGTGTCGTCCGCGACGAACACCAACACCGTGACCGTCAACGCCCTGAGCTTCGGCACGATCACGTTGATTGGCGGAACCTCGTTCTACTCCATCGTTGCGAACAACGCAGGCACTGCGGGCGACGCCGTTACAACGCTCGGCAGCGGCACGATCAGCAACGGCGGAGCCTTCGGCTATGGGCTGTATAGCGTTATCAGCAATGCAGCGAATACCGGCACGGCAAGCGTCTCGATGGCGGGCGGCACGATCAATACGGCTGGCAACAACGCCGCCGGGCTCAGGGCCGAAAACAACGGCCTGGGCAATGCCGAGATCCAGATGACCGGCGGCACGATCACCACGACGAAATCCGGATCGTATGGCGCGTACGCCAACGTCACGAACACGAGCAGCACAGCGGACGCCACCATCGCCATGAGCGGCGGTCAGATCACCACGACGACCCTCAACGGCTACGGCCTCTTCGCCGAAAACCTCGGCCTCGGTGACACCCAGGTCACCATGTCGGGCGGCAGCATTTCCACGGCCGGCCAAAGTGGATTCGGTATTCGCGCCTGGGGAAGAAACGCCTTGGGGACGGGGTCGGTCGGCATTGGGATGACCAATAGCACCGTGGCGACGACCGGTACTTTAGACAGCATCGGCTTGTACGTGCAGAATGACGGCCTTGGCTCTGTCGACGTCTCGGTGGGCGTAGGGAGCACCATCACGACCAAGGGCGGCAGCGCGACAGGCGTGTGGAGCATCATCGGCAACACGGCGAGCACGGCGACGGTTACCACCACCGTCTCGGACAACGCCCTGATCAGCACGGCGGGATTCGGCGCCCCGGGCGTGCTGAGTTTCAACAGAGGCCTGGGCGATGCCGTGGCCACCTCGACCGCCACCCGCGGGATCAGCACCACGGGCAGTGGCAGCAGCGGGCTCGTTGCGTGGGTTGTCAATGCCGCCAGCACCGGCACTGCGACCGCCACCAATGGCGGCGTCATCAGCACGGCGGGCCTAAACAGCTACGGCGTCCATGCCCTCAACCAGGGAATGGGCGCGGCCAATGCGAGCCTGACGGGCGGCACCGTCACCACGCTGGGCAGCAACGCCGAGGGCGTCAGGGCGGAGGTGGCCAACGTGGCCAGCCCATCGGCGGCCACGGCCCTCATGTCGGGCGGCGCCATCAGCACCGCCGGCACGTCGGCCTCAGGCATTTCAGCCGTCAACAATGGCCTGGGCAATGCAGACATCCAGATCACCGGTGGAACGATCGATACGACGGGCTTGAGCGGCTACGGCGCATTCGCCACGGTCAACAACAAGAGCAGCGCGGCGGACGCCACCCTCACGATGAGTGCCGGCCAGGTCACCACGTCGGGCACGGGCGGCGGGGGCCTTGCTGCGCAAACCTATGGCGTCGGCGATGTCCAGGTCACCGTTTCGGGCACCTCGACCGTGACCACCACCGGCGTGGGTGCCGCGGGCATCAATGCCTCGTCGCTCGTTTTTCCCGGCGCCGGAACGGGAACGGTGGACGTGGTGGTGAGCGGTGCCAGCGTGTCGACTTCTGGCAACTCCAGCTATGGCGTGGTCGGCAGCACCAACAGCCTGGGCGCCGTGAGCATCCTGAACGAGGGCGGGACCATATCCACCACGGGGCAGGACGCCACCGGTGTCTGGGCCGTGATCGGCAATGCCGCGAGCACCGCCACGGTCACCACCACCAACACCCAGGTCGGCAATGTCGGCACGATCACCACGGCCGGCGACAACGCCCTGGGCATGTACAGCCTGAACCAGGGCATGGGCGATGCGGTGGCAACTTCGAGCGGCGGCATCACCACGGCGGGCGCCTCCAGCAGCGCGCTGGTGGCGCAGGTTTCCAATGCGGCCAGCACCGCAACGGCGACGGCCACCAATGATGGCGGCGACGTCGTCACGGCCGGCGGTTCGAGCCACGGCATCTACGCCCTGAACCAGGGCCTCGGGGCAGCCAATGCGACGCTGACGGCAGGCGCCGCTACCACCACCGGCACGAGCGCCGACGCCCTCCGCGCCGAGGTTTCCAACCCCGCCAGCGTCGCCACGGCTTCGGCGCTCAACAGCGGCGGTGCGATCTCGACCGGGGGCTCTACCAGCCAGGGCATCCATGCCCTCAACCAGGGCCTGGGCGATGCGATGGCGGCGATGACCGGTGGCAGCCTCACCACGGCCGGCTTCCTCGCGAAGGGCCTCTTTGCCGAGATCACCAACCCTGCCAGCACGGCAACCGCCAGCGCCACCATGGACGATGGCACGCTCGCGACCTCGGGCCTGCGGGGCTATGGTGTCTACGCCCTCAATGCCGGGCTGGGCGCGGCCAACGCCGTGTTGAACGGCGGCGCCGTCAGCACCACCGGCGCCTTCGCCTTCGGTGTCAATGCGGAAATCAGCAACCTGGCCAGCACGGCGACCACAACCGCCGCCATGAACGGCGGCACGCTCCAGACCGCGGGCCCGGGCGGCTTCGGCCTTTTCAGCGAGAACCTGGGCCTGGGCGCTTCCAACGCCACCCTGACCGGCGGCGACATCACGACCACCGGCGACGTCGGCTATGGCATCCTGGCGCGCACGAGCAGTGGCAACAGCACCGCCGCAGCCACCGCAACAGTGAGTGGCGGCAGCGTCTCCACCTCTGGCGCCTCTGCGTCGGGTGTGGCCGCCTATGTCGGTCGCACCGGCGTGGCTTCGGTCCAGATGAGTGGCGGCAGCGTCACGGCCACGGGTACCGACTCGGACGGCCTGTGGGCCTGGAGCCCAAGCGGCACCTACCAGGTCAGCCTCACCGGCGGCTCCGTCAAGAGCGGCGCTGGCCTGGCCGCCGGCATCCACACCGCGGCCGCAGGCGGCGGCACCATCACCATCGGCGCGGGCGCCACGCTTGACGGATCGTTGTCCGGTATCGCCATCCGCGACGGCGACCCTGCCCGCACCGGCACCGACACCCTCGGCGGCAACGCCACCGTCACCACCGCCGGCACCGTCACCGGCGACGCCATCCTGGGCCTGGGCCACGACAGCTTCACCCTCACCGGCGGCAGCTACACCGGCAATATTTATGGCGACGACAAGCTCGCCAGCGCCAGCGACGGCAACGACCGCTTCACCTGGACCGGCGGCACCCTCGCGGGCGGCTTCTACGGCCAGAACGGCTCCGACACCGCCCTCGTCTCCGCCGCCGGCTACGACGCCAGCCAGATCCTGGACGGCGGCGACGACGTCTTAGCGGCCGACGGCTGGGTCGACACCCTCACCCTCAAGGGCCTCACCGTCACCGCCGGCGGCGACACCCTGCGCAACTGGGAAACCCTCGTCCTGGACGACACCCGCCTCACCCTGGCCGGCAACCCCCTCACCGTGGGCGCCGGCGTGGACGGCAGCGGCAACCCCATGGGCCTCGTGATCCAGCCCACCAGCAGCGTCTTCATGGGCCAGCCGGCCTTCACGATCAATGGCGACGTGCACAACGCCGGCCAGATCGACCTGCGCACCGCCACCCCCGGCAACGTGCTGAGCCTGTACGGCAACTACGCCGGCACCAACGGCATCGTGCGGCTGAACACCTCGCTGGGCGGCGATGCCAGCGCCACCGACAAGCTCGTGGTCAACGGCAACACCAGCGGCACCACCCGCGTGTTCGTCACCAACGTGGGCGGCGCCGGCGCGGCCACCGTCAACGGCATCCAGGTGGTGCAGGTCAGCGGCAGCTCCAGCGACGGCAACTTCACCCTGGCCGCCCCCGTGCAGGCCGGCGCCTACGAGTACGGCCTGCACCGCGGCGGGCGCACCGATGGCGACGCCAACAGCTTCTATCTGAGCAGCACCTACAACACGCCGGTGCCTGCCCCGGCACCGGCCCCGGCACCTGCACCTGCACCGGCCCCCGCGCCAGCGCCTGCACCGGCCCCCGGCGCGAGCCCGGCCCCTGCACCCGCGCCGGCCCCTGCCGCCGCCCCCGTGCCTGCGCCTGCCCCCATCCCCGTGCGCCCGCCCGAGGTGCTGCGCCCCGCGGTCGCCGGCTACGCCATGGGCCCCATGGCCAGCGCCGAACTCGGCCTGAGCCTCCTGGGCAGCCTGCACAAGCGCGTGGGCGAGCAGCAGAGCCTCAAGTGGGACCACTGCGGCTGCGGTGACGCCGCCCCCGGCGACCAGGCCTGGGGCCGCGTGCAGGCCAGCCGCCTGAACGTCGACGGGCAGAACCAGTTCGGCTTTGCGCAGAACCAGAAATTCTTCCAGGTCGGCAAGGACCTGATGGTGCGCTACAGCGGCGAGGCCGGCGACAAGTCGCGCAGCCACACCGGCCTGAGCCTGGGCTACGGCAACGCCGGCGCCGAGTTCAGCGACCGCCGCCGCGAGGCCGCCGGCATGGGCGCCTACACCGGCCGCATGAAGGCCGAGATGCTCACCCTGGGCGCCTACCACACGCGCTACGCCGACAACGGCAGCTACCTGGACCTGGTCGGCCAGCTGCACCTGGCGCGCAACCAGTACACCGACAAGTACGCCGACAAGGCCACCCAGCGCGGCGCGGGCCTGGGCCTGAGCGCGGAGGTCGGTCGGCCCTGGCAGATCGGCGACAGCCAGTGGCTCATCGAGCCGCAGGCCCAGCTGACCTACCAGGCCACGCGCTACCGCGGCTTTGCCGACCGCGTCTCGGCCGTGGACGGCTTCACCAGCCAGAGCCTGCGCGCGCGCCTCGGGGCACGCCTGGCCTGGAACGACAAGGCCGAGCGCGCCGACAAGCTCACGCGCACCAACACCTTCTACGTCACGGCCAACCTGGTCCACGAGTTCCTCGACCCCGAGACCGTGACCGTGGGCGGCACCCCCGTGCGCGAGCAGTGGGGCAAGAAGACCTGGGCCGAGCTGGGCCTGGGCGCGCAGCTGCCGCTGTCCAAGTCCACTTACCTGTACGGCGGGCTGCAGTACCAGCGCGCGCTGGGCGGCGGCGGGCGCGACGGCTTCGCGGGACAGGCCGGCGTGCGGGTGTCCTGGTAAGCGGCCGGCTGGAACAAGCGAAACCACATCGACATCACCATGAACACAGCAGCATTCAACTCCACGACAGCCACCGCGGCCACCGCCCTGGTTCTTCTTCTCCTGGCGGGCTGCTCCAGCCTGCACGACGAGCGCTACAGCTGGTGCCAGGCGCAGGACTGCCGGCCCGCGCCGGTGGTCACGCAGGCGCCCAAGCCCCTGCCGCCGCCGCCGGCCCGGCCCGCCCCCCGGCGCGTCACGCTCAGCGCCGATGCGCTGTTCGCCTTCGACCGCTCGGGCCCGGCGGACATCCTGCCCCGGGGCCGCATCGAGCTGGACCGGCTGGCGCAGCAGCTGCGCGCCGAGGGCGTCGAGGTGCAGAGCCTCGTGATCACCGGCCATGCCGACCGGCTGGGCAGCGCCGCCTACAACGAGCAGCTGGCGCTGCGCCGCGCGGCGACCGTGCGCGATTACCTGCAGGGCGCGGGCCTGGCGATGCCGATGCAGGTGCGCTCCATGGGCGAGCGCGAGCCGGTGACCACCGGCTGCAAAGGCAACGCACGATCGCCCGCGCTGGTGGCCTGCCTGCAGCCGGACCGCAGGGTGGTGGTGGATATCCTGGGGCAGGCGCAGGGGCGGTAGCAGCCCGCAGCCCGTTGCCTCAGGCGGAGGCCGCGATGACCTCGTCGATGCGTGCGTCGTTCGTGGCCTCGGGTCGGCTGCGCGTGCGGCTGCGCTGGCCATCGATGGCCACCGCGGGTTCGCCGTGCACCGTCACGCGACGCACCAGCCGCGGCTGGTTGCCGTAGTCGTTGATGGCAAAGTGCTGCGTGGCGCGGTTGTCCCAGATCGCCACGTCGTCCTGCTGCCAGCGCCAGCGCACTGTGTTCTCCAGGCGCGTCACGCGGTTCTGGAGCAACTCGAAGATGCGCGCCGACTCGCTGCTCGAAAGGCCCACGAGCTTCTTCACGAAATGCCCGAGCAGCAGCGCACGCTCGCCTGACACGGGGTGCACGTGCACGACCGGATGCTCGGCTTCGTACACCGCCGAAACAAACACCTGGCGGTGGTGGCGCAGCCGTTCTTCATCCAGCTGCACGCGGTCGGCACCGTAGTCGTAGTCGTTGCTGTGCACGGCCCAGAGCTGGTCGGCAAGCTGCTTGAGCTGGGCCGGAAGCCGCTCGTAGGCGAGGGCGGTGTTGGCCCAGACCGTGTCGCCGCCATAGGCGGGGATCTTCACGCCGCGCAGGATCGATATCTTGGGAAAGGCATCGACGAAGGTCACGTCGGTGTGCCACGAATCCGCGCGTCCGCCGCCCTTGGATGCATCGAGCTCGAACAGCTTGGTGCCCGTGGGGGAGGGCACCGTGGGGTGTGCCACCGTGCGGCCGAAGCGCGCACCGAAAGCCTGGTGCCCGGCATCGTCCAGGTGCCCCTGCCCGCGAAAGAACAGCACCTTGTATTTCACCAGCGCCGCATTGACCTGCTCGATCTCTTCCGGCGACAGGTCGGCCGAGAGCCTGAGGTCCTGCACTTCCCCGCCGATATGCCCCGCAACACGCCGGATGCGCAGATCGCCAAAGCTGGCGTCGATGGAAGAAGGGGGCGCGCTGTCGCTCATCGGGGACTCCTGTTCGGACGTGACGTGAACCGTGACCGGCAGTGCCGGGGGCCACGAATTCTCTGGCCGCGCGCCGCAAGGGCAAACGAAGGAATCGTTGTGTCGACATGCGCGAATCTTCTTTGGCGAAGATCCGGTTGCCTTGCCTGCGATTCAGGGCTGCACGTTGAACGACTCCAGCTCCGACGTGTCGCGCTGCGTGATGCCGCCACGCGGGTTGATGGTTTCGAGCACCGACTTGATCTCCCGCTTGACATTCGGCAAGTACCAGATCGACCTGTAGAACCTTCCCACCTGAGGTTCCGGCGTGGCCGGCACGCGCGTTTGAGAAGCGGTGGTGCCACCGCCGGGGCCGGCTTGCGCCACCGAACTGGCGACCGCGTTGGTGCGCTCGAATTCGTTGTACCACTCGCCATCGGCCTCGATCTTCAGCGCCTTGAAGGTGCCCGCGGGCACCGTGACGTCTTCCCAGCCGATCACCTTGTACTCCAGCTTGTTGCGAACCAACCTGACCGCGGGCGTCGGGTGCTCCTGCGTCACCGCAACCTCCCAGGTCTTGCCCACGCGCAGCGGAAAATCGAAGTACTTGTTGGTCGTCGTCATCCGGCCATTGATGCTCACCACGCGGCTCCAGTCTTTCTCGAAAGCAGTCTCGGTCGCGGGGAGGTTCGAGTCGACAGGCTTGGTCGCAAGCACCATCCCGGCAGAACCGACACGCTGGATCGTGTTTTCCCAATGGCGAGTCGACGAGCCGGCCGGCGGCTTCTCCACCTTCACGCTGTAGACCCACTTGTCCCCTTCATGCAGCGCCGGCGCAGGCGCCTCCTGCGCCCAGCCAATGCTTGAAAACGCCAGCGCGCCGGCCAACACCAATACCGATCGGGTCATGCATACCTTCTTTTGTGCAGAACGCGGTATTTCAACGTGGGGAACCCTTCGGCTGGCTGACCAAAAGAGGTTGCGAAGGGATTGGCCCGAGAGCGAACCTTCGTTGCTGCTGCAGAATTGCCGGACCGACGAATGTTTGTCATGACCAACAAGACTGAAGAAGCAACTTTCGCACGTACTACGCCAGCATCGAGCTCACCGTTCGGGGTTGGAACATGACTTCAGACATCACCGAGGAAGGTTTCTACAGGCTGGAGGCCGACTCGCTCGTTCACTTCCTGTTCGAAGAAGTGACTGAGGTCGAGTGTGTCTTCTTAGTTATCGCAGCAGGGATTGCCGGTGGCGTCGCCGCCCAATCGTCGCCAGCAGGCAACGATACTTGGCAGTCCAAGAGTTTTCATCAATGGCTCATCTTCAACGCTCCAAAGCCTCCCTCCGCCGTCTTCGGCGAGCACGTGCTTCCGGCCGAAATCAGCGAGCTCCTCGGGACATTGCCAACGGCGGCGCATGCCAAGGGCGACCTGTGGCCGTTATCAGGTCGCATGGGAATACGAACTGCCGGAATGTGGCTCCTGGAAGCTCAGGTCAGGGAGCCGGAAGACTTGGACAATCAGGTTGCGGAATTGCTTGGTCGAACCACCTCCGATTTGGGTATGTGGAAAGCGCTTTCAGCTCGTTTCCAAGTCGACCTTTTTTGTGGCTGGTTCATGGGAAGCAACAACGAGGGCGTTGCAATCTCGCCCACGACGATGGTCGCGCTTGGTTCACGAGGAATTGCTCTTTCCATCGATATCTACGGCGCCAGTTCAAAAGACGACAATTAGGCAAGTAGCTCGCCTGGGTGGCTCAAGCCCAACCCGCTGGTCGCCGCGACCATCCGATCATCGAAATGTTCATTCGTTTTGTAATCCACAGCAACGACATAGACTCTGGCCGAAGGCAGGGCCTGTTCCAGGCTCTTGGAGAGCTCGAGGCTCAAGGATTGCTCTTGGAGCACGAAGTCGAGCGCTACTGCGAACTTCGTGACTGGTTCCGCAAAAACCTTCGCAAGCCTGGGAGCTTCACCCGCTCGTCCAAACCGCATGCGAAGAAGATGGCGCTCAGTTGGTTCAAGGACACTGCAACCCAGCACATCAGCATGATGCACGGTATGGCTCGGGTGCTTGAGGCGCACGATGTGATGGTTGAAATCCTGCGCAGCGAGCGACCGGGCTATGTTGTCTACGAGGACGAGTTTCAAGTGGCGGCTGAGCCCTTCAACGAAACACGAACGTAGACCGCAGACTCTGAGCTGCGCCAGAATCCAGGCGTCCATGTCATTCAGTGGAGGAGAGGCCGATGAGAGCGTTGGAAGAGCTTTTGGATCCCCGTGAACCCGCCTTGCCGCTCCTCGAGGCGTGGGCGAGCGCTGCGGACCTTCCCATTGAACTGCTTCCTCCGTCTGCGGATCGCGCCGCAGTGCTCCATGGGCTCCAAGTCTCCACACGTTCGACACTGGGCGCCATCACTTATGAAACCGGAGGCATCTTGATCGATGGCGGCTGGCTCAGGATGCTGGGATCAGGGCATCCCAAGCTCACGCGCAGCCTGCCTGTATGGAATCAGGGTCGATCCGAAGGCTTTCTGCTTGTGGCGGATGATGCAGTCGGCGGCTTCTTTGCAATCAATGGCGGTGCACTGGGAAGCGATCCGGGGACGATCTACTATCTCGCTCCCGATACCTTGGATTGGGAGTCGCTGGAGGTCGGACACACTGCGTTCACCCAATGGGCGTTCACGGGGCGACTGCACGACTTCTACAGCGGCATGCGGTGGGATGGATGGGAATCAGACGTAGCAGGATTGCACGGAGACAGGTGCTTCAATTTCTATCCCTTTCTCTTTACGAAGGAAGGTTCCACCCGAACGAGTTCGCGCAAGGCGGTACCCGTCGCGGAACAATATGCCTCAACCGTCTCCGCTGTCGGGAGGTCCGATTCGTGAGGCATTCGCGATAGCGGCTTCAAGGCTTGCAAGCAATGCCTTCGCCTGCTCGACGCTCAACTCGATCTCTGTGTTCGCGACTACACATTCGTCTGTAATTGCTGCGTCGTCGAACTGCTTTTCGGAGATGTCGAGATCAGGATGAATCTGCCAGGTCTCGATGTTGATGTGACCAGGGTGAATGTTCGCGACCTCCAAGAATCCCTGTCGATAGCGAATGCCGTTGAAGCGAATTTTGCTCCTAGCCATGTCGAGCTCCTTGGTTGGAGCCAGAGGATAGCGCTCCGAACCACCGTCCGGCTAAAGTCGTCCAGAACTGGACACTCCGATACGATCTCTCATGGACCAAGACGCCCGAGCATTTCCAGATTTCATCGAGACACCACGCCTTAGGCTACGTTGCCCCAGGCTCTCGGACGCCGAGGAAATGTTCGCCTCGTACACCCAGGATGCGGAAGTTGCCCGGTACATGGTTTGGCAACCGCATGACTCTGTGGAGGCCACGCGCGATTTCATCGCAGGCTGCGTCGCTCAGTGGAACGCCGGATCGGCGCTCCCGTGCATCCTCAACCTGAAAGCGACCGGCCAACTCATCGGCATGCTCGAAGCGCGTCCTCGCGGCCACGTCGTGAACATTGGCTATGTGCTCGCGCGCAACCAATGGGGGCAAGGTCTGATGGTCGAAGCGATCCAGGCGTTCACAGCGATCGCGCTCGATCTGCCGGGGATCTTTCGCGTTGAAGCCACCTGCGATGTCGACAATCGCCTCTCCGCCCTCGCGTTGGAAAAAAGCGGCTTCCTTCTCGAAGGTCGGCTTGCGCGCCACACCGTGCACCCGAACATTTCAGCGGAGCCTCGCGACTGCTTCATCTACGCTGCGTGCCGAAAGTAGCGAGGGACGAGCCAACCGCAATGACCAAGTCATCTTCCTCCGGAGTCATAGTCGAAACCAAGAAGGATGGGTTCCGAATTCTTTGGACATTCGTTCCAGAAATGCCATCGGAAGAGGAGAGACTCCATTCACCCGTGCTTGCGGTTCTTAGCTGGCGGTACGATCGGTTTGCGAATGGCGGGATGCCAGAGACGGCCCTCAATGAAGAGATGCTGATGCTCGAGGACGTGCTCGGCGAGATTGAAAGCCCGGGCTTTTGTTTCGAGGCCTATCGCCGCATCGGTGACGGGCTGAGAGAGTTTGTTCTCTACATATCCGATCAAGCTGAATTCATGGCTGAGTTGAACGAACGGCTTAGAGAACACTCACGCTATCCAATTGAGATATCGTTCTATAGAGATGAGACTTGGTCCGACCTCCAGCGCCTTATCGACGACCTCGGTCCGGCCTAGGGTGCTCCCGACCAGAGCGTTCTTGGCTGCAAGCGCAAGGCCAGCGGCCGCTATCGTACAAAGGAGGCCAGATGACAGCACCGGAAGAGCGGATCGAATACTTCAAGGACGGTACGGTCCGCGCTCGTGGCCAGATGCGTGACGGCTTGCTGACCGGCTACTGGGAATGGTTTCGCAAAGATGGCGTTCGCATGCGTTCGGGCTACTTCGAGCTTGGAGTGCAAGTCGGAACGTGGACAACGTATGACAAGCAAGGGGCTGTGTACAAAGTCACAACGATGAAGCCCAAGGACAAGTGACGGCCAAGAGCGGGCTCTGACTACCCTATTACTTCCTGTATATGCACCCTATGGATACACGGCTCCATAAGCTCATCGTTGAGTACTTGGTTGCGGTCGCCAGAGCGGTAGATCTGCTGAAAGAGGGAGGCATTGCGATGCCCGAAACCAACCTTGCGTGGGCTTGCAATGCTATTCCACACAAAGGTATCCTTCCAGGTGGGGTGCCGTATTTCAAGCATGGATATGGCTGTGGGGTGGAATTTGAGACGGGGTTGGTGGATTTCGATTTCGGCCAGAATGGTGAGATAGATGGCTTCGATTTTTGGCGGCTTGCTTGCTTCGCGGGTGACCGGCTGAATCAATACGCCTTCACGTCGAAGGAGGACTTTCGCACCTGCTTTGAATCCGCGGTGGACAGCGGTGCTTTCGTGTCGTCGAACTACCTGCTTCACTACCTGCGAGAGTAGCGAAGGCCCGCGCAATAGCTGACTGGAGCACTCGCTGGGCGCCTCGCGCACTATCTGAACCGAGGACCAGACATTCGAGCTTCAATGTGGAGGGTTTTTCCAGTATGGAGTTGACGGGCAAGAGCATCATCCAAGGCTTCTTCTTTCTCGCCTGCGCGATACTGCTCGCGCTGTTTTTCTTGGGCGCTTGGGTGATGAAGAAGGTATTGCCTCAGGAGCATCCGATGCGAAGCAGGCTGTCGCCTGAAAGGCTTGTGAATCTCGCAAAAATTCTTTCAGCGGCGTTGATCGCTGCGTACTTCGTGGGTGCAGTAATCTTGTATGGCTGAACGGCTTTAACCAACAATGGACCACCTGCTCGGCGCCTTCTTCGAAGTTGTTTTCGGAACCATCTTTGTCGCGACCGGCCGCGTCATCGTTGCTGTGTTCAGCCTGGGCAGATGGCGCGGCGCATCGCCGTTCGACAACGAGGAGAAGATCTACGGCCGCGCAGGCGCGCTCTCCTTCGTTCGCGATGGTCGGCGCGTAGTCACGACAAACGGCACCTGCCTGTTGGGCTTCCTGTTCTACTTTCTGGTGGTTGTGCTGCTCATCGCGAGTGCATCTCGACCCTGAATGCAGAGGCAGGTCGCGGCCATCGCCTTCTGACCAGCCTTGGTCCGAGTAAACTCCGCGGCTTTTCGTTTCTGTAGAGGAGCGACCGGCGATGGCTGTCTGGGACACCGGCCCTTATTTCCACGGCACGCGGGCGGACCTCCAGGTGGGCGACCTGCTCACCGCAGGCTTCCGTTCGAACTACGACGGCGACGTCGTGATGAACCACATCTACTTCACGGCCTGGCCAAAGGGCGCAGGGCTGGCCGCCGAAATTGCAAAGGGCGCCGGCCGTTGCCGTGTGTATATCGTCGAACCCACAGGCCCCTTCGAGGACGACCCCAACGTCACCGACAAGAAGTTTCCTGGCAACCCCACACGCTCGTACCGCAGCCGGGAGCCGCTGCGTATCGTCGGAGAACTCGAGACGTGGGAACTCTTCGATGCGGAGTACATCGAGCAGCTCAGGGAGCGCGTACGCAAAGGCATGGGAGAAATCATCAACTGAATCCCGCCTTCGGAGCGCAATCTGCGAAGGGCATGGTTGAGTCCCCTTGCGGCGACACGACCGTTATGACGTGAGGTGTTTCTTGAACACCTGCGTTCCTATGTGGATTTCTTCCTGCCCGTCCACCACCACCACGCGCAACTCCAACAGGTCGCGGCCGTCGTTGCCAGGGAGCTTGACGATCATGCCGGTGGTCGTGTCGTTCACGACGCGCATCAACTGGGCGTTGTTGTAAAAGACATAGCCGGGCAGTTCTGCCAGTTCATCGACGCGCGCAAACCTGGGCGGGTCCAGGCGGCTGAAAACCGCATCTGGCGAGTCGCTGACGTAGAGCCACTGCATGCCCAGTCGCGCCTGCCATGCGGCGGGCAGCGGCGTCTCCAGCGGCGGCAACCACTCTCCCACAGGGAGTTCGCCCCAGTACAGCAAGCCGGGGGCGAGCTGGCGCCTGATCAGGTATCGGTGGTTGCCCACTGTTTGGAAGCGATAGCACATGGTGCTTTGCCCGTCGGCCCACCAGTTGCCATCGCTGCGCGCCCGCAACCGCGTCGCGCTTTCCCACTGACGCGCGGTTTCGCTCCAGTGGCGCAATGCCAATGAACCGTCATCCATGCTGAAAACCTGCACTGGCGGAAGCTCGCTCGCGTAGACGCCGACGAGGGCGGTGCGGTCCGGAACCGGCGATGCCAATGGAGGGGTCGTCGAAACGATGGGCGTCGGCAGCGCAGGGATCAGCCCGCGTTCAGCGGCCACGCGCAGCAGCAGGCCTTCGGCCAGGTTCAAGGAATCGTAGTCGTACCCGCAACCGCTGATGAACATGGCGAGGCGGGCTTCGGGCAGCACGATGAATTCCGACAGGAAGAAATAGGTGCCACCGTTCTTGCCCCACGCTCGCAGGCCGGCCGAGTCCAGGCCTTTCTGTCGCACCGTGTCCCAACCAAGACCCCAGCGCCACGACGGCCGAGACGGATTGATGAGCGTACGACCGCTCTGCTCGAGACCCATTTCCTGCACCGATGCGGCCGAGACGATGCGGCGGCCTTCGTGCACGCCTTCGTTCATCAGCAGGCGTGCAAACTTCAGCATGTCGGTCGGCGTGCTGAGGATGCCGCCGGTGGCGAGCGTGGTTGCCATCTCTTGCGGCAGGCTGTGCCCCTCGTAATACGGATGCACGAAGGTGCCCTCGGCGGCAAACTTCAGCGGATAGGCGGACAGGCTCATGCCGAGAGGATCGAAGATCTCGCGTTGAACGAACTCGGCGAAGGGCAGGCCAGTTAGGGCCTTCACGAGCGGCTCGACCATCGTGAAGCCATCGTTGCAATAAACGGCAAGTTCACCAGGTTCGTGCTTCAGATGCGACTGGGCCAGCGACGCCATGGTGTCCTCGGCGTAGTCCAGGTACGGAACGAAGCTCCAGTTGTTGCGCTTGTTGAAGCCCGGAAAACCTGACGAATGAGAGATCATCTGGCGCACCGTGACCTGGGCAAAGGCCGGCGAGAGCATGCTGAACGCCGGCAACAACTCAACCAGCGGCTGATCCAGCGTCAGTTGCCCCCGGTCGCGCAGGATCATCACGGCCAGGGCTGTGACGACCTTGGCGACCGACCCGATGTTGAAGCGGACGTCGGGCGTGGCCAGGACACCCTTCTCGCGATCGGAATAGCCAAAGGCTTCGCGCCAGACGACGCTGTCGTCGGCCATGAGCGCCACGGATACTGCGGAGGTCGCGGTGCCGCTTTTGGCGAGCTTCGCAAGGATGGCGTTCCGGCACCACGCCACCGATTCAGGCAATGACGAAGCGACGATCGGGGCTGCACTGGAACTCGAGCTACCGCCGCAGGCTTGTAGCAGCGGTGTGGCCAAGCCGGCTGCTGCCCAGCGGAGGCTTTGACGCCGCGACAAAGACCCAGGGGAGCGGAAGCGGGTGTCTGGGGCGGCGTTCGGATCGGACATGTCAGTTCCTCTGTGGGGCCGATACGCGCCTGGATCGTTCATGGCCTCGTATGCGTGATCAGCAGAGTCTATGCAGGGCGAAGCCCATTGGTACTGTCGTGTTACAGACGCAATATTGCGCGATGGCCACGGGCCCCGACATTTCCAGATTGCATAGGGGACATCGAGAAAATCCGTTGGACCGGCCAAGGCAAGGTGCCGATCATCGGAAGCGTCGCCAACCTTGAAAGGAACATGAAGATGAACCCGGACGCCCTCAAACGATCGATGCAAAGATTCACCGAGTTCATCAACACCGCGGATGAGCAGCTTGCGAGGGAACTCGTCGCCGAGGATGCGGTTTTTCATGTGCCGACGCAGGCCGAGCCAGTGCAGGGCCCTGCGGGGTACCTGTTGATCATCGCGATGATGCGCGGAGGTTTCCCGGACATCCAGTGGACCCTCGAAGAGATGATCGCGGAGGGCGACAAGGTTGCTGCGCGTTTCACCATGCGCGGCACGCATCGGGGCACCTTCCTGGGAATTGCACCGACACAGAAGCGGATCGAAGTGCAAGCGATGAACTTCTATCGGTGGTCCGATGGGAAAATCGTCGGGGAACGTGGCCAGCCCGACATGCTGGGGCTTTTGCAGCAGATTGGTGCAGTGCCTGCACCCTAGTGATGAACAACCGGCAGTCTGGTGGACTGCCCGACTCCGAGGAGACGCGCATGGGACTTCTGACATTCAGCCTCAACCTCACCCTGGACGGCTGCGTGGACCACCAGGAGGGAATTGCCGACGACGAGACGCACGCCTTCTTCACCCGCCTCATGGAGGAGGGCGGGGCGATGCTCTGGGGCCGCGTCACCTACGAAATGATGGAGAGCTACTGGCCGGCGGTCGCCCGCGGCGATGTGGAGGCGCCGCAGGCGGTGCGCGACTGGGCGGTCAAGCTGGAGACCAAGCCGAAGTACGTCGTGTCGTCGACGCGAACGGACTTCCCGTGGACCCACAGCCACCACATTGCCGGCGACTTGCGCTCGGGCGTGCAAAACCTCAAGGACGCGACCCCGGCCGGCATGCTCCTCGGTAGCGGCCAACTCGCGACCGAGCTGGACCGGCTGGACCTGATCGACGAGTACAAGTTTCTCGTTCACCCCAGGATCGCCGGCCACGGCCCGACCCTGTACCAGGGCGGGCTGCCCAATACCCGACGGCTCGAGCTGGTTTCGGCGAAGCCGCTCGGCAACGGCGCGGTGGCAATGCATTACCGGCGCGAGCGCCGTTCAGGACAATCACCTGGCTAGTATTCACAGCGATTCTTCTGCAAGCCTGGTCGCGGCCCCCGGCGATCATCGACCAACGAGCTTCACGTCCAGCGTTGCGCAAGCATCATGAACCTCATGCTTTGGCTCCTCCTGTACGTCTTCAACACGGCCTTCGTCTGGTGGGTGGTCTGGGGCGGAGGAGCATCGTGGTTCGAAGGCTTGCGCTCGCTGTTGATCATTGACTGGCTGTGGTCTTACAGTTGGACCTCAGAGCAGATCGCGCTGTACATTCTGGTTTGCTGGGTTGGCCATACCGTGTGGTTCGTAGTTGGTCTTTTCGTCACGGAAGCACGTGGCTTCTTCTGGTAGTGGAGCTGGCAGCGATGTTTGATTCAACCAACTCTGGGCGTTCTTCTTCGCGGTTTGGGCCCAGCGGCCGATGGTGAAAATGCGGGAGCGAACCGCAACTTTCTCGTAGAACTTCGGCTTGCGGCCACAACCAGACTTCGACATGAGCAGGCAACGCGTTACCGTTTCGCGATTTGAGGGCACCCTGATGGGCATGGCGGGCAACGTGTCGCTGTACCGAAAGGGCATCAACGAGTTCTTCCTCTCCCATGGGCTACCGAGGGCGCATGAGGAGTTGGAGGCTGTGCGCAGCCAACTGGAGAAGATTCAGATGTACGAAGTCTGCCGTGCGGCACTCATCGAAGCCGAAGCTCTTGTACGGCGAGGGCCTGAACACGACGAACAGGCAGTTGAACTTCTGCTGCAAGCCGGAGGAGAACTGGCGCACGCGTCTGGCAGTTTTGACAGATTGCAGCGACGTTTTAGAGCGGCGAACGACGCGAACAAGACCGACTGAACTGTCCGCTTTCGAGCAGTCCCAACTTCTGCTGTGGGCCCGAAGCTCCAAGCCGCGACCGGCTACAGTCGGCCAGAACCAGACCTTCGCGACGCAGGCAGAATTCGCCCCTAAGCTGACGTTCACGAAGGAAAGCATGGGCGAATTTGTAGTGACCTCGGAGCGCGAGGCGAAGCTTCGGTTCCACTCTCGTCGGTATCAACGACAAGGAAGCCTCGTTAGCTACGATGTGACCCTTGAGGGTCATCGATTCAGTGCGACTGCGCGAGTTGGCAACTCGGAGCTCGGAACGTCACCCGTGGTGCTGTTCAATGAGATGGTCGCCGAACCGTCTGGCTGGGAGGGTGAGAAATCTTGGGCTGCCCTGGACGGGGAGATGAGCATGGCGGCAACTACCGATTCGCTTGGACACGTGAATCTTGAAGTCAATCTGGACCCGAGAGACGGACCTCCCGAGTGGTACGTTCGTCTAACGATGGTCCTTGAGGTGGGAAGCCTGGCGCAACTCGCCGCGGAAGCAGGAGCATTCTTCGGCCAACAAGAAGTCCGGCCATAGGGCCGCACCCGGCCAGAAGCGGTCGTCTAGCGCAGCCTTGGAAAGCGGTGACCGGATTTCGTGATAGTGGAGATGTGCTGCCATGCCGCAGGGATTCAGTACGGCGGAACGACCCTGTCACTGCGCTGAGCCCGTGCGCATTCGGTCCTCCAAAAAAGCTGGAGCAACCGCACGACTGCGCTGAGCAGAGGAAGTTGACGTGGCTTGTCGCTGGATCGCTCGGCGCAGCTAACGCTCACATCCGCAGCGACATCCTTTTCCCATTCAAGCATTGACACGGGGCGTGGCGGGCTTTCTATTGGCGGTGTCCCGAACGACGTTGCAAACCTGCACGCGGTACTCCGAGAAGAACACCTGCCGCCCCGTCTTCTTGGCCTCCATGTGTTCGGGATGGGTCGCCCAAGCCCGCAGGCCTTCCTCGGAATCAAACTCGACGATCGTCACACGTTCGCCATCTGCGGCGGTGAAGCCTTTGTGCGAGATGTAGCCGGCAATGCCTTTGGCAAGTTCGCTCATCCGAGCTGCAGTTTGTTGGTATTCGTCTTGGGATTCGGCGTTCAGTCTGGATCTGAAAACGGTCACGATCATGGGGTGCCTTGCAAGGAGAGGTGGGTCTTCGACAAATGAAGTGGCCGTAGTTTATGAATCGGATTCCGTCTCGTAAAATGAATAGTTCGAACGAAATTATTCTCCGATTGAGAACATGGACCTCTCCGATTTGCGCGTCTTCCAAGCCGTTGTTACGGCCGGCGGCATTACGCGGGCGGCCGCTCTGCTGCATCGCGTTCCCTCCAACGTCACGACGCGCATCAAGAATCTTGAGGACGACCTCGGCGTCGCGCTCTTCAGTCGGGAGGGGCGGCGTCTCCAGCTGTCACCGCAGGGGAAGGTGCTGCTCGAGTTCGCAAACCGTCTGCTGTCGTTGGCCGAGCAAGCGCGTAATGCCATGCACGAACAGGTGCCGCGCGGTGTCCTTCATCTGGGCGCCATGGAAAGCACAGCGGCCATCCGTCTACCGTCGCTTCTTGGGCAAATCCACAAGCGTTACCCGGAGTTGTCGATAGAGCTTCGCACGGGCGCCCCGCGTCCGCTAACAATCCGCGTCTTGTCAGGGGAACTCGACGCAGCCCTGGTCGCTGAACCGATTTCCGATCCGCAGTTGGAAAGCCTCGTCCTGTGTACGGAACAACTCGTGATCATTGGTCCTGTTGGTCACCCGCCCATTCGCTCTGCCCACGACATCCGCAAAGGCACGCTTCTAGTTTTCGAGCCTGACTGTCCCCATCGTCAACGATTGGAAGCCTGGTGCGCTCGAGACAACATGGCGCCGCGACGAATCATCGAGGTCGGCTCCTACCACGCCATCCTCGGGTGTTGCGTGGCAGGCATGGGCGTCGCACTAATTCCGGCGGCCGTGTTGGACACCTACACCGAACGCGCGCGGCTTTCGGAGCACAAGCTCAAGGGCGATTTCCGGACGGTGAGGACGATGCTCATTTGGCGCAAAGACTCGCCGCAGCCAAAAGTAAAGCTATTGGCGGACTTGATCCGGGAGAAGCAGCCAAAACGGCCAAGGTCATCGGCGCAGATCGTATAACGCAAGGCAGCTTGAGGGCTCAAGCGCGCGCCTGTTTTCTTTGATCGAACGACTGCTTTGGCGTGCGGCGAAGGTCGGAAATGGGCCCGAAGCAGCCTTCCACCGCACCCTACAGCCCCTGTCCTTCCCGCGGTATTCCCGTGACAGTGACAGGCGAGGGTGCACGCGTGGCGCGCTTGAATATCGACGGCGAGATCCCGGTGTGCTCCTTGAAGAAGCGCGAGAAGTTGCCGGGCGCTGAAAATCCCAGGTCGAGCGCAACGTCCGTGAGTTCGCCGCCTTCACTGACGCGCCGCATCGCTTCCTCGACTCTCACGCCGCTCCAGAACACCTGCGGCGTCGTGTGCAGCTGGTCGCGGAACAGGGCGAAAAAATGCGCACGCGAGAGGCCGACCTTGGCCGCGATCTCGTCGATGGTCGTTTTCTCGGACACATGGGCACGCATGTGGGCGATGGCAGCGCGCAGGCGGTGGTCCAGCGTCACGCCGATACCGCCCGCAACAGCGGTGGCATCGCCGCCCGTCGTCGAGGCAGCGATGGCCGCCTCCAGCAAGCGCTCCACCTCCTGGTCGATCTGCTCGCGCCCGCTGCCGGCGGAAATCATCAGGTCGAGCACGCGCCAGCATGAGCGCCGCAATGCGTCACCGATCGGCACGCGCGGCGAGGGAAACCGGAAGCTGCGTTCCTTGGCGTGGCTGAGCTCGTCGAGCCAGTCTTTCTTGATCATGAAGACGATGAACAGGCTCGATCCGCTGTCGTCCAGGCGCACCATGTCGTGCGCCTCGAACGCGTTCACCCCCAGCGCCACGCTCTCGCTGTAGTCGACGGTTTCGGTGCCGACGTGCGCGCAGGCGCGCGCTCCGCCCAGCCAGAGGGCGAGCTGGGTTTCAGAGTGCGCGTGCGACACCAGGTTGGCGCTCGCCTCCAGGACGATGGCCGTGCCGAACGCGCCTTCGTGGAGTGCATAGGCTTCCTGCATCTGCGTACTTCATCGAGGTCGTTTGCGGCAATTGTTCCTCTCCGCGCCCCCGGCCGGCATAGCGCCCCGGGTAAATCCTTAGGAGCACACCAGACGATCCGATACGCCGGCGGACCGGCCGATAAGCGCGCCAGGCCCGCAATTCCTAAAGTTGGCACATCGCTAGAACACAGGAGCAAACCTTCATGCGAATTGCCACTTTCACGAGCGAAGGCCACCGCAAGGTCGGCCTCGTGTCCGCCGACGGGAAGACCGTCTCCCCCCTCGAGCTCACGCAGGCCCAGGCCGACAGCGGCGTGCTGACGCTGATCGAAACCCTGGCCGAAGGCGGCGCGCTGCCGGAGCCTGCCGGTCCCCCGGTCGCGCTGTCCGAGGTGGTGCTCGATGCGCCGTTGCCCAAGCCGCGCCGCAATCTATGGTGCGTCGGGCGCAACTACCATGCGCACGCCAAGGAACTGTCGGCCTCGGTGTTCAAGGACAACGCGGCCAGGACCGACGAGTGGCCCATCGTCTTCACCAAGGTGCCCGAGTGCGTCGTGGGCCCGCATGACGACGTGCTCGTGCCTGCCGAGGTGTCCACGCAGATCGACTACGAGGCCGAACTGGCCGTGGTGATCGGCAAGGGCGGCAAGAACATCACGCGCACTGCTGCGATGTCGCATGTGTTCGGCTACACGGTGGTCAACGACGTGACCGCGCGAGACGTCCAGATGCGCCATGGGCAATGGGACCTGGGGAAATCCTTCGACACCTTCTGCCCCATGGGCCCGTGGATCGTCACGGCCGACGAGTTCGACGGCACAAGGACGCGCGTGCGCTGCTGGGTCAACGGCGAGCTGCGCCAGGACGGCCCGACCGAGAACATGATCTTCGACATTCCCACGCTGATCGAGACCATCTCGCGCGGCATCACGCTCTACCCCGGCGATGTGATCGCCACGGGCACGCCGGCCGGCGTCGGCATGGGCATGAGCCCGCCGCGCTACCTGCGCGCCGGCGACGTAGTGCGCGTGGAGATCGACGGGCTGGGCGCCATCGAGAACAAGTTCGTCTGAAAGGCTGCGCATGACGACTCAAGTTCTGAATGGCCTGGCTGTCGAGGTTGACGGCCAAGGCGCTGCATTGCTGTGCATCCACGGGCTGGGCGGCTCTTCGAACAACTGGACACCCGTGCTGCCGGCGCTCGGCAGTTTCCGGCGCATCAGACCCGACCTGCCGGGCAGCGCAAGGTCACCGCTGCCAGCGGACGGCAAGGCCTTGTCGATCGCCCGCTACGTGGACGCAATGCTGCGGCTGCTCGCGGCGCTCGACGTCGGCGCGGTGCATGTGATGGCGCACTCGATGGGCACGATCGTCGCCCAGCACCTGGCGGTGCGCAGCCCCGGCCTTGTCAAATCGCTGGCGCTCTTCGGACCGCTGGCGGCGCCACCCGATGCGACCCGCCCCAACATCGCGGCCCGTGCCCAGGCCGCGCGCGGCGGTGCGGCGGCCATGCAGGAGATCGCCGATGCCATCGTCAAGGCTGCGACAAGCACGCACACCAAGGAACAGCAGCCGGCAGTGCTCGCACTGGTGCGCGAGAGCGTCATGCGCCAGTCGCCCGAGGGCTACGCGCAAAGCTGTGCGGCGCTCGCCGATGCAGAGGCGGCCGCGCTCGAACGCATCGGCGTGCCGACGCTGCTGGTGACCGGCGACCAGGACGGTGTCGCACCGGCGGCGAACGTCCGTGCCATGCAGGAACGCATCGCGGGCAGCCGCCTCGTCGTGCTCGACGGATGCGGCCACTGGACGACCTTCGAGCAGCCGCAACGCTGCGCACAGGAACTCGACGCCTTCTACGCCGAAATGCGCTGAAGCGGCACCAAGCCCCCATTTCGACAACCCATCGCCGGCACGCGCCGGAGGAGACAACGATGACCCGTATTGCATTCACCAACGTCCGCATCTTCGACGGCTCGGGCGAGGAGCCCTACGCCGGTGACCTTCTCGTCGAGGGCAAGCGCATCGTCGAGGTGGCGCGCTTCCCCAGTTGCGTGAGCACCGACGATGCGCGCGTGATCGACGGCAAGGGCCGCTTTCTGATGCCGGGCATGACCGAGGCCCACACGCATTTCTCCTGGAACGACCAGCCCTCGCTCGCAGCCATCCAGTTCATGCCGCCCGAAGAGCACATGCTCTGGTGCGTGCGCGTGGCCAAGCGCTACCTCGACATGGGGTGGACCTCGGCGATCGGCGCCGCAGCGGCCAAGCCGCGGCTGGACGTGGTCTTGCGAAATGCCATCGACGCGGGTGAGTTTCCCGGGCCGCGCTACCTGGCCGGCAGCCAGGAGATCACCACCATCGGCGCGCTGGGCGACAACACGCTGCCGCACATGAAGTTCGAGGAACTGAGCTTCGGCAGCGTGTGCAGCGGACCCGAAGAGATCCGCCGGTCGGCCCGCACCTTCATCAAGTACGGGGTCGACCACCTGAAGATCAATCTGTCGGGCGAGTACATCGCCGGCCTGCCGGCCGAGATGTCGCCGTTTGCGGAAGACGAAGTCGCCATGCTGGCGCAGGAAGCCAAGCGCTACGGCAAACGCATGGCCGCGCATGCGCGCTCGAGCGAGTCGGTCAAGCAGTGCGTGCGCCATGGCATCGAGATGGTCTACCACGCGAGCTTTGCCGATGCGGAGGCGCTGGACATGCTGGAGGCGGCCAAGGACAAGCACTTTGTTGCGCCCGGCATCGGCTGGCTGATCCGCACGACCTACAACGCGGCCGACTACGGCATCACCGAGGCCGTGGCGACGCAGATGGGCTACAAGCGCGAGCTGGAGATCGCGTCGGCTTCATTGCGCGAGATGCACAAGCGCGGCATTCGCATCCTGCCCGGTGGCGACTACGGCTTTGCGTGGATGCCGCACGGCACCAATGCCAACGACCTGCAGTACTTTGTCGACTACATCGGCATGACGCCCAAGGAGGCACTGATGGCGGCAACGCGCCTGGGCGGGCAGATCATGCTGCGGCCCGACGAGCTGGGTCAGTTGAAGGCGGGCTTTCTCGCCGACATCGTCCTCGTCGACGGTGATCCGCTGCAAGACCTGTCGCTGCTGACGGACCCGGCCAAGGTTCAACTGGTGATGAAAGATGGCGTGATCCACAAGGACTGCGCAACGCCCGTTCCATCACACGCGGCACTGCACCTGGCAGGCGCCGACACGCCGCTGCAGGAGCAGGGCGTCAAGGAAGCGCTGGCAGAGATGGACTGACCGAGGTCCGTCCGGGGATGGCTCCTGCGGATGGCTATCGCGCCGGGCGCTGGGCGATTCTTGCGGTACGAGTTCTTGAGCGCGATCTTTCCGTCCCGGAAGGTGAACACGTCGCAGCCATTGACCTCGACACGGGAGCCGTCCGCGCGCGTTCCGGTGAAGGTCCATTCGGACACCCCGCGGTCGCCCCGAACGAAGTGGCGCGGGTGAAGCCATTGCGCGTCGGGAAAGGTCTTCCAGGTGTCGGAGAAGCCGGCACGGACGGCCTCCCTGCCGATGTACGAGGTTCCGCAAACCTCAGGGCCGGCGGACGCTTCGAACACGCAGTCGTCCGTCATGAAGCCCATGAGCAATTCGACATCGTGGTTGTTCCAGGCGTCGGCGAAGGCCTGCAGGGTTGCAACAGTGACGTTCATGATTCACCTCCATGGTGTTCGCTACCCAGTAATGATCGGTTTGAGCGCGTCGATCTCCGTGGCAATGAAGTCGAAGAACGCGCTGACGCGGGCCGTCTTTCGAATCTCGGGCATCGCGAGGAGCCGCCAGTCCCGCGACAGCGCCGGGATCGGACCGAGCACCCGGACAAGCTCGGTCTCGGAATCCCCGAGCGCGGTCGGCAGCGGCGCAATGCCGACACCGGCCTTCACCGACAGCAGGAGACCGAGCACACTGCCGCTGCGGGCCACGATGCTCGCGTCCGGTGCAACCTGGCGCAGCCACTGGCTCGCGCGGTGGCCCGCCATGCTCTCTTCGAACCCCGCCAGAGGATGTGCCTGGATTTCCTCGATGGACGAAGGCTTGCCATGGCGCGCCACGTAGTCGCGGCTCGCATAGACGGCCCACAATGAGTCGCCGACCTTGCGGCCGACCAGCACGGCATCGTCGGTGTCGCCTGAGCGCAGTGCGACGTCGGCTTCGCCGGTGCGCAGGTCGACGTATTTGTCGCTCATCACGAATTCCACGTGCAGCGTCGGATGCAGCGCATGGAAGCGATCCAGCAGGCCGGATTGCATCAACCGGTTCACGAGCGGTTCCGGGCAGGTGAGCCGGATCACCCCCGCCGCATTGCGCTTCGAATCGGCCAGCACCTGTTCGAACCTGCCGACGGCCTGCCCGACCTCACGCGCGGCTTCCAGCACCTCGGCGCCGAAGTCGGTGAGCCTGTAGCCGGTGGTATGGCGCTGGACCAGCGCACGGCCGATGTGCCGCTCCAGCGCGGTCAGCCGCCGCTGCACCGTCGACTGATCGACCCCCAGGGCCCGGCCCGCGGCCAGGGTGCTGCCGTGCTGTGCCACGGCGACAAAGTATTTCAGGTCGTTCCAGTCGAGCATCGCTCGTTATGCACTATTGCGGCCCCGTTCTGCAAGTCCGCGCCTTGTGGTCCATGGAGCGCTGGCCTACGCTGGCGTTGCCACATCACTTCGGGGCCGCACATGACGACAAGCACAATCACGAATGGCTGCAGCGTGACGGATCCCGTTGCGAAGGCCTGGGACCGGGCTGCCGAGGGCTGGTCCCAAAGTACGCCGATCATTCATGCCTGGTTGCACCGGGCGACCGCGGCGATGGTGTCCGAGGCTCGGCTGCGGCGGGGTGCACGCGTACTCGAACTGGCCGCGGGCGCGGGCGACCAGACGAAGGACATCGCACTTGCCGTCGGGCCGGCGGGCCACGTGCTGGCGACCGACATTTCACCGAAGATCCTGGACTTTGCGCGCGAGCGCATCGAAGCGGCTGGCTTGGCCAACGTCCGCTTTGACGTCGCAGACGCGGAGCAGCCGGTTCATGCCGAGGCGCCTTTCGACGCGGTGATGTGCAGGCTCGGGCTCATGTTCTGCATGAACCCGGCCGCTGCGCTGGCCGCGGCATTCAGCGTGCTGCGGCCGGGCGGCCGCTTCGTTGCACTGGTGTTCGGCGACCCCGCAGACAACCCTTGCATCACGACCATGATGAGGGTGGCCCGCAAGCACCGGGGGTTGACCGGTAGCGTGTCACCGTATGCCGATGGTGGCCTGTTCAGCCTTGCGGCACCGGGCAGGCTCGCAAGTCTTTTGGCGGCGGCCGGGTTCGCCGAGATCGCGACGCAATCGGTTGCAGCGCCATTCGAATGTCCCGATGCCGCTGCCTACGTCGCCTTCGTCCGAAGTTCGGGTTCACCGATCATGGAAGTGCTCGCGCCGCTGGATGCGAAAGCCAGGGAACTGGCTTGGCAAGAAATGGTGGAGGCGCTCGAGCAATTCCAGTGCGATGGAGGCTGGCGCGGGCCCAACGCGCTGTTGCTCGGCTCGGCAACGCGAGCGGCGAGTGTGACGATCGATCGCGCGCTCGTCAGAAGGCGCTCTTGACGATGCCGCCATCGACGCGAAGGGCCGCGCCCGTGGTCGCCGACGCGAGCGGACTCGCCACGTAGGCCACGAGCGAGGCCACCTCCTGCGGCGAAGCGAAGCGCTTGATCAGCGAGGTCGGGCGAACGTCGTCGAAGAACTCCGCCTCGACCTGCTCGAAGCTCTTGTTGGTCGAGCGGGCCATGCCTTCCACGAACTCACCGACGCCGCGCGATTTCGTGGGGCCGGGAAGGACGCTGTTGACCGTGATGCCGGTGCCGGCGACCGATTCCGCCAGCCCGCGTGACACCGCGAGTTGCGCGGTCTTTGTCATGCCGTAATGGATCATCTCGGCCGGGATCTGCACTGCGCTTTCACTGGAGATGAAGACGATCCGGCCCCAGTTCGTGCGCCTCATCTCCGGCAGCACCAGGCGTGCAAGGCGAACCCCGCTCAGCACGTTGACGTCGAAGAAGCGCTGCCAGTCTTCATCGGGAATATCTTCGAAAGCCTTGGCCTCGAAGATGCCCAGGTTGTTCACCAGGATGCCGATGCCGGGGTGGCGGCGCACGGCTTCCTCGGCGGCGTCGGCCCGGCTGAGGTCTCCTGCATGGCCGAGCACCGTGCCTTGCGTTTCGGAGCGGATGCGGTCCACCGCCTCGTCGACCGCCGCCTGCGACCTGCCGTTCACGATCACGCTCGCGCCCTCCTGGGCCAGCGTGTGCGCAATTGCAAAGCCGATGCCGGCGGTGCTTCCGCTCACCAGGGCGAGCTTTCCTTTGAGTTGCAGGTCCATCAGGGTTCTCCGGGGTTGGATTCGGCGTTCATGTTCGTCGAGTTCTGCAGTTCGCGCCACCCGCGCGGTGCACGCGTCGCGTCGGCTTTTTCTGCTAGCCCAGGAAGTTGACCAATGCCGGAATGACCTGCTCCGGCGCCTCTTCCATCAACCAGTGCCCGGAGCCTTTGACGATGATGCCCTGCACGTTGGTCGCAACCATCTTTCCTTGCTCGATCAGGAAGGCCCCGCCGGCCTTTTCACCGGAGAGCACCAGCATCGGCATGGGCAGCGGCGTCTTGCCCAGTTCGGCGAACTCGGCCGCATCCTTCTCGAAAGCCTTGAAGTATTCAAACCCTGCACGCATGCCGCCGGGTTGCGCATAGGCCCTGGCGTAGAACTGGCGGTCGGCTTCGGGCACCGAGTGCCTGGGGTCGGCCGCAAAGTCGTTCCAGAAATGCTCGAAATAGGTGCGCTCGCGTCCTTTCACGAGCGCCAGCGGTGTCGCGCCGTGGAAATGGAAATGCCACAGGTCGCGCAGGAGCCAGACGTTCTGCCATTCGCCGATGCCGGGCAGGAAGGCGTCCATGAGCACCACCTTGTCCGTCTCCGAAGGAAACTGCGCGGCATAGGCGTAGGCCACCATCAGGCCGATGTCGTGTCCGACGATGCTCGCGCTGCGAATGCCGAGCGAGCGCACGAGCTCGTGAATGTCGATCGCCATGTTCTTCTTGCCATAACCCGTCTCGGGCTTGGAGGAATTGCCGGCTCCCCGAAGATCGGGCACGACCACGGTGTGCGTCCTGGCCAGGAGCGGCATCAGCGGGTTCCACATGTGCCCGGTCTCCGCGTAGCCGTGCAGCAGCACGACAGCAGGCCCGCTGCCGCCGATGCGGTAGTGGATGCGGGTGCCGTTCACCTCCGCGCTGCCCGCGCGGAATCCCGGCACCGCGTCGGCGGCGGGTGCCGCGTGTGCGGCGCGGCCCATGGTCAGCGCGGCGCCGACGGCGACTGCGCCGCCAAGGAGCGCACGGCGCGTGGGAGCGGACGGGGCGGCGGGGGTGAAGTCGATCTCGGTCATGTTGAACTTCCTTCTGTCGGTTGATAGGGTGAAGCGAATTTATGGTTCAGCTTCACTTCCAGAAAGAGCCCAAAAGTGGTTTACTCATTCAGCTTTTATGAATGATTGGAAGAGGCTCCCATGGACCGATTGCGTGCGTACGAGGTGTTCGTCACCGTGGTGGCGCGGGGCAGTTTCACCAAGGCGGCCGACGCGCTGGACACCTCGCCGGCCAACGTCACGCGCTACGTCAACGAGCTGGAAGCCCACCTGCGCACGCGGCTCATCAACCGCACGTCGCGCCGACTGTCGCTCACCGAAGGCGGCGAAGCGCTCTTCGACCGTGCGAAATCGATCCTCGAGGAAGTGGCGGAGACAGAGGCCCTCGCGACCACCGCGTCATTGCAGCCGCGGGGGCGCCTGCGCATCAACGCGCCGCTGAGCTTCGGCAGCCTCGTGCTGGCGCCGTTGTGGCCCAGGTTCATGGCGAAGTACCCGGACGTCGAGCTCGACATCGCGCTCATCGACCGCGTGGTCGACATCGTCGAAGAGGGCTACGACCTTGCCATCCGCATCTCGCGGACCACGTCGGGCAACCATATCGCGCGCCTCCTGGGCCGCTCGCACAACCTGGTCTGTGCCTCGCCCGGCTACCTTGCATCGCATGGCATGCCCGAGAGGCCGGCGGACCTTTCGCGGCATCCGTGCCTGGGCTACACGTACGGTGCGACCTCCGACGAGTGGCAGTTTGCCGGCCCCGGCGGAACACTGGAATCCGTGCGCGTGCGCTGGGCCCTGCGCGCCAACAATGGCGAAACCGCCCGCGCCGCGGCGCTCGCCGGTGCCGGCGTCATCTGGCAGCCGAGCTTCGTGATCGGCGGGGATGTGAAGGCCGGACGGTTGGTCGAGGTCATGCCCGGCTATCACATGCCGCCCGTCGACGTGCTGGCGATCTACGCAAGCCGCCGGCATCTCAGCGCGAAGGTGCGCGTGATGGTCGACTTTCTGGTCGATGCGTTTCGAGACTCGCCACTGGTGTAAGACATCAAACGCTCGCTCAAACGGCAAGCCGGCATGCTGAAGCCTTCTTCAACTTTTCAGCAGGTCAGCACCATGCCCAAATTCGTGATTGAACGCGCCATCCCCGACATCGGTGCCACAAGCGCCGCAGACTTGCAGGCGATCTCGCAGAAGTCCTGCAGTGTGCTCAACGAACTGGGCCCCGAGGTCCAGTGGGTGCACAGCTACGTCACCGGCGACAAGATCTACTGCGTCTACAACGCGGCCAGCGAAGAGCTGGTTCGCGAGCACGCGCGCCGAGGCGGCTTTCCGGCCGACAGCGTCGCCCGCGTCATGGCCACGATCGATCCCACGACGGCCGAGGCCTGAGGGCGGCGACAAGGGGGACAGATGCTGCGACACTGGCCGCATGGCTGCCTCCATCCAACTGCTCGGCGTGCCGCAGGTCGTCCTGCAGGACGGCACGGTGGTGGTGCTACGGGGCCACAAGGCCTGGGGCCTGCTGGCTTACCTGGTGGCCCAGCAGGGCGCTGTGAGTCGGCAGCACCTCGGCCGCCTGCTGTTCGAGGACGCGGAAGACCCGCTTGCAGCGCTGCGCTGGAATCTCACCGAGCTTCGGCGGGCACTGGGTCCCGCCAGCCTGAGGGGCGAAGCGATCGCTCTGGATCGCAGCTCGGTGGCCTCCATCGACGTGGATGTGCTTCGGCGCGGCGGATCGTCCGAAGGCGTGCGACTGCCTGGCATCGGCCGGGAATTGCTCGAGGGGATGAACTTCTCCGGCAGCCCTTCTTTCGATGGGTGGCTTCAAGCCGAACGCCGCCGCATGCATGCCACCTCGCAGGCCGTGCTGCACGAGGCCGCACTGGCCCGGTTGGCGGCCGGCGCAGGTGACGAAGCCGTCGACCTGGCTGGCCGTTTGTTGGTACTCGACCCGCTGGATGAAAACTCCCAGGTCCTTCTGGTCCGCTGCCTGGCGAATGCCGGCGATGGCGTAGGCGCAGCCCGGCAAGCCGCTGCATGCAGAGAACTCTTCCAGCGTGAACTGGGTGTGCTGCCAGGCACCGCGTTGGGCGATGCGCTGCGAACCTCCACGTCGACGGCCGTGTCGCGCCCGGCGACCGGGCGAGCGGGCGCACTCGCGCAGATCGAGGCTGGCGAAGCTGCGATCGGCGCCGGTGTGCTGGAGGCCGGCCTGCAGTGTCTGCGCAGGGCCATCGTCGATGCCGATGCCACCGGCGATCCGGCGCTGCGCTCGCGTGCGCGCATCGCGCTGGGAGGGGCGCTGGTCCATGCGGCGCGCGGCCGCGACGCCGAAGGGGCTGCGGCGCTGCACCAGGCACTCGCGATCGGACGCGAGGCAGCACCACAACACGTGGCGGCGGCGTGCCGGGAGCTGGGCTACGTCGAGTTTTTGCTGGGTCGCTATGAACGCGCCCTGACCTGGGTGGAACGGGCCGAACCCTTGGCCCAGGACGTAGCCGAGCGGGCACGGGTGGCGACGCTGCACGGTTCCATCTTGAGCGACATGGCGGACTACGAGGCCGCACAGGTGCAACTGCGGCAGGCGCAGGCCTGGGCCGAGGAAGCCTCCGACACCAGGCAAGGCATCTACGCCGCGTCCATGGCGGGCCGGGTGCTGGTCCTGACGAGACACCTGGATGAAGCCACCTTGCTGCTGGATCGCTGTATCGGTGAGGCACGGCGCATGTGGACCGCGTTTCTGCCGTGGCCGCAGTCTTTCCGTGCCGAAGTGGAGCTGCTGCGCGGGCACATCGACGAAGCGGCCGATCGTTTCGAACACGCGTTTGCGCTGGGTTGCCAACTGGCCGACCCCTGCTGGGAAGGCATCGCCGGCCGCGGGCTCGGCCTGGTGGCTGCTGCGCGCGGCGATGCCGACGGGGCAATGGCGATCCTGCTGGACACACTTCAGCGCTGTGGCCGGCTGCCCGATGCCTATGTCTGGGGCGGCGCCTATGCGCTGGATGCTGCGTGCACGGTGGCCATCGAGCGGGGCGATGACCGGGCAGCTGCGTGGGCCGATCGGTTGCTGGCGATTTCCGCCGGCGCGGGAATGCGTGAGCTGGTCGTTCGCGCCCATGGGCACCGGGCGCGACTGGGGGAGGCAGGTGCGGCCGAGGCCTCGAGACTTCTTGCCGACGGGATCTGCAACCCGGCGCTGGATGTGCTGCTCGCGTGATGAGCCAGTCGCTGACGTCGGGGCCTCAGCCCAACACGATGGTCTGCCGCAGCAACCCAGATTGCTCCGCACTCGGCCCCACGAGGATCTCGACTTCGCCCGCCTCGAACAGGGGCTGCAGGTCCGGCCCGAGATAGCGCAGCTCGGCCGCGGGCAGCGCCAGGTTCACCGAGCCGGCTTCGCCAGGCCTCAATCGCAGCTTCGCGTAGCCCTTGAGTTCGAGCAGCGGCCGGGTGACGCGGCTCACCTTGCCGCGAATGAACAGGAAGACGGTTTCCTCGGCCTCGCGCGCGCCGTCGTTGCGCAGCCTCACGCTGATCTTCAGGGTCTCCTGCTCGCTCACGCGCCGCGGCTCGACATGAAGCTCGTCGTAGTTGAACCGGCCGTAGGTCAGGCCGTGGCCGAAGGCATAGAGCGGCGTGTTCTCGACGTCCTGGTATTTGCTCGTGAAGTAATCGGCCGGGTTGATCGGCCGGCCTGTGGGGCGCTGGCCGAAGTAGATGGGCACCTGTCCGACGACGCGCGGCCAGCTCATCGGCGTGCGGCCGGTGGGAGATGCCTGGCCGGTGACCACGTCGGCAATCGCATGGCCGGCTTCGGCGCCGAGGAACCACGCGGCCAGCAGCGCGTCGGCATGTTCGGCCAGCCAGGGAACGACGAGCGGGCGGCCCGAGAACAGGATGGCGACAACGGGGATGCCGAGCGCGTGTGCGCGCGCGATCACTGCTTCGGCCAGCGCCTGTTGCCGGCCCGGGAGGGCGGGCGTGGCGCGGCTCGCCGCCTCGCCACTCATCCTGGCACTTTCGCCCAGGCACAGCAGCACGGCCTCGGCACCCTCGCACATCGCTATGGCGGCTTCGATGCCGCTGTCGTCGCCGCCTTCGATGGCGACCCCGGGCGCATGGCGGATGTCCGCCTGCGGCAGCGCGGCGCGCAAGCCGGCAAGCACGCTGACGGCGGGCTCGTGTTCGCCGGCACCCCACCACGGGCCTTTCATCTCGGTGCTTGCGTCGGCCAGCGGCCCGATGACGCACAGTGCCTTCGGCGCCGCAGGCAAGGGGAGGGTGTCACGCTCGTTCTTCAGCAAGACGATGGCCTTGCGCGCGGCCTCGCGCGACAGCGCGTGCCGCTCGGCGACGAGCGCCGCCGGCTCCGGTGTCGCGCCGCGGCGGTAGGGGTCGTCGAACAGGCCGAGCTGCTCCTTCAGCCGCAGCACGCGGCGCACGCTGGCATCGATCTCCTCGATCGTCACCCGTCCCTGCTCGAGCGCGACCGGCAGGCCCTTGCGGTACGCGTCGGCCATCATGTCGATGTCGACACCGGCCTTCAAGGCCAGTACCGCGGCATCGGCGAGATCGGCCGCGACGCCATGCTTGATCAGTTCCGCGATTGCGTTGTAGTCGCTCACGATGACACCGTCCCAGCCCATCTCGCCGCGCAGCCAGTCGCGCAGCAAGGGGATGTGCGCCGTCATCGGCACGCCGTTCAGGTCGGTGAAGGCGGGCATCAGCGTCGCGACGCCGGCGCGGACCGCGGCTTCGAAGCCCGGCAGGTGCACCTCGCGCAAGGTGCGCTCGGAGATGTCCACCGCGGCGTACTCCCGCCCCGCATTGACCGCGCCGTACGCGACGAAATGCTTCGCACAGGCGGCCAGCGCGTCGGCCGACGACAGGTCGGCCCCCTGGAATCCGCGCACCTTGGCCTCCGCGATGCGTGCGTTGAGCCAGGGGTCTTCGCCGGGCCCTTCGGCGGTGCGCCCCCAGCGGGGATCGCGCGACACATCGAGCATCGGCGCAAAGGTCATCGCCAGGCCCTCGGCGGCGCCTTCGCGCGCGGCCTCCCGTGCCGTGCGCTCCCACACGTCCGGGTCGAAGGTGCCGGCCTCCGCGAGCGGAATCGGAAAGAGCGTGCGATGGCCATGGATGATGTCCAGGCCGATCAGGAGCGGAATGCCCAGCCTCGACTTCTCGACGGCCAGCCGCTGCATCTCGTGCGTGGGGCCGGCGCCCACCATGTTCAGCAGGTTGCCGACGGTGCCGTCGATGATCGACTGCGTGGAGTCTCCCGCGAGCACCGGTCCGGTGACCGTGTAGCTGGAGGCAGTCATCGTGAGTTGACCCAGCTTTTCAGCCAGCGTCATCCGGGCCATGAGTGTGTCGATACGGCTCATCAGGGATTTCGAATAGAACCCAAGGGCCTCAATGATGGCATGCTGCGGGCACAGAGCCTCGGCCGCGTTGTGCGGCCGACAAATCGGTGAAACCAAAGGTGTTACCGAGACGACAACGAAAGGAACCGTTCGTGTTGAAGGATGACAGGAACCCCAAGGCACTGGCAGCCCTGCCCGATGAAGCCTTGATCGACGCCGTGCAGCGGCAGACCTTCCGCTATTTCTGGGACGGTGCCGATGCCGCCAGCGGCCTGGCGCTCGACCGCCGCACGCTCGTCGGCGCCACGGGCGAAGACCTGGCCGACGAGAGGGTGGCCATCGGCGGCACGGGCTTCGGGATCATGGCGTTGATCGTCGCGGTGGAGCGCGGCTGGGTCACGCGGGACGCGGCGCTGGAGCGCCTGGGGCGCATGCGGGACGCTCTCATGCGCGCCAAGCGGTACCACGGCGCCTTTCCGCACTTCATGGACGGGGCGAGCGGCGCAACGATCCCGATGAGCCCCAAGGACGACGCGGGCGATCTGGTCGAGACCTCGTTCCTGTGCATGGGCCTGCTGTGTGCGCGCCAGTATTTCAGCGAGGACACGGCCATGGCGCGCCAGCTGCGCGCCGACTTCGACACGCTGTGGCAAGAGGTCGAATGGAACTGGTTCACGCAGGGCGGGCAGGACGTGCTGTACTGGCACTGGAGCCCGACGCACGGCTGGGCCATGAACCACCAGGTGCACGGCTGGAACGAGTGCCTCATCACCTACTTTCTGGCGGCAGCCGCGCCGCGCCATGCGATCGATCCGAAGGTCTACCACCACGGCTACGCCTCCGGCCCCGACTTTCTCAATGGCGGCTCCTACCAGGGCATCGAACTGCCGCTGGGCCCGCCGAACGCCGGCCCGCTGTTCTTTGCGCACTACTCGTTCTGCGGCCTGGATCCGCGCGGCCTGAAGGACCGCTACGCCGACTACTGGGACCTGAACAGCCGCCATGTGCGGATCAACCGCGCCTACTGCATCGCCAATCCACGCGGCCATGCGGGCTATGGCGCATCGTGCTGGGGCCTCACGGCCAGCGACGACCCCGACGGCTACCTTGCGCACGATCCGAACAACGACAACGGCACCATCTCGCCGACGGCCGCACTGGCCAGCCTGCCGTATGCGCCGGCCGAGGTGATGCAGGTGGTGCGGCATTTCCTCACCGCGCATGGCGAGCGGCTGTGGAGGGACTACGGCTTCGTCGATGCGTTCTGCGCGCAGCGGGACTGGTTCGCGGACACCTACCTTGCCATCGACCAGGGCCCGATCGTCGTGATGATGGAGAACCATCGTACGGGCCTCCTGTGGAAGCTGTTCATGAGCGTGCCTGAAGTGCAGGCCGGGCTGCGGCGTCTCGACTTCAGCAGCCCGCATCTCGTGCCAGCGGAAGCATGATTTCCGGCGTGGCGAGCGCGCAAGACCCGGGCTTCGAGGCCTGGCTCGAGACACAGCTGCGCCATTCGGCCGCGGCAATGCTGACCAGCATCTCGCCCGTGTCGATCGTCAAGCACCGGCCGGGCTTCGGCCAGACCGTGCGGCCGCTGCCCGGGGCCATCGTCGCCTCGCCCGTGCTTGCCGACTACAACCCGGACCCGGACTACTTCTTTCACTGGTTCCGCGATTCCGCCGTCGTCATCGATGCGCTGCGCCTGCTCCACGCCGAAGGGCGCGTCGGCGATGAAGCCCTGCAGCACCTGCGCGACTTCATCCGCTTCAGCCTGGACCTGAACCGCCTCGACGGCCGCGCGGCGGCCGCGGTGGAAGACCGCCGCGCGTGCGTGGCCCCCGAGCTCCTGCAGTACCTGCGCGAAGACCAGGACCTGGCCAAAGCCTTCGGCGACCTGGTGGCCGCCGAGACACGGGTGAACCCCGACGGCACGCTCGATGCCTGCCGATGGAATCGCCCCCAGCACGACGGCGCGCCGCTGCGCGCGCTGGCGCTCTTGCGCTGGGTGGCCGGCGGGCACCTCGACGCGCCGCTGCAGGCACAGGCGTCCAAGCTGATCCGCTTCGATCTCGGCTTCACGCTGCGCTACTGGCGCGAGCCGTCCTACGACATCTGGGAGGAGGAGCTCGGCCACCACTACTACACGCTGCGTGTTTCAGGGGCCGCGCTCGCCGAAGGCGCGGCATGGCTCGAAGGCGTGGGCGACACGGCGCTGGCGCAGCGCTGCCGGGACGAGTCGCTGGCCGTGCTGCGCCTGCTCGACGGCTACTGGGTGGATGAAGGAGACGGCGCGGCGCGCGGCTATTACCGTTCCCGCGCGCTCGCGGACGGCCGGCCCGGCCCCAAGGCGCTGGACATCGCGGTGATCCTGTCGGCGATCCACAGCCTTGGCGCCGGGGACGCGCACGGACCGGCCGACCCGCGCATGCAGGACACGCTCGCGCGGCTCGACGCGCTGTTCGATGCGGCCTATCCGATCAACCATGGCCGCAGCGCAGGGCGTGGCGCGGCAATGGGCCGGTACGACGGCGACGTGTACTGCTCGGGCGGCGCGTACTACTTCTCGACGCTCGGTGCCGCCGAGTTCTGTTTCCGCGCCGCAGCGGCGGTAGGCGGTGACGCACGCCAATGGTTCGAACGCGGCGACGCCTACCTCGCCACCGTGCGCGCGTACACGCCGGCCGGCGGCGAGCTGTCGGAGCAGTTCGACCAGCGCAGCGGCGCGCAGACCTCGGCGAAGCAACTGGCCTGGAGCCACGCCGCGTTCATTTCATGTGTCTCGGCGCGCCGCCTCGCGGCCGCCGCTTGCCAGGCGCCGCAGCGTCGATGAGCGCGAGGCCGGAGCACCGCGTCGAGCCGGCGGCCAGGACCGGTTTCTTCCGCCAGGTCAGCGAGCTGCTCGGCGCCTTGCGCGTGTCCCCGGTGGCAAGGACGCTCGTCATGCTGATGGGCGCGATCGTCGTCGTCGTCGCGCTCACGGCCTATGGGCAGATCGAGCTCAACAGCTGGAACAAGCCGTTCTACGACGCGATCTCGCGGCGCGACCTGGGTGAATTCGTCGTACAGGTCGGCGTGTTCGCGATCATTGCGGGCGTGCTGCTGGTCCTGAACGTCGCGCAACGGTGGCTGGGCGAAACCTTGCAGCTGAAGCTGCGCCAGGCCGTGGTCAACGACCTCGTCGGGCTGTGGCTGCAGCCGCGACGGGCGTTCTGGCTCCAGGCCAGCGGCCCGATGGGGGCCCATCCGGACCAGCGCATGCACGATGACGCGCTGAAGCTGTGCGACCTGTCGGTCGCGCTCGGCGTGGGCCTGTTGCAGGCGGCAATGCTGTTCGGCAGCTTCGCGAGCGTGCTGTGGGTCCTCTCCAAGGACTTCAGTCTCTTCTTCGACGGCAAGGACCACGTGCTGCCGGGCTTCATGCTGTGGGCCGCCATTGCCTATGCCATTGCCGGCTCGCTGGTCACCTACTGGGTCGGGAGCGGGCTGATCTCGCGCAACGCCGAACGCTACGCGCGCGAGGGCGAATTGCGCTTTTCGCTGACGCGCATCAACGAGCATCTCGACGGCATCTCCCTGGCGGGGGGCGAGGCCGACGAGAAGCGCCGTGTCGCCATGCACCTGGGCGACGTCTTGCGCGCCACTTCGCGCGTCGTGCTCGGGCTGACCAACCTGACCTGGGTCACGGCGGGCTTCGGCTGGGTCACCATCATCGCGCCCACGCTGGTGGCTGCACCCCTGTACTTCTCGGGCAAGGTGTCGTTCGGCGGCTTGATGATGGCGGCCGCGGCCTTCACGCAGGCGCAGTCGTCGCTGCGCTGGTTCGTGGACAACTTCAGCATCATTGCCGACTGGCGCGCCACGCTGCTGCGCGTGGCCGACCTGCGCCGGATGCTGGCGTCCGACCTGGAGGCACAGGCAGGCGGCAGCCGCATCGCCTACGAGGAGAGCGAAGCCGGTGCGCTCGCGATCGAGGCGCTCGAGGTTCGCTCCTGGACGGGCCACGATCGGCTGGACGCGCCGAGCCTGGTCGTGCACCGTGGCCAGCGCGTGCTGATCCTCGGCACACCGGGCACCGAGAAGACCTTGCTGTTCCGGGCGCTTGCGGGCCTCTGGCCCTGGGGCTCCGGCACCGTGCGCCGGCCCGCCGGCGAGACGATCCACTACATGCCGCGCGGCACGCCCTACATTCCCCGCGGCACGCTGGCCGAAGTGCTGTCGTACGCCATGGAACCGTCGAGCTACCCGCGGGAAGCCATGGTGGCCGCGCTGGCGAGCGTGGGCCTCCAGCGCCTGGAACCATGGCTCGACAAGACGGCCCGCTGGGAGCGCGAGCTCAGCATGGACGAGCAGTTGCGCCTGGGCTTCGCCCGCGTGGTGCTGCAGTCGCCGCCCTGGCTGGTGATGGACGAAGCCTTCGGCGCGTTCGAGGACGACACGCTCGAACTCATCATCGACCTGTTGGGCAAGCTCACGCAAACGGGCATAGTCCACATAGGCTCGGCCGGAGAAGCGCACGACCGGCTGTTCACGCAGGTGGTGCACCTGGTCAAAGCGCCGAACGACGTGCCCGAGGAGCCGCGACCATGAGACGCCCCGAGTCGACCGTCAGCCGTGCGCGCCGCGCCGTCACGCGGCTGATTCTTGCGTTGCCCGCGTGGGCCTCGGCGGCGGATTTCGGCTTCCGGCCCCCGCCCGATCCCGACGATGCCGCCGCGGCCTACCTGATGCGGGACCTGGCCGAGCGCATCCTGCCGGTGTACCAGGAGGCCGACACCGATGTCTTCCTGGCCAACCTCACCGCCCTGCAGATCGTCAGCGGCGCCTACCGCGCAGCCTCCGACAGCAGCGGGTCCCTGCGCAGCCGCCGCCAGGGCAAGCCGTTCGACATCCTGGTCGAGCGTGCGATCCTCGACGGCATCTATGCCCGCGCGCGCACGGTCGAAGCGGAAGGGCGCCTGGGCTTCGCCGAAGCCTACGCGCGCTCTTTCCGGGAGCTGGTGTCGCCGCTGGACAACGCGCAGGCCGAAGCCATCATGGCGCGGCTCGCCATTCCGCCGGACGCTTTCAGGGAGCCGCTGCGCCAGGCTTTCGACCTGTGGCGCGCGAAGGGCAGCCTGCCGGAGGCCGATGCGCTGGCGCTGGTGCGAACCTGGCATTCGTACCAGTCGCGCCGCGCCTTCGGTGCGCTGCTGCCTGGACTGTTCGCGGCGGAAAACCGCGCCCGCTATGTGGCACAGGCCGAGGTCACGATTCCCGTGCGCGGGGGTGTCATCTACGCGAACGTGGTTCGGCCGGGCCGCGTGGACGACGCGCTGGGCGCACTGCCGGCGCTGCTGCGCTTCACGCTCGATCCGGCCGAGGACGACGCCCGGCAGAGCGCCGTCAAGGGCTTTGTCGGCGTTACCGCGTACGTGCGCGGACGCACGCCCGACGGCAAGGGCGCGGTGTGGCCGTTCGTCCGCGACGGCGAAGACGCCGCCGCGGTCATCGACTGGATCGCCCAGCAGGCATGGAGCGATGGCCGCGTCTGCATGATCGGCGACGGCTACTCGGGCTACACCGCCTGGGCCGCCGCGCGATTGCGGCCGGCCGCCCTCAAGGCCATTGCCACCATTGCGCCGATGGCGCCGGGCATCGACTTCCCGATGGCCGGACAGATCTTCCGCAACGCCATGGTGCGCTGGGCCCACGAGCACACGAGCGACGAGCTGCCGCGCACCGGCACCGACGCCAACCCGGACGCGGCATGGCAGGCACTCGACGCGCGCTGGTACCGGGGCAATCGCCCGTACTGGGACATCGACCGCGTGCTGATCGGCAAGCGCAGCAAGCTGATCCGCACCTGGCTGACGCACCCGAGCCACGATCGCTACTGGCAGAAGTTCCTGCCGTCGGCGCAGCAGTTTGCGCGCATCGACATTCCGGTGCTCAGCGTTGCCGGCTACTACGGCGCCGACGCCGGCGCGCTCTATTTCCACGACGAGCATCGCCGCAACCGGCCGCAGGCCGACACGACGCTGCTGCTCGGCCCCTACGACGCGGCCTCGATCCGGCTCGGCACGGCACCGGCGCTGCGCGGCTACACGCTGGACCCGGTCGCACGCGTGGACCTTCCCGAGCTGCGCTACCAGTGGCTCCACCACATCCTGAACGGCGCGGAAAAGCCTTCGCTGTTGATCGACCGCATCAACTACCAGGTCATGGGCGCGGACCAGTGGCGCCATGAGCCGACGCTGGAGGTGCCGGAGCGCACCCGGCTGCGCCTGTATCTGGGCACCGGCGAGCGCGACGAGCCACACCGCCTGTTGCCGTCGCCTTCCGAAGGCGGTGGCAGCGCACGGCTTTCGGTCGATCTCGCCGACCGGCGCGACGTGGGCATTCCGTGGCCCGACGCGCTGCGCGTGAAGCAACTGCCGACGCGCAACAGCCTGAGCTTTGTCGGCGATCCACTCCCCGAGGACACCGAGATCTTCGGCAGCCTGCGCGGCGTGTTCGACATCACGCCGTCGCGGCAGGACTTGGACTTCAACATCTCGCTCTACGAACTGACGCAAAGCGGCGAGTACCAGCTGCTGTTCGAACCCTACGACTTCCGCGCCAGCTATGCAGGCCATCGCGTGCGCCGCCGGCTGCTTCGGGCCGGCGTGCGCCAGCTGCTTTCGTTCACCACCGAACGCGTGACGGCGCGCAGGCTTGCGGCGGGCAGCCGCATCGTGCTGCTGGTCGGCCTCGACAAGCGGCCCGACCGGCAGATCAACTACGGCAGCGGCAAGGACGTGAACTCCGAAACCATCGCCGACGCGAAGTGGCCCGTGCGGGTGCGCTGGCACGCGCGCAGCCACGTCGAGATCCAGGCCGGCAAGCCTTGAGGACCCGTCACGGCTTCTCCTCGTTGCCGAGGACGACGCCTTCGTGCGGCGCCAGCACCAGGGGCCCGTCGATGCGCTCGGCGCGCGCAGGATCGGTCGATGCCAGCACGATGGGCTCGCTCGGCATCGACGCCGGCGAAATCGGCGCCGGCGTGGTGCCGAAGTTGAGGAGCACCACCAGCCGCCGGCCCTCGCAATTGCGCGCATAGGCGAGCACCTCGCCCTCGGTTCCAAGCGCTTCATGGGTGCCCCGGTGCAGCGCGGGCTGCGCGCGGCGCAAGGCGATGAGGCGCCGGTACAGCGCGAGCATCGACCCGGCGTCGCGCGACTGCGATTCCACATTGTTCGTGGGCCAGTCGGGGGCCAGGCGCAGCCACGGCGCGGCGCTCGTGAAGCCCGCGTGCTCTCTGGCACTCCACTGCATGGGTGTGCGTTCCGGGTCGCGGCCCAGGCCCATGCCAGGCTTGTTCTTCTCGAACGGATCCTGCACTTCATCGGCGGGAATGGGCACGTCCGTCATGCCGATCTCGTCGCCGTAGTAGAGCGTCGGCGTGCCGCGCAGCGTGAGCAGCAGCATGGCCGCGAGCCGCGCCATCCGGGGCCCGACGCGGCTCGCGATGCGGGACTTGTCGTGGTTGCCCAGCACCCAGTTGGGCTGGGCGCCGGCGGGCAGGGCCGCTTCGTAGTCGCGCACGAAGCGGTCGATTTGCGCCGCCTGCCACTCGGTCGCGATCAACTGGAAGTTGAAGGGCAGCTGCACCCCTTCGAGCACGCCTTCGGCGTTGAGGCCGTAGTAGGCGACCAACCGAGGCAGCGGCAGGTAGAGCTCGCCGATCAGCACGCGCGACGAGCGCGCGTCGCTGAACGCGTCGACCACGCGGCGCATCTCGGCCACGATCGGCTGCAGCTCGGGCAGGTCGGTGTTGTAGAGCATCGACCAGCGAAAGAACGGGTCCTGCCCCTCGGCGAAGTCCGGATTCGGCGGGTTGTCGCGAAACTCCGCGTCCTTGATGATCTGGGAGAGCACGTCGACGCGGAAGCCGTCGACGCCGCGTCGCAGCCAGAAGCGCAGCACCTCGTACATCGCGGCCCGCACGTCGGGGTTGCGCCAGTTGAGGTCGGGCTGCTCCTTCAGGAACGAATGGCCATAGTACTGGCCGGTGGCCGGATCGAAGGTCCAGGCCGGGCCGCCAAAATTGCTGAGCCAGTTGTTCGGCGGCCCGCCGCCGGGCGCCGGGTCGCGCCAGATGTACCAGTCGCGCCGCGGATCGCTGCGTGCGCTGCGGCTTTGCACGAACCATGGATGACGGTCCGAGGTGTGGTTGGGCACGAAGTCCAGGATGAGCTTGAGCCCTTTCGCATGGGCATCCCGCACCAGCGCATCGAAGCTCTCCAGCGTGCCGAATTGCGGATCGATGCCGCAGAAGTCGGAGATGTCGTAGCCGAAATCGGCCATCGGCGAGGGATAGACCGGCGAGATCCACACGGCATCGACACCGAGCGAGACCAGGTGATCCAGCCGGGCGCGGATGCCATCGAGGTCCCCGATGCCATCGCCATTGCTGTCCTGGAACGAACGCGGGTAGACCTGATAGACGATGCCGTATTTCCACCAGTCGTCGGCTGCCATCGGGATCCCTTCATGTTCGGTTGCGGGCGCTTCCATTGTCTCCAGAAAGTGAAGGGCATACCCACGCCGAGTTGCGCAACACCGGCGCGCACCCGGTCGGGCGGCCGATCCGTGCGACCGCGTGCCGCTTCGAAAAAGTTGCGAGGAGCGGCGGCTCATCAGGGAGGCTACAGTTTTGACTTTCTGCCTGCGAAAGGACACCCGCGATGACCATCACCATCACCGCCTTCGAACGATCGCCGGACGGCGGCAAGGGCCTGGCGCGCGACACGCGCGTGCGCTGGGCGCTGGAGGAGGCCGGCCTGCCTTACGGTGTGCGGCTGGTGTCCTTCAAGGCAATGAAGGAACCCGCGCACCTGGCGCTGAATCCCTTCGGCCAGATTCCCACCTACGAGGAGGGCGAGCTGGCGCTGTTCGAGACCGGCGCGATCGTGCTGCACATCGCCGAGCACCATCCGGGGCTGTTGCCCGCCGATGCCAACGCAAGGGCGCGGGCCATCACGTGGATGTTCGCGGCGCTCAACACGGTCGAGCTGCCCATCCTCGAACTCGTCACCGTCAAGCTGGTGGAGGGCAACATGCCCTGGAAGGCCGAGCGCCTGCCCCTCGTGCAGGACCGGGTGCGCGCCCGCCTGAACCAACTGGCCGCAAGCTTGGGCGACAAAGACTGGCTGGACGGCGGCTTCAGCGCCGGCGACCTGCTGATGGTGTCGGTGCTGCTGAGGCTGCGGCCGTCCGGCCTGCTGAGCGAATTTCCCACGCTGGCCGCCTATGTCGCGCGCGGCGAAGCGCGGCCTGCGTACCAGCGGGCGTTTGCAGCGCAATGGGCGGTCAACGCTGCGCCATCGGCGGCGGGAACGTCGACCTGATCGACCCTTTCAGTTGGCGCAGCGCGCCTCGAGCGCGTCGATGAACGCGCGGTCCCAGCGGCCTTCCTTCATGGCGCGGATGGTTTCCGCTTCCGTCGCGAGGTGCGCGCGCGCCTTCTCGATCAGCAGCCCGGCTTCTTCCGGCGCAAAAGCCATGAGCCCGTCCTGGTCGCCGACCACGATGTCGCCGGGGTTGACGACCATCCCGCCCACGGACACCGGCACGTTGATCTCGCCGGGCCCGTCCTTGTAGGGGCCGCGATGGGTCACGCCGCGCGCATAGACCGGAAACTCGCGCGCCCGGACCTCGGCCACGTCGCGGATCGCGCCGTCGATCACCACGCCCAGCACGCCGATGTGCGCGGCGTAGAACGAGAGGATGCCGCCGACCACCGCGTTGTTGAGGTCGCCGCCGGCATCGATCACCAGCACGTCGCCGGGACGGCAGAACTCGAGCGCGCGCAGGTACGTGAGGTTGTCGCCGCCGCGCGAGCGCGCCGTCACGGCCGTGCCGGCCATCGTCCTCGCCACCGGACGGTGGTAGGGATGCAGGCCGGTGCTGCCGATGTTGCGGTGCATGTTGTCGCTCAGCGCGGCGACAGGCATCTCGCGCAGTGCGGCAAGGATTTCGGGGGCCACCGGAGCGGCGGAGGCGTTCTTGCGGATGGCTTTGTAGGGCATGTCTTTCCTCGGTGACGGGGGGCGTCTCAGCGCAGGGCGGCCACTGCTTGCGCGATGCGTGCGCAGCCTTCCTCGAGCGTCTCGATGGCGGTGGCGATGGAAAGGCGGAAGTAGGGCGACAGGCCATAGGCGGTGCCCGCGACCACGGCCACGCCCTTGCTCTCGAGCAGGTACATCACCACGTCGCCGTCTTCTTCCAGCCGCTTGCCTTGCGGCGTGGTCTTGCCGACCAGGCCGCCGCAATGGATGTAGAGGTAGAAGGCGCCGGGCGGCGGGGTGCAGCGCAGGCCGGGGATCTCGTTGACGAGCGCCAGGGTGCGGTCGCGCCGCTTCCTGTACACCGCCACGCTCTCCGCCACGAAGCCCTGGTCGCCGTTCAAGGCGGCGGCCGCGGCCGCCTGGCTCACCGAGCAGCAGTTGCCGGTGGACTGCGACAGCAGCGTGTCCATTGCCTTGACCAGGTCGGCCGGACCGGCCGCATAGCCGATGCGCCAGCCCGTCATCGCGTAGGTTTTCGAGACGCCGTTGACCACCAGCGTGCGCTCGCGCAGCGCGGGCGCTACCGCGAGCAGGTGCGGCGTCGCCCCGCCGTCGAAGCGGATGTGTTCGTAGATGTCGTCGGTCATCACCATGACGTGCGGATGCCGCTGCAGCACCTCGGCCAGCGCACGGTATTCATCGGCGGTGTAGCTGGCGCCGGTCGGATTGCTGGGCGAGTTGATCAGCAGCCAGCGCGTGCGCGGCGTGATCGCGGCCTCCAGCTGCGCGGGCGCCAGCTTGAAGCCGTTGGTTTCGGGGCAGGCGACGGTGACCGGCGTGCCTTCGCAGGCCAGCACCATGTCGGGGTACGACACCCAGTAGGGCGCGGGAATGATCACCTCGTCGCCCGGCTCCAGCGTGACCGCAAAGGCGTTGTAGATCGCGCTCTTGGCGCCGCTCGTGGCGATGATTTCGTTCAATGCATAGCGCAGGCCGTTTTCGCGCTCCAGCTTGGCGACGATGGCCTGCCGCAGCTCCACCGTGCCGGCCATCAGCGTGTAGCGGGTCGCGCCTTGCTCGATGGCGGCAGCGGCGGCCTGGCGGATGTGGGGCGGGGTGTCGAAGTCGGGCTCGCCCACCACCAGGTTCACGATCGACTTGCCCTGGCGCCGCAGCTCGTTGGCGCGGTCGGCGGCCGATGTGCTGGGCGAGGGCTTGATGCGCCGCACGCGGGCGGCAATGCGGGAGGGCGTCACTTGTCTTCCTGGGTTGGCAATGGCATGGACCGAACGGTACGCACATCGATCGCGCGAGGCCAAGACGAGATTGCACTGGTTCTATAGGCGCAGCTTATGGTGAGCCCGGATGGCCGCTGCGCGGGGGCGGTGCTAGGCTCGGGTTTTGCTTGGGGACAAGGCGTGAACCTGCGACGCCTCAAATATTTCGTGAAGATCGTGGACATCGGCAGCCTGACGCAGGCGGCCGAGGTTCTTTTCATCGCCCAGCCCGCGCTGAGCCAGCAGCTGGCCACGCTCGAAGGCGAGGTGCGCCAGCAGCTGCTCGTGCGCACCAAGCGCGGGGTCACGCCCACGGAGGCCGGCAAGGTGCTGTACCGGCATGCGCAGATCATCCTGCGCCAGTGCGAGCAGGCGCGCGTGGACATGGAAGCGGCCGGCGAGGGACTCTCGGGCCAGGTGTCGGTGGGTCTTGCGCCCGGCACGGCGGCCTCCGCGCTTTCATTGCCGCTCTTGCGCACCGTGCGCGCACGCCACCCCGGCATCCTGCTCTACCTGAACGAGAACTACGGCACCACGCTGAGCGAGCTCATCATGAACGGCCGCATGGACCTGGCCGTGCTCTATGGGGACAAGGCGATCCATGGCTTGAGCTTTCAGCCGCTGCTCAAGGAGCCGCTGTTCCTGGTCGGGCCGGCCGCGATGCCGGCGCCGGCGCAGCCGGTGAAGCTGGTCGATCTGCGCGACATCGAACTCTTCCTGCCGCGCCCCTACAACGTGGTGCGCAAGCTGGTCGACGCGGCTTTCGTGCGTGCGGGCATGGTGCCGCGCGTGGTGGCCGAGATCGAATCCGCCTTCACGCTCACGGCGGCCATTGCCGACGGGCTGGGCGCGACCATCCTGCCGGCCTCGATGGCGCGCGAGGTGGTGGCTTCTTGCGGCGCCTGGCAGTTCCAGATCGTCGAGCCGGTCATCGAGGCGCCGCTGGCGCTGTGCCAGTCGGACCACCTGCCGCTTCCCGAACCGGCGCAGGCGGTGAAGAGCATCCTGCTCGAGCTGGTGGTCGACCTCGCGGGCAACTTCGCGGCCACGCCCGAACCCGGGCTGGCCGCGCTGGCCTGACGTGCCGTCATAAGCCGCCCTTATCGCGGCACAGCCAATCCGTCTTGGGCTTTGTGCCCGCGGCCCGTTACCTTTCATGCCTGCCGTCACGCGTTCGCTGGATGCGTCGGCCACCAAGGATGTCCTGTCGCCAGAGGCAGGCCCCGACATGAAGCAGGAACAGATCAAGACGCTCATCGATGCACTCGCCGCTTCGGACCTGGCGGAGCTGGAGTACACGGAAGACGGCAGCACGCTCAGGCTGGTGAAGCAGTCGGCGCTGAAGGCCGTGCCCATGGCACGGCCCCCCGCCGGCGCACGCCATGCAACCGGCGCGGCTTCCGCGGAAACGGCACTGCCGGAGGCCGCCGCGGACGAATGCCGCGCACCGCTCCATGGCGTGGTGCACCTGCAGCCCGCGCCCGGCGAGCCGCCCTTCGTGCACCCGGGACAGGCCGTCGAGGCCGGCCAGATGCTCTGCGTGATCGAGGCCATGAAGATGTTCAACGAAGTCCGCGCCGAGGTCGCCGCCACCGTGCAGTCCGTGCTCGTGAGCTCGGGCCAGGAAGTGGAAGCAGGCGAGCCCCTGTTCCGTTTCGGTTGAGGAAGACCACGCCGTGTTCGACACCGTCCTCATTGCGAACCGCGGCGAGATCGCCTTGCGCATCCTGCGCGCGTGCCGCGGCCTGGGCCTTCGGACCGTGGTCGCGCACTCGGAGGCCGACAGCGAAGCCGGCTACGTCGCGCAGGCGGACCAGGCGCTGTGCATCGGTCCGTCCGCGCCGGGGCAGAGCTACCTGAACCAGTCCGCCATCCTGTTCGCCGCCGAAGTCAGCGGGGCCCAGGCCGTCCACCCGGGCTACGGTTTCCTGTCGGAGAACGCGGGATTCGCGGCGCGCGTGGCGCAGGCCGGCCTGGTCTTCATCGGCCCGAGCGCCGCCTGCATCCGCACCATGGGCGACAAGGTCTCGGCCAAGCGCGCGATGCGCAAGGCCGGCGTGCCCTGCGTGCCGGGGCCCGACGAAGGGCTGCCCGGGGACCCGGCCGCCGTGCAGGCCATCGCGCGCGAGATCGGCTACCCCGTGATCGTCAAGGCGGCCGGCGGCGGCGGTGGGCGCGGCATGCGCGTGGTGCACGACGAAGCGGCATTGTTGGATGCGATGGCGCTCACGCGCGAGGAAGCGCGCCAGGCCTTCGGCAACCCCGAGGTCTACATCGAGAAGTTCCTGCTGCACCCGCGGCACATCGAGATCCAGGTGCTGGCCGACAGCCATGGCAACGCCGTGTGGCTTGGCAGCCGCGACTGCTCGCTGCAGCGCCGCCACCAGAAGGTGATCGAGGAAGCACCGGCGCCCGGCATCGACGACGCGCTGATGGCCGAGGTGGGCGAGCGCTGCGCGGCCGCCTGCCGCCAGATCGGCTACTGCGGCGTGGGCACCTTCGAGTTCCTCTATGAGAAGGGCGCGTTTTATTTCATCGAGATGAACACCCGCCTGCAGGTCGAACACCCGGTGACCGAAATGACGGCCGGCATCGACATCGTGCAGCAGCAGCTGCGCATGGCGCGCGGCGAGCGCCTTTCGCTTTCGCAGGCCGATGTGCGCTGCCAGGGCCACGCCATCGAGTGCCGCATCAACGCCGAGAACCCCGTTACCTTCGCGCCATCGCCCGGGCGCATCACTGGCTGGCAGGTGCCCGGCGGCTTCGGCGTGCGCGTCGATTCGCATGCCAACGCCGGCTACCGCGTGCCGCCTCACTACGACTCGATGATCGCCAAGCTGATCGTGCACGGCAGCACGCGCACCGATGCGCTCGGCCGCATGCGCCTCGCGCTCGCGGAGATGCGCATCGACGGCATCGCGACCAACGTGCCGCTGCACCGCGAACTGCTGTGCGACCAGGGCTTTGACGCCGGCGGCGTGGACATCCACCATCTCGAGCGCTGGCTCAAGCAACGGAGCGTGGGATGACGACCCGGCAACGACCTTCGACCAGCCTGCTGGGCACCACCGCGCTGCTGTTCGAGCCCCCCGGCGAGATGAACCTCGGCACGCAGCAGCGCATCTGGGCGCTGGCGCACGAAGCAGGGGCCTGGCCGGAAATCCGCGAAGCCGTGCCGGGCATGAACAACCTGATGCTGACCTTTCTTCGCCCGCCGCGCGGCCTCGAAGCGCTCGAAGCCCTCGAGGCTCGCCTGGCCGATGCGTGGGATGCGGCGGTCGCCCGGCCGCGCGAAGGCCGCGTGGTCGAGCTGCCTGTGGTCTACGGCGGCGCCGGCGGCCCGCACCTGTCCGACGTGATGGCGCACACCGGCCTCAGCATCGAGCGCATCGTCGAGCTGCACAGCGCGCCGCTCTACCCGGTGTACGCGCTCGGCAGCCATCCGGGCTACTGCTACCTGGGCGGCATGGACGCGCGCATCGCGACACCGCGCCGCAAGGTGCCGGTGTTGAGCATTCCGGGCGGCGCGGTCTCGATCGGCGGCGCGCAGACCGGCGTGTCGGCGTCGCCGGGGCCGAGCGGCTGGAACACCATCGGCAGCACCTCGATGTGCTTCTTCGATCCCGCGCAGGACCCGCCGGCGGCGCTGCAGCCGGGCGACATGATCCGTTTCCGCGTGGAGGGCATCGTCCGATGATCGAAGTGCTTTCATCGGCCGCGCTCGCCACCGTGCAGGACCTGGGGCGCACCGGCAGCCTGCGCTGGGGCGTCGGCACCTCGGGCGCCATGGACAACCTGGCGCTCGCGGCCGGCAACCTGCTGCTGGGCAATGCGCTCGGCGCTGCCGCCATCGAGATCCCGGTGTTCCCGTTCAAGGTGCGCTTTGGCGAGGACTGCGCATTTGCGCTGACCGGTGCCGACTGCGCGGCCCGGCTCGACGGCCAGCCCCTGCTGCCGTGGTGGGTGCACCAGGCGCGCGCCGGGCAGGTGCTGGCGTTGGGCCTGCCGCAAGGCGGCGCGCAGCGCGGCACCCGCGCCATGCTGTGCGTGGCCGGCGGGGTCGACGTGCCCGAAGTGCTGGGCTCGCGCAGCACGCAGCTGCGCGGTGCCTTCGGCGGCCACGAAGGGCGTTCGCTGCGGCGAGGCGACATGCTGCGCGCGGCCGGTGCGGGCGCGGCATGCAAGACCGGCTTCGGACTGGTGCCGCCCGCGCTCGCAATGCCGCTCGAACGCGACGGCCTGCCGGCCGTGCGCGTCTTGCCCGCGGCCGAATACGCGGGCTTCGATCCCGCGTCGCGTAGCGCCTTCTGGGCCGGCGAATGGAAGATCACTTCGCAGAGCGACCGCTACGGCTACCGCCTCGAAGGCGAGGCGCTGCGCCCCATCGCGCCGATGGAGTTGCGTTCGCACGGCATCGTGCCCGGTGTGATCCAGGTGCCGCACAGCGGGCAGCCGATCATCCAGATGCGGGACGCCCAGCCCTCCGGCGGCTACCCCAAGTTCGGCACGGTGATCGAGGCCGACATGTGGCGCCTCGGGCAGGCGCCGATCGGCAGCCGCGTGCGCTTCATCGAAGCCGATTGGGACGAGGCGGTGGCTGCCCTCGACGAAGTGCGCGCCTGGCTCGACAAGGTGGCGCGCATGGTCGAACTGCACCGCGCTGCGCCCGGGGCAAGGCGCTGACATGCGGGACGTCGCGCTGCACGCCAGCCTGTTCGCCGCGTGGCTGGCCGACACGGACATCGGCCTGTTCGAACTGCGCACGCCCAACGGCACGCTGCGCCTGGGACGGCAGGGCGACGACATCGTCGAACTGCCCGTCGAACCGTCCGACGCGCAGGGCGCGGCCGGGGCGGCGCTTGTCACGGTCAAGGCCCCCACGGTCGGCGTTTTCCTGCACGGCCATCCGCTCGGCAACGCACCGTTGGTCCGCATCGGCGAACGCGTGACGGCCGGCCAGACCGTCGGCCTGATGCAGATCGGGCCGCTGCTTCTGCCCGTCGCTGCGGCCGAGGCGGGCAAGATTGCCGCCGTGTGCGTCGGCCATGGCCTTTCTGCCGGCTACGGCACGCCGCTGGTCGAACTGCAACCCCTCTGACGCGCAAGGACCCCATGGACATCGACCTGAACGCAGACCTCGGCGAAGGCTTCGGCCCCTGGCGCATGGGCGAGGACGAGGCGCTGCTGGACATCGTCTCTTCCGCCAACGTGGCCTGCGGCTTCCATGCGGGCGACCCCGTCATCATGGACCGCACCGTGCGCATGGCGCTTGCCCGGGGCGTCGACGTGGGGGCGCACGTGGGCTTTCCCGACTTGCTCGGGTTCGGCCGCCGGCCGATGCAGATCGAGCCCGAGGAACTCGTGGCCTGCGTGCTCTACCAACTGAGCGCGCTGGACGGCATGGCGCGCACGGCCGGCCACCGCATGACGCACATGAGCTTTCACGGCGCGCTCGGCAACATGGCCGCGGCCGATGCCGCGCTTGCCGAGCCGCTGGTGCGCGCAGTGGCGGATTTCAATCCGGCGCTCATCATCAGCTCTTCCGCCAGCCGTGCCATCGAGGATGCAGCCGCGCGCTCGGGCCTGCGCGTGCGCACCACCTTCCTGGCCGACCGCGCCTGCGGCGACGACGGCCTGCTGGTGCCGCGCAAGCTGCCCGACGCGGTGATCCACGACCGGGGCGCGGTGCTGGCGCGCGTGCGCCAGCTGCTGGAGCAGGGCACCGTCACCAGCTACAGCGGCCGGGAGATCCCGATGCGCGCCCATTCCATCCTGCTGCACGGCGACACGCCCGGCGCGGTGGAACTGGCCCGCGCGGTGCGGGAGGTGGTCGAGCAGGCGGGGCGCGTCGTGCCAATCTCCAGGCAGCGGGACTAGCCCGGACATGGTGCTTACCCTAGGTCGCACGCACGAACACGGGGCAACATAAGGGCGGCTTATCGCTCCACAGCCAATCCGTCTTGGCGCTGCGAAGAAGCGCTGGATACAGTGAATTCAAGGCAGTGATCTGCCGTTCCGAATGAAAGAAGCAAAGATGCCGTTTTCCGACTACAAGACCGCGCTGGTGACGGGAGCCTCCTCGGGCATCGGCGCCGCCGTCGTCGAGCGCCTCTGCAAGGAAGGTCTCCAGGTCCATGCGCTGGCGCGCAGCGCCGACAAGCTGGCCGAGCTGGCCGCGCGCACCGGCTGCATTCCGCACGCCATCGACGTGAGCGACCTCGCAGGCATCACCCGTATCACGCAGGAGGTGGCGTTCGACGTGCTGGTCAACAATGCCGGGGTCGACCGCCCGGGTTCGATTCTGAAGGCCGACGCCGAGGGCATCGACCTGCTGGTCGACGTGAACCTGCGCGCCGTGCTGCACCTGTGCCGCCTCGTGGTGCCCGGCATGGCCACGCGCGACCGGGGCCACGTGGTCAACATCAGTTCCATTGCCGCGGCCTACAACTTCGGCGGCAACAGCACCTACCACGCAACCAAGGCGGCCGTGAGCATGCTGTCGCGCCAGCTGCGCATCGACGTCTTCGGAAGGCGCGTGCGGGTGACCGAGATCTGCCCCGGCCGCGTGGCCACGGACATTTTTGCGCACGTGCACGGCGATTCCGAGGAAACCTACAAGCGCTTCGTCGAAGGCTACGAGCTGCCGCAGGCGGAGGACATCGCCAACGCCATTGCCTTTGCGATTGCGGCGCCCATCGCCGTCAACGTGGGCCACATGGAGATCACGCCCACGCTGCAGGTGCCGGGCGGACTCTCGACCGCGCGGCCGGAAGCGCCGCAGGCCTGAGCTGCGCCACGCCCCACACGCCACGCCAAGCCAAGCCAAGGAACCGCGCATGAAGGACTTCGACCTGCTGGCGATCCTGCTCAAGCCCGAATTCAGCGCGATGCTCTGGCACGGGCTGCAGGAGACGCTGAAGATCGCGGCCGGCTCCTGGCTGCTGGCCATGGCCATGGCGGTCGTGCTGCTGGTCGTGCGCCTCACGCCGAGCCGGCTGGCCGAACGCCTGGTGGCCGGCTATGTTTCCTATCACCGCAACGTGCCGACGCTGGTGCAGCTCATGCTCTGGTATTTCGGCATCTTCAGCCTGCTGCCCGATGCGCTGCAGGGCTGGCTCTCGGCGCACAACGCGGAGACGATTCTCTCGATCGTCGCGCTCGGCCTGTGCCAGGCAGCGTATTTCAGCGAGGACATGCGTTCGGGCCTGCGCTCCATTCCGGCCGGGCAGGCCGAGGCCGCGCGTGCGCTCGGCCATGGCTACATCGGTTCGATGCGCCACGTGATGCTGCCGCAGGCCATCCGCAACGCGGTGCCGGCGTTGGTGAACCACAGCGTGTCGCTGTTCAAGAACAGCAGCCTGGCCATGGCGATCGGCGTGGCCGAGCTGACCCATGCGGTGAAGGAAATCGAGAGCCAGAGCTTTCGCACCTTCGAGGCCTACAGCATGGCGACGGTGCTGTACCTGGTGTGCTCGCTGCTGATCATGGCGGTGGGCGGCTGGCTGTCGCGTCGCTACCGCGTCGCCGGAGCAAGGTAGGCCATGTTCAGCGTCTACGAGATCCTTCGCGACAACTGGCTGCTGCTGCTGGTCGGCCAGTATCCCAGCGGCCCGCTCGGCGGCATCGTCGCCACCTTGATCCTCTCGGTGCTGGGCATCGTGCTGGCGTTTCCGCTCTCGGTGCTGCTCGCGCTTGCGCGGCTCTCGCCCTGGCGCGTCCTGCGCTGGCCGGCCACGGTGCTGGTCTACGTGGTGCGCGGCGTGCCGCTCCTGATGGTGATCCTGTGGGTCTATTTCCTGGTGCCCATCCTGATCGGGCGCGAGGTGTCGGGCTTCACCACCATGCTGTGCACGCTGGTGATCTACGAGGGCGCCTACCTGTCGGAGGTGGTGCGCGCCGGTATCCAGGCCTTGCCCAAGGGCCAGACCGAAGCGGCGCGTGCGCTCGGCCACGGCCACCTGGGCACCATGTGGTTCGTGATCCTGCCGCAGGCGCTCTACAACATGCTGCCGAGCATGCTGAGCCAGTTCATCTCCACCATCAAGGAGACCACGCTGGGCTATGTCATCAACGTGCAGGAGCTGACCTTTGCGGCCAACCAGATCAACAACCAGTTGCTGACCAAGCCGTTCCAGGTGTTCTTCATCCTGGCGATGACGTACTACGTCGTCTGCTTCAGCCTGACCCAGCTCACGCAATGGCTGGAGCGGCGCATCGCCCACAAGCGGCTCGGCGCCGCGTCCGTGAAGGCATCGCAAGACGGTGTCTCGCTGCCGCCTCCGGTGGCGGCGAACCCGTGAGGCCGCGTCGACGGCCATCGACAGGAAAACAAGGAGACAGATCCATGAACCCCGTTCCACATTCCGCAGGGGATGACACCATGATCCTGTTCTCCAACATCAACAAGTGGTACGGCGACTACCAGGCGCTGGCAGACGTCAATGCCGAGGTCAAGAAGGGCGAAGTGGTGGTGGTCTGCGGGCCTTCGGGCTCCGGCAAGTCCACTTTGATCCGCACCGTGAACCGGCTGGAGGAGGTGAAGTCGGGGCAGCTTCTTTTCGACGGCCACGACATCCACGCGCCGATGAGCAGCGCGGCGCTCAACAAGCTGCGCAGCCGCATCGGCTTCGTGTTCCAGAGCTTCAACCTGTTTCCGCACCTGTCGGTGGTGGAGAACATCATGCTGTCGCCCATGCGTGTCCTGGGCGTGAAGCGGGCCGAGGCGAAGGAGCGCGCGGCGCAACTGCTGGAGCGCGTCGGCCTGTCGAACAAGGCCGGGGCGTATCCTGCCCAGCTTTCGGGTGGGCAGCAGCAGCGCGTGGCCATTGCCCGGGCGCTGGCCATGGAGCCGCCCGCGATGCTGTTCGACGAGCCCACCAGCGCGCTCGATCCCGAGATGGTGGGCGAGGTGCTGTCGGTGATGCGCAGCCTTGCCAACGACGGCATGACCATGATGTGCGTCACGCACGAGATGAACTTCGCCCGCGACGTGGCCGACCGGGTCTGGTTCATGGACGCGGGCCGCATTCTCGAGAAGGCCGACCCCGAAGCCTTCTTCGGCAGCCCGCAGCATCCGCGTGCGCAGCGCTTCCTGTCGGATCTGCGCGCGCATTGACCGCCTCGTTTTTCTTCTACCCCGTCTCTCCCCAGGAGCTCACCATGACCAGAACCGTCTTTCGCCTCAGCCTCATCGGAACCTGTCTTTGCGCCGCGTCCTTCCTGTCGCATGCGGATCAATGGAGCGACATCAGCCAGCGCAAGGAACTGCGCTGCGGCACATTCGCCGATGTGCCGCCCTTCGCGGCCCCCGATCCCAAGACGCGCGAGATGGTGGGCCACGACGTCGACCTGTGCCAGGCGCTCGCCAAGGAATTGGGGCTCGCGGCCAAGGTCACGCCGCTGTCGGTGGAGGCGCGGGTGCCCGAGGTGAAGCTCGGCCGCGTCGACGTGACCATCGCGAACCTGGCCTACACCAAGAGCCGCGGCGACCAGATCCAGTTCAGCGACCCGTACTACGTGGCCAAGGAAATGCTCGCGGTGAAGGCCTCCGACCCGGGCACCAGCAAGGCCGACTTCAAGGGCAAGCGCCTGAGCTCGACCAAGGGCTCGACCTCCGAGCTGTCGATCAAGATGAACGGCTCGGAGCCCGTGACCTTCCAGGACACCGGATCGGCGTTCATGGCGGTGCAGCAGAACAAGTCGGTCGGCATGGTGGCGAACACGATGACCATCACCAAGCTGGTCAACCAGTCGAAGGCCGAAGGCGTGGCGCTGAAGATGATCACGGAACCGATGGTGCTCCAGCCCATTGGCGTGGGCATGAAGAAGGACGAGCCGGTGCTGCTGTCGAAGGTCAATGCCGCGCTCTACGCGCTGGAGAAGTCGGGCGAGCTCGACAGGATCTGGGCCAAGTGGCTCGGGCCCAATACCGAATACAAGATGGCGCGCCAGGAAAAGGTCACGCCGCTGGCCGACCTGAAGTTCGAGCTTCTACCCTGACCGGCATTGCCGGCTCAGGAAGCCCGGCACGCATAGCTCGATGCCTGCGCCGGGTCGCCGCCGGTGTAGTGCGGGTAGCCCGGATAGCGGCACATCGGGCGCGAGGCCTGCATGGCGAACGGCGGCAGCGGCGCCTTGACGACCTGCACCAGCGCGTTCGCAGGCGCACTGCCTGCGCTCACCCACCGGTCCAGGGGGTCGAGCAGGTCCACCATCGTCGGCACGACGGGGCCGCCCGCCACGGCGCGCGCGTTGCCGGTATGGGTCGAGCCCGGTGAGACGTAGAGCCGCACCGAGCCTTCGGCCGCCCCCGCACCCAGTCGCGCCACGAGCGCATCGTGGTACTGGATGCCCATGAGCGCGCTCTGTGCGCGGTCGCCGGCGTTCTCGCGCAGGATCAGCTTGCCGCCACGCGCGAAGAAGGCCGACAGGTCCGGGTTGGTAGCGTCCATCAGCGCCGAGGTTTTCTGCACACGGTCGCGAAAGTCTTCGGGCCGATAGCCGCGCACGTCGTAGCCCTTGTCGCGCACGATCGCGTGGCGGACCCAGTTGCTTCCATAGATCCATTGCGTCGAATTGCGCGCCGCGTCCGGCGGCGAGGCGGGTGCGGCGGTACCGGAAACCCAGCGCACCATGCTGACCGCGGAAGGCCCGTCGAGGCTGTCTTCGTGCCCGTAGAGCCAGGGCGGATACGCCGTGAGGCCGTTGGCAAGGGGAAACGGAAACACATAGGGGGAGTGGATGTCGCGCACCAGGCGCAGCTCGGCATCCGACAGGCAATGCACGCCGGCATCGCTGCCACCGGGGCAGCGCAGGGGCTGCAGGTCCACGCGCGCCTGGCACCCCATGTAGTTGTTCACCACGCCGTCAGCCAGCCCGTCGAGCGCATCGCACGCGTTCGATGTGGCCCTGGCGATGAGCGCCGTCTTCTCGGGCTGCAGCCAGTCCGCATGCTGCGGCACCTGGTTGCGCACGAAGGCATGGAACAGGCCGGTCCAGTTGATCACGGGAACGACACTGACGATGCCGTCGTAGTCCGCCGGAAAGCGCTGCGCCATGGCCAGGCCTTCGCGGCCCCCTTCGGAGCCGCCGAAGTAATACATGCGCTGCGGCGGGCGTGCGTAGTAGGCGCGCATGATGTCCACGGCCGCGTCCTTCACCTTCTTGTAGGAGGCGAAGGCGAAGTTCTCGAGCATCTCGTCGTTCGACGCAAAGGCGCCGGGCTCGCCGGGCGCGAACGCGGAGGCCTGGTGGCCGGAGTCCTGGCCGAAGGTCGCATAGCCCCGTGCGATGGGGAGCAGGTCGTCCGGCGCCGCGTCGCGCAGGGGAGCCAAGCCGGTGATCAGCACCCCGTTGAAGCCACCTCCGCCGTACTGCAGGGCCTTGCCGTTCCAGGTGGTCGGCAGGTTGAGCTGGAAGTTGATGGCCTGGGCCGCCGGGTCGCGCGACGCGATGGTGCCGCTGACCTTGCAGAACTGCGGCAGCGCCGGCACGAAGGCCCCGGCGTTCACCGTGGCAGGAGAGGCCGGCGCGAGAACGGCCGAAGCGATCGAGGCCCTGCCGCTCGGCAATCCGATTGCGCCTGGTGCGATGGCATGGCCCGCGAGGCTGGCGCAAGAGGCCGCGAGCTGGCCCGCGTCCGGGACGGTGCCGCATGCCGACAAGGCCAGGGCAAGCAGCGCGAGGGCGGTACGGACGAAGGGGCGCAAGGCGGAATGGTTCATGGGGTCTCCGGATTCTTTTTTTCGATTGTCTCGGCCCGCTGTCACGGCCGGCTACGCCGATTGTCCACGGACGCTGACCCAATCCACCGCACAGCTGCGCGCTCGGTCCGGTTCAGTTCCGTTCTGACAGCTGCGCCAGGATGGCCGGGTTCTCGAGCGTCGAAGTGTCCTGCGTGATGGCCTCGCCCCTGGCCACGGAGCGCAGCAGCCGGCGCATGATCTTGCCGCTGCGCGTCTTGGGCAGGTTGTCGCCGAAGCGGATGTCCTTGGGCTTGGCGATGGGACCGATCTCCTTGGCCACCCAGTCGCGCAGCTCGGTGGCGATCTTCTTCGCTTCATCGCCCGTGGGACGAGCGCGCTTCAGCACGACGAAGGCGCAGATCGCCTCGCCGGTGGTGTCGTCCGGTCGGCCGACCACCGCGGCTTCCGCTACGAGTGCGGTGCACGACACCAGCGCCGACTCGATCTCCATCGTGCCCATGCGGTGGCCCGAGACATTGAGCACGTCGTCGATGCGCCCTGTGATCGTGAAATACCCGGTCTTCGCATCGCGGATCGCACCGTCGCCCGCCAGGTAGTAGCCCTTGAGTTCCGGCGGAAAGTAGCTCGCCTTGAAACGCTCCGGGTCGCCCCAGATGGTGCGGATCATGCTCGGCCACGGCTTCTTCACGACGAGGATGCCGCCCTGGCCGTTGGGCACGTCGGTGCCGGTCTCGTCGACGATGGCGGCCGCGATGCCCGGAAAGGGCAGGGTGCAGGAGCCCGGCACCAGCGGCGTGGCGCCCGGCAGCGGCGTGATCATGTGGCCACCCGTTTCAGTCTGCCAAAAAGTATCGACGATCGGACAACGGCCGCCGCCCACGTGTTGATGGAACCACTCCCAGGCCGCAGGGTTGATCGGTTCGCCCACCGAACCCAGGATGCGCAGGCTCGACAGGTCGTAGCGCCTGGGGTGCACCGCTTCGTTGCCTTCGGCCGCCTTGATGAGCGAGCGGATGGCCGTGGGCGCGGTGTAGAACACGCTCACCCGGTGGTCCTGGATCATCTGCCAGAAGCGGCCCGCGTCGGGGTAGGTGGGCACGCCCTCGAACACCACCTCGGTCGCGCCCAGCGCCAGCGGGCCATAGGCAATGTAGGTGTGGCCCGTGACCCAGCCGATGTCGGCGGTGCACCAGAACACGTCGTCCGGCTTCAGGTCGAAGGTCCACTTGGTGGTCAGCGCCGCATGCAGCAGGTAGCCGCCGCTGGAATGCTGCACGCCCTTGGGCTTGCCGGTGGAGCCGGAGGTGTAGAGCACGAAGAGCGGATGCTCGGCGCCCACCCATTCGGGCTCGCAGGCCTCCGGCTGGGCTTGCGTCTCTTCGTGCAGCCAGCGGTCGCGCGACGGTTCCCAGGCGATGGCGCCGCCGGTGCGGCGATAGACGACGACGTTCTTCACGCTCTCGCAGCCGCCCAGTGCGATGGCATCGTCGACGATGGCCTTTAGCGGCAGCCGCTTGCCGCCGCGCACCTGCTCGTCGGCGGTGATCACCATGACGGCGCCGGCGTCCTGGATGCGGTCGCGCAGGCTCTGCGCCGAGAAGCCGCCGAACACCACCGAATGCGTGGCGCCGATGCGCGCACAGGCCTGCATAGCGGCCACGCCCTCGATGCTCATCGACATGTAGATGACGACGCGGTCGCCCTTCTTCACCCCGCGCGCCTTGAGTGCATTGGCCAGGCGGCAGGTGCGCGCGAGCAGCTCGCGGTAGCTGATCCGCGTCACCTGCCCGTCGTCGGCTTCGAAGACGATCGCGGTCTTGTCGCCGAGCCCGCGCTCGACCTGGCGGTCCAGGCAGTTCCAGGACACGTTCAGCGTGCCGTCCTCGAACCATTTGAAGAAGGGTGCCTGGCTGTCGTCGAGGCCCTTGGTGAACGGCGTCTTCCAGCTCAGGAACTCGCGCGCGAGGCGCGACCAGTAGCCGCTGTGGTCGGCCTCCGCTTCGGCCACCAGTTTTTCATACGCGGCCATGCCGGACACATGGGCGTCCTTCATGTCCGGGGCTGGATGGAGAGGAGGGGTCGTCGGTTCGTTGCTGTTCACGATGGGATCTCCGGTGGTTCGATTCAAGACATCAGGCGCGCGGCCTGGATTCATTGCTCCGCATGGCTGTTCAGCCACGCGGCAACCGCCGCGGCGCTGCGGAAGTCGTCGCAGGCGCGTGCCGGCACAGTGGGATAGCGCTGGTTCCACATGCGCGCGAGCGCCTGGCCCGGGCCGATTTCGAGCACGCAGCGCACCTGCCGGGCCGAGATGTTTTCCATGCATTCGTCCCAGCGGACCGTCTGCGCGATCTGGGCGGCCAGCGCCGCGCGGGCGGCGCTGGCATCGCGGACGCGATCGCCCGTGTTGCTGAACAGCAGGGCGCGGGGCGCAAGAAAAGGTACGTCGGCCAGTGTTTGCGAGAAGCTTTCCGCCGCCTCGCGCATCCAGCGCGTGTGCGAGGCGACGTTGACCCGGAGGCGCGTGCATTGCGCACCGGCCGCCACGGCCATGCGCTCGGCGCTGTCCAGTGCGTCGACCGGTCCGCCGAGCACCACGCTGGCGTCGCCATTGCGGATGGCGAGTTCGAGTCCCGCATCGCTGCGCAGCTGTTCGAGCGCCTGCCCGGCAAGGCCGGTGACGGCCACCAGGCCGCCGGGGGATTCGGCGGCGCAGCGGTCCATCGCCTCGGCCCGCCGCGGTGCCAATGCCGCCGCCGCGGCGGGATCGATCACGCCGGCCGCGCTGAAGGCCGCCAGTTCGCCGACGCTGTAGCCGGCGACCGCGGCGGGCGGAGGAACCTTGGGCGCCAGCTGCCCCCAAGCCGCCAGCGCGAGGCTCGTCAGCAGCGTCTGCGCGTTGTCGTTGCGTTCGGCCCAGCCTGCATCGGCGAGCGCTTGGCGCCAGTCGCCGACCCCAAGCCGGGCGCACATGCCGCGCACGGTCGCGTCGTCCGCCAGCCACGGCAGCATGGCGGGATGCTGGTTGCCCTGGCCCGAAAAAAGAAGTGCGAAGCTCATGGTGCAGCACACACGCGCTGGATCCAGCAGGCCGCGGCGAGCGTGTCGGCCGCGCCCCCGGGCGAGAGACGCTGCCGCACGAAATCGTCTGTGATCGCTTGCGCATGCGAAAGGCCACCGGCCCGCGCAATGCCGCCGCGATCGAGAAAGCCCTGCGCGGCGCGCTGTGCAGCACGCAGGCCGGCAAGACCGCCGCGGTGCGCGAGGTTGCTGTCGTCGAGCACCGCGATGATGCGGAACAGGGTCTCGAGCCGGGCTTGGCGGGGCGTAAGTCCCCGGGCCAGCGCATCGCCCAATGCGGGCAGCGCGGTCTCGAACAGCACCGGAAATGCCAGGGCCGCCTCCTGGGATGCGCTGCGCAGGCCGAGGCGCCGCGCCGCGATGCCGCCGGGGAGGACGGATGGGCGCTGGCTGCGCCTGGCCAGTGCATCGCCCCAGTGGCGGCGCAGCGCATCGCGCAGCGCGGCCGGGTGCAAGGGGCCGTGTTGTTCACGCAGCGCCGCGCCCGCCGAGGCGCACAACAGGCCCAGCATGAAGATCGCGCCGCGGTGGGTGTTGATGCCGCGGGTCGCGGCCAGCATGCGTGCCTCGGCCGCGATGCCGTGCCGCTCGAGCACGGCGAAATCCGCGCCGTCCGCGCCCGCCTCGGCGATCTGCACGAAGTAGCGGCGCAGCGAGAACAGGCTGCGCATGAAGGTGTGCGCGTCCATGTCGTCGTGGCTGCCGCAGTCGATCAACGTGACCAGGCCGGGCTTGGGCGACAGCGACAGCTCGTCGTACAGCGCAAGCGTGGCGGCGTGCCCGATTGCCGACGGCGTGAGCCGCGCATCGGGTTGCAGCGGGAGCGCAGCGGTCCTCATGCGGCGAGCTCCTTCGTTCCTGCCGATTCGCACCAGGCGCCATCGTGCTGCAGCGCGACGCCATCGAGCCGCTTGACCATCACGGCCCGCGCGCGGCCGGCGCGCCATTCGTTCCATTCGCGCCAGGCCACCGCCGCGCCGTCCGCGAACATGACCTCGCCATCCAGCCTGGGCTGTTCCGCCTCGAATGCGCAGAGTGCGCGAACCACGTCGTCGGCATGCGCCGCCCCATCGACGGCGATGGACAGGTCGAGGTCGGACCCGGTCCGTACATGATCCAGGCCGCTGATCGCCTGCCAGCCGTAGCTGCCGAACGCGCGTGCCGCCGCATGGCATTCGCCGAGCCGGCCGAGCAGTGTGCGCGCCGCGTCCCGCGCTGCCCGAGGCAGCAAGTCCTGCATGTCGGCAAGCAGCGGAAACTCGCCGTAGCCATGCACATCGGCGAGCGGCACTTGCAGGGCAAGCCGGCGCCTGTTCCAGCGCGCAGGCGCGGGCAAGCCCAGCGCAATGCATCCAGCGGCGGCGCCTGCCGGCTGGCGCGTCACGACCAGAGGCAGCCCATTCGAGTCCCAATGCGCGAGGCAGTCGCTCGCCTGCACATCCCACGGCCGCGCCCGCACGGCGCTCCACCCGCTGCGGGAGAGCCAGGCAAGCTGGTGGCGGTGCAGTGCGTGCATGGCGGCCATTTCCACGCAGCCCGCCTTCAGGCGGCGTCCAGCACGCGCTGCACGACCGAGGCGGCGAGCCGGCGTCCACCCCGTTCGGCGCCGTCGAAGGCGCGTCGGTCTTCGGTCGGTGTGTGGGCCAGCGCGTCGCGAAGGCAAACCTGCAGGTCGCCCTGCCAGAGTGCACGCACGCCGCCCATCGCCACGTAGTTCTGCACGCCGGGTGCGAACACGGGGTTGGATTGCGACAGGGCCGTGAGCTTCTCCTCCGGCAGCTTGGTCACGCGCGCCATGGCCGGGATGCGCATCACGCGGATCTCGGCGTCGGGCAGTGCGTAGCAGGCGTCGGCTATCAGGCCCGAGGTGATGAAGCCGCCCGACAGCGCCTGGTCGTACACCAGGCCGATCACGCGGTGGCCGCGCCGCCGCGCCAGGTCGATGCTCGCGCCGAGGTGCGCCATGGCGCGGTTGATGCCGAGCAGCTCGTCGCGCCGCCGCAGTTGCTGGCCCTGGGTGTCGATCAGGAGCAGGATCGGCCGGCCCGGATGTTGCGCGACCGTGTCCAGCACCACGCGGGCCTGCACCAGCGCGAGCCGCACGCCGATCGGCGCGTGGTGGGTGGTGCCGATCACGGCGATGGGTTCGCCATCGAAGATGACTTCGCCCTGCAGAAAATCGCCGTCTTCGCGCATCCCGTGGTAGGGGCCGAAGAGCTGGGTGACAAGTGAATTCCACTGCATGGAGTGCCCCGCTTTGTTTCAGATGGTGCGCAACGCGCGGACCGCTTCGACCGAAAGCTCGGAGACCTGCTGCGCGTCGGCGATGCCCAGCGCGCTCCAGAGCAGCACGGCCTCGTCGAGGTCCGTGGTGTCGGTGGCGTCCAGGGCGTGCAGGCGTCGTGTGAGCAGTGCGTGCTCCTGCTCCAGCGCCGCCAGCGTGAACGGCTTCGATTCGCCGATCGCTGCGATGGCCGCCGCGCGAAAGGCGGCCACATCGTCTTCGACGAGCGCATCGCAGTCGCCGATGAGCCAGCGGTGCTTGCCGCCGGTCGTGCGCCAGACCAGCGCCCGGTCGCGCGAGTCGAATTCGTCCACGCCGTGAGAAGCCTCGATCACCTCGGGGCCCGACATGGCCAGCCGGCCGACATCGCTCATCACGACGTGGTCGGCACAGCGCGCCACGATGCCCATGCCGCCGAAGCAGCCGTTGGCGCCGCCGATCAGCACCACGACCGGGATGCCGGCGGCGCGCACGTCGAGCAGGGCGCGCATCACTTCCGACACCGCGATGAGTCCGGCATTGGCCTCGTGCAGCCGCACGCCGCCCGATTCGGCCAGCAGCAGCACGGCCGCCGGCCGGTCGCGCAGTGCGCGCTGCATCAGGCCGACCAGCTTGGCGCCGTGGACCTCGCCGACGCCGCCGCCCATGAACGCGCCTTCCTGCGCGGCCACGAAGACGCTGTGGCCATCGAGCGTCGCGCGGCCGACCGCCACGCCGTCGTCGAAGGCGGACGGCACGCCCAGCTGCGCGAGGTGCGGGCTCATGACCCGCTCGCTCGGGGGCAGCCATTCATGAAAACTGCCGGGATCGAGCAGCAGCGCGAGACGCTCGCGCGCCGAGCATTCGGCATAGCTGATCATGGCCGGCCTCCCGCGATCTCGGCCACGGCCTGGTCGAGCCGCAGGCTCACCACCGCGGGCGTGGCGCCCATGTCGTTGATCGAGACGCGCACGCCGGCCAGCGGATGGCGCGCATGGAAGTCGTCCATCACGGCCTGCCAGATGGGGCCGAAGCCGCGCGCCGAAGTCTCCACGCGCACCGCGCAAGCCGTGCCTGCGGCCGGCTCGAGCATGACCTCGAGGTTGCCGGAACCGACCACGCCGACCAGCACCGGCGCAAAGGCACCGGCCGGCCGGCCGCCGGAGAAAGAAAAGTCCAGGGTCTCGAGCCCTGCGGGAACGTCGCTCATCGTGGGATCTCCTGCTACCAGTTTCTGAAGCGCCTGGGCGGCTGGTACAAGCCGCCGGAAGCGCGCACCAGGTCGCGCATGCTGCGTGCCGCCAGCAGGTTGCGCGTGGCCTGGCGGGGGTCGATGCCCAGGTCCTGCGGCCGGCGGATCACGCCGCGGTCGCGCAGGTTCTCGACCGCGCGCCTGTCGCGCGCGAGGCCCACGGCGGTGTAGCCCGCCACGCCGCGAATCGCCTGTTCGCGTTCCGCGTCGCTGCGGCACATCAGCAGGTTGGCAATGCCTTCCTCGGTGAGGATGTGCGAGACGTCGTCGCCGTAGATCATGATCGGCGGCAGGTCCATGCCGGCCTGCTCCTGCAGCGTCCAGGCATCGAGCCGGTCGACGAAGGCCGGCTGCATGTGCTCGCGGAAGGTCTCGACCATCTGCACCACCAGCTTCTGCCCGCGCGGCGTGCCGGCCGCCCCGGTGCGCCCGGCCCGCGCCTCGCGCCCGGCCTTGAGCCAGGCCGGGCTCGCATGCCGCCGGCCGCGCGCGTCGGCGCCCATGTTGGGCGCGCCGCCGAAACCGGCAATGCGGCCCAGCGTGGCGGTCGAGCTGTTGCCGTCGAGGTCGATCTGCAAGGTCGAACCGATGAACATGTCGCAGGCGTAGTGGCCCGCCGCCTGGCAGAACGCGCGGTTGCTGCGCAGGCTGCCGTCGGGGCCGGTGAAGAACACGTCGGAGCGCGCGCGGATGTAGTCCTCCATGCCCAGCTCGGAGCCGAAGGAGTGGATGGATTCCACCCAGCCCGCCTCGATGGCCGGAATCAGCGCCGGGTGCGGGTTGAGCGCCCAGTGCTTGCCGATCTTGCCCTTGAGCCCGAGCGACTCCGCATAGGTCGGCAGCAGCAGCTCGATGGCCGCGGTGTCGAAGCCGATGCCGTGGTTCAGGCGCTGCACGCCGTACTCGGCATAGATGCCCTTGATGGCCATCATGGCCATCAGGATCTGGACCTCGCTGATCTGCGCCGGGTCGCGCGTGAACAGCGGCTCGATGAAGTTGGGGCGCGGCGCCTTGACCACGAAGCTCACCCAGTCGGCCGGAATGTCGATGCGCGGCAGCGTGGTGGTCTTGCCGTCGACCATTTCGTTGACCTGCGCAATCACGATGCCGCCCGAGAACGCGGTGGCTTCGACGATGGCCGGCGTGTCTTCGGTGTTGGGGCCGGTGTAGAGGTTGCCTTCGGCATCGGCGGCCTGAGCGGCGACCAGCGCGACCTTGGGCGTGAGGTCGACGAAGTAGCGCGCGAACAGCTCGAGGTAGGTGTGGATGGCGCCGATCTCGATGCGCCCCGCCGACACCAGCTTGGCCAGCCGTGCGCCCTGCGGCCCCGAGAAGCTGAAGTCCAGCCGCGCGGCCACGCCGTTCTCGAACACGTCCAGGTGCTCCGGCAGCGCCAGCACCGACTGCACCATGTGCAGGCCGTGCACCTTGGCCGGATCCACCTGCACCAGCGCCTGCGCGAGGAAGTCGGCCTGCTTCTGGTTGTTGCCTTCGAGGCAGACCCGGTCGCCGGGCGCGAGCACCGCTTCGAGCAGGGTGGCGATGGCGTCGGTCTCGACGCGCTTGCCGGCGAGCCGCTTGCCGAGGGCTTCGGCCGCGCGCGCCAGCCGCGCGGCGCGGTCGTCGGCCTTGGAGGTCCAGGTGGTGGAGATCATGGGAAGAGGGATTGGATTGCGGTCGAAAACGGAAAGCTGCGCTTCACAGGACCACGAAGAGCAGCCACACCACCACGGGCGCCACCAGCGTCACGATGGCGCCGTACACCATCAGCTGCCGGAAGAACACGTCGCGGTCCACGCCCTTGGCATTGGCGAGCACCAATGCGCCGTTGGTGGAGAACGGGCTGACATCGACGATGGTCGATGACACGGCCATGGCTGCGATGAAGCCGATCGCGCTGACGCCGGCATCGCCCTGCAGGAACGGCACCGCCAGCGGGATCAGCGAACCGAGCACCGCGGTCGACGAGGCGAAGGCCGAGACCACGGCGCCGACGAAGCACAGCAGCAGCGCGGCGACCATGGGCGAGGTGAGCCCGGCCACGCTGTGGCCGACGAAATCGATGGTGCCCATCTTTTCCATCACGCCCACATAGGTGCTGACACCCACGATCAGCATGATCTCCGGCCACGAGACCTGGCCCAGTGCGCGCTTTTGCAGGTTGGGCGCCATCAGCGTGAGCACCAGGCCGATGGTGATGGAGACGAAGCCGATGTCCTGCTTGAAGAACAGCGTCAGCACGGCCAGCGCCAGCAGGCCGAGGACGGTGGCGACCTGGTAGCCGCGCGAGCCTGCGTTCGCGGCTTCGGCCGGCGCAGATTCCATCAGCGAGTTACGTGCGCCGTCCGCGGTGCGCCGCTCTTCGGAGAACGACTCGCCTTCGGCGTCGCCATACACCTGGGCCCCGCCTTGCCCATGCGACACGCGCTGCACCACCGGCGCACTGCCGTCGAGGTTCGCGCGCTGGCGCAGCAGCTTCATGCCGCCCATGAGGAAGAACAGCAGCAGCGACACCGCCAGGTTGACGCCCAGGCTTGCGAGCATGGTGGCGATCTCGTTCAGCGGCAGGCCGGCCTTGGCGACAATCTTGTTGGTGATGCCGCCGTAGATGCTGATCGGCGAGAAGCCGCCACCCTGCGCGCCGTGCACGACCATCAGTCCCATGAGCAGCGGATTGATGCCGTACTTGGCCGCAAAGCCGAGCGCAATGGGCGCGATGATCGCCACCGCCGCCGGGCTCACGGCACCTACCGCCGTGAGCAGCGCGGCGATGAAGAACATGATCCACGGAATGGCTGCGATGCGCCCGCGCACGGCGCGCACCGCCAGCCTCACGAGCCAGTCGATGGTGCCGTTGTTCTGCGCCAGCGCAAACAGGTAGGTGATGCCCACCAGCGTGAGGAACAGGTCGGCCGGAAAGCCGCCCATGATCGCCTTGGCGTTCATGCCGGCCACCAGCGTGCCGACCAGGAACGCACCGACGAAGGCGATAACGCCCATGTTGATGGGCAGCACCGTGGCCAGCACGAACATGCCGACCAGTGCGTAGATCGAAATCCAATGTGAACTCATCGAGGCGTCTCCGGTGTTTTAGGTACGGCGCACATGCCTGTGCGCCTGGGTACGTACGGTACGCACCCCCTCCGGGACGATCAATGAAGCGGCGTCGTCGACCTTTACGCTGGGTGAAACGATCGAGGGTTAACCCTCAACGATTCGTGGCGGCGCACTCAGGCGAGGTCGGCCCTCGCCAGCCGGCACACCGACAGCAGCGCGAGCAGGTTGGGATCGCGCTCGCGCGTGCGCAAAAAATTGAGCGCGATGGTCTGGCGCATCAGGTACCGCGGCTGCAGCGGGATCAGCTGCACCTTCTGCGGCATGACCCCGCGCACCCGCCCCGGCAGCAGCGTGTAGCCGACGCCGCCGCTCACGAGGTTCATCAGCGAGAAGATGTCGTCGGTCTTCATCACCACGTTGGGCGTGAAGCCGGCGATGCGGAAGGTCTCGACGAAGCCCCGGTAGGTCACGAAGCCTTCGCTCAGGCTCACGAAGCGTTCGCCCGCGCAGCTGCCCAGGTCGATTTCCTTCAGCGCGGCGTAGGGGGAGCCTACGGGCGCGGCAAACTGGATGTCGTCTTCGAACAGCGGCTCCGATTCCACGTCGGCAACGTCCTCCGGAATTGCCATCAGCGCGGCATCGATCGCGCCGTCCCGCAGCTTCTGCAGCAGGTGCGCGTTGGAGCCGAGCACGAGCTCCGTGTGCAGCTCGGGCTTGCGCAGCTTCATTCCCATGATCAGCTGCGGCACCGTGCGGCTGGTGAGCGAATACAGCGAGCCGATGCGGATCCGGTCGGCCGAGTAGCCGGCCACTTCCCGCGTGGCGCGTATGCCCTGTGCCATGGTGCGAAGCACATCGCGCGCCACTTCCGCCAGCGCATGGGCCGCCTCGGTGGGGTGCAGGTTGCGGCCTTCATGCCGGAACAGCGCGCAGCGCAGCCCGGTCTCCAGCGAATGCAGCGCGCGATGCACGCTCACCGCGCTGATCTCGAGCTTTTCCGCCGCGCGCGCCAGGTTGCCGGTCTCCATGAAGGCCAGCAGGATCTCGAGCTTCCGGAAGGTGATTTCTTCGTCGACGTGGAGGAGCATGGAGGGCCTGTGTGTGAATGCGGATCGTAAGCCTTGCCGGCTTGGTGGCGGCGTGTTGATGTCATGTGTCGTCATGCAATTGAATTACAATCCAGAGGCTGTTTTTCAAACTGGAGGCTTCTGCCATGGCCGCTAACGCATTGGTACAGACCCGCATCGACGCCGAAGTGAAAGAGCGCGCGACCGCAGTGCTCGACAACATCGGGCTCACCGTCTCCGACGTGATGAGAATTGTCCTGACTCGGGTGGCCAAGGAGGGCGCATTGCCCGCAGGCCTGATCGTGGATGCCGCGGCCCACGATGCGTGGTTCCGAGCCAAGGTGCAGGAGGCCCTGGATGATCCGCGCCCCGCCATCCCGCACGAGAAAGTTGAAGCGCATTTCTCCAGGCGCCGAGCTGCTGCACGGCGAAAAGCGGGTGAAGGGTCTGCGTGAGGCTGGAGTGGTCGCCTCTGGCGATGGATGACCGGGAGCGGATTTTCGACTTCATCGAGCAGGACGACCCGCGCGCGGCGATCGCAGTGGACGAGCGCATTGCGATGCAGGTGCTCGTGCTGTTGCAATACCCGGAGGGTGGGCGTCCAGGGCGAATCGAAGGCACGCGCGAGCTGATCGTTCGCCGAACGCCGTACGTCGTTGCCTACCGCGCCGGCAAGGACTGCGTGATCATCCTGCGAATTCTTCACAGCGCGCAGCGCTGGCCTGGAGAGTTCGCAGAACTGCCGTGAAGACCGGAAATGTTCATTGCACTCCGGCTTGCGTCGGGATCGCGCTCTACATTGCGCCGGCGTTCCCCTGCTTGCGCTCGGTGAATTTTCTCGCGCCGAGCGAGTAGGCGCCCGACGCGAAATTGATGGCGTGGCCGCGCCGGGCTGCGGCCGCAGCCTTGGCGAACATCTCGTCGCCCATCTCCTTCCACCACGATTTGGTGATGGCCACGGAGGTGGGGGACCACTGGGACATCTGCGCGCAGATCTCGGCGACGCGCGCATCGAGGCGAGCGTCGTCCACGACTTCATGGACCATGCCGAGTGCCAGGGACTCCGCGGCCGGCACGATCTCGGCCAGCAGCACGAGCCGCTTCATCGCGGCCTCGCCGATGATCGAATGCAGCAGGGCACTGCCGAAGATGGCCGCGGAGCCCACCTTGAACTCCGTCATGCCGAAGCGGGCCTGGGTGGAAGCGATGCGGAGGTCCGACATGAGCGCGATCTGCAGTCCTGCGCCGGCCGCGACGCCGTTGATGCGGGCAACGACCGGCTTCGCGAGCGCGCGGAACACCTCGTAGAGCGCCATGTAGCTGTCGATGCGCGCGGCGGAGCCTGCGGCGTCCATGGCGGCGCTCTCGTGCTGGTCCTGGCCTGCGCAGAAGGCCTTGCCGGCGCCGGTGATCACGATCGCGCGCACGTCGGCATCGGCGTCGGCCGACAGCAGGGCGGACTGGAAGCGCTCGCGCTGGGTCCGGTCGAACGCGTTCATGGCCTTCGGGCGGTCCATCGTGATCAGGGCCACGCCCTTGTCGACGGCAAGCGTGACGCAGGGCCGGGTGGAAAGGGTGTCGCTCATGGGTCTGTCTCCAGGATGTGGGTGGGGTTCTAGCGCGCAACCTTGATCCGCTGCACGACCTGCTCCCATTTGCCTGCTTCGTTCAGCAGCCGCTCCCGCGACTGCGCGGGCGTGCTGCGGACAGGCTCGATCCCGAGCTGCGCGAAGCGGCGCTTGACGGCTTCGTCGTCCAGGGTCTCGTTGAGTGCGGCATTCAGCGTGGCGATCACGTCGTCCGGCGTCCCCTTGGGCGCCAGCACTGCATACACCGATGCGGCGACGAACTGCGGAAGGCCCTGCTCCGCAAAGGTGGCCAGGCCCGGGAAGATGTCCAGCCGCTGGGGGCTCGCCACGCCGACGGCCACCACCTTGCCCGATGCCAGGTTGGTGAGCGCGGTGGGCGAGGTGGTCACCATGAACTGGATCTCGCCCGCGAACAGGTCGGCCATGGCGGGTGCGGAACCGCGGTAGGGCACGTGCAGCAATTCGACCGATGCCTGTTGCCGGAACCACTCGGTGACGATGTGCTCGGTCGAGCCGTTGCCCGACGAACCGTAGGCCAGCTTGCCCGGCTGCTGCCGGGCCTTGGCGGCCAGCTCCGCGTACGTGGTGATCCCGCTCGCCTTCGATGCGAGCATGACCAGCGGCAGCTCGCCGACAGTGGCCACGGGCCTGAAATCCTTGGCGATCTCATAACCCACGGCCTCGGCGCCGGACATCTTTTCCGACATGACGTAGGAGGTGGTCGGGGCCATGAGGAGCGTGTGGCCGTCCGGCGCCGCACGCTTGACGAACTGCGCCCCGATGGCGCCTGAAGCGCCGGCCTTGTTGTCCACCACCACCGACAGCTTGAGCTTCTGCGACATGCCCTGCGCGAGGATGCGGCCGACCACGTCGACCCCGCCTCCGGCCGGAAAAGCCACGACCAGGGTGATGGGCTTGTCCGCGAGCGCGGCCTGGGCCCAGGCGCAGAACACGAGGCTGGAAACCATCACCATCGCCTGCCGCCAGCGATTCAGGGGAGTTCGGATCATGATTTTTCCTTTCAGTTGAGCATGGGCAATCGGGAAATCGATGGAGAGCTTGACTCGGCCGGGCCTCAGTGCCTTGCCGCGCGAAAGCCCGCGGCTTCGGCGTCCCAGATGCCGGCGACGCTGCGGGACAGCTCCTTCTTCTGGATCCGCTGCGTCGGTGTCTTGGGGAAGGCGTCGATGAACTCGACGTAGCGCGGGACCTGGAAGTACGCCAGCTTGCCGCTGCACCATCCGATGAGGTCGGCCGGCGTGAGACTTGCACCTTCGCGCACGCGCACGAACAGCTTGAGTTCGTCCTCGCCGAGTTCGCTGGGGACGCCGACCAGCGCGACCTCGGCCACCGCATCGTGCTGCGCGATGACGCTCTCCACGTCCCAGGCCGCAATGTTGATGCCGCGGCGCCGCAGCATGTCCTTCTTGCGTCCCGCGTAGAAGAGGTTGCCGTCCGCATCGCGGTGCGCGAGATCGCCGCTCAGGAACAGCTCGCCGCGGCGCGCCGCGGCGTCGGCCTGCGGGTTCCTGAAGTAGCCGAGAAAGCCGAGGCCCGGTTCGAGCGCACGGATCGCGATCTCGCCCTTGTCGCCGGGCTCGACCGGCGAGCCGTCGTCCGCGAGCAGCGAGATCTCGTAGTACGACAGCGGCTTGCCGATGGAGCCCGCCGGGCCGTCGATGTTCGCCGTCACGAAGGTGATCAGCTCGGACAGGCCGTAGCCCTCCCGCATCGACACGCCGAAGCGCTCGGCGAAGGCATGCCAGACGTCGGCGCTGCAGCCGCCGCCCCACGCGATCCGCACGCCGTGCGCGCGGTCGTCGGGGCGCTGCGGTTGCTTCAGCAGCATCGGCAGCACGCTGCCGAGATAGTGGATGTGCGTGGCGCCGTGGCGGCGGACATCGTCCCAGAACCCCGAGGCGCTGAAGCGTTCCAGCATTGCCAGCTGGAAGCCTCCCATCAGCGCGGCAATCGCGACGGCCACGCCGGAGCCGTGGTGCAGCGCCTCCCAGAACAGGAAGGTGTCACCCGGCCCGGCCTCCGTCAGGCGAAGGATGGCCATCGGTCCGGCGCGCAGCTGGCGGTCGGACTTCAGCACGCCCTTGGGGGCGCCGGTGGTGCCGGAGCTCGGGCTGAGCGCGATGATCTCGTCGGTATTCACGCGCGGCGGCGCGTCGTCTTCCTCGCAGGTGGCGAAGCGGTCGAACGCTGCGTCGGTGCCGTTGCGCCAGAGGATCCGGGGCAGCGTGCCCGAGAGTTCCTCGAGGTTGGCGCGGAACGCAATGTCGGCCACGATGGCTTGCGGCGCGAGCTCGTCCAGCAGGTGGGCCAGCGGTGCGCCCACCAGGTGCACGTTGATGGGCACGCGAACCATGCCCAGGCGCGCCAGCGCAAAGAGCAGGTAGAGGTGGTCCGGGTGGCTGGGCAGCATGACCGCGACGCGGTCGCCCTTTTGCAGGCCCTCCGACTTCAACAGGGCCGCGACCTGGTTCACGCGCCGGTCCAGCATCCCCACGCTGATGCGCTCGCCCTGGAACGTGCAGTAGATGGGGTCGGGGCTGGTGCGCGCGCGGCGGGCGAGCAACTCTGCAATGGTTTCGTCGCCGAGCGGGGCCATGGCAACGGAATCGGTCGATGGGGTTTCCTGCTGCATCTTGTTCACTTGGAGCCGTCTCGAATGAGCGTACACATAAATTGAATAGCAATTTCAATGCTTGTATTTCAATTAATCTTCCGCGCATTGGCCCCTCGCGTCAAGTGCGGGCGTGTGTCCGTCTGAAAGCCGCGCGGCCGTGTCGCCGGGGATTTCGGCGACCGGAGGGAGAACGTGAAACGCGGCCCGCAAGCCGCAGCGCTCAGGCGGAGGCTTCGCGCGCCGCCAGTTCGAGGCGGGGAAGAATCAGCTCGCGCACCTGCGCGATGTCGTAGCGCGACCGGACGGTCGACACGTTGAGGGCGGCAATGGGCCGCCCCGAAAGATCCGTCACGGGCACCGACACCGAGACGCCGTCATCGCCAAAATTCTTCTCGGTGAACGAGTGGCCGTCCTGCGCTGCCTTGCGAAAGATCGAGAGCACCTCCGAGCGGCTGCGGGTGCCGAAGCGGGCCCGCACCTCGGGGGACAGCGCATCGAGCATCTTGGCCAACTGCGCCTGCGGGGCTTGCGAGAGCAGCACCTGGCCGGACGAAGAAGTGAGCGCCGGAAACCGGCTCCCCACCGGAAGGTTGATGGCCGTGACGTGCGCCCCGGGAATGTTCAGCAGCACGACCACCTCGTTCCCATCCAGCTCGACCCACGACACCGTTTCGCGCGTCTCCCTGGCAAGCTTCTCCAGCAGCGGAACCGCGAGCTCTCGCTGCGGATGGTGGCGATGGATGCCGCGCACCAGCCCCAGCAGCTTCAGCGAAGGGAGGTACTTCTTCGACGCGCCATCCTTGCCGAGGTAGCCGAGCCGGTGAAGCGTGTAGACGAAGCGCTGCGCGGCGCTACGGCCCATGCCCGTGTGCTGCGCGATGTCGCCGATCGAAAGGGCCGACGGATGTTCATTGAACAGTTCCAGCACGCGCATGCCCTTTTCGACCGAACCCACGAACAGCCGTTCGTCGACCTCGCCCGGGCGCTCGTGCGAGTCGGCCTGCGCGGCGGGGCGGTGTCTGGAGAGTTTTGGAGACGTGTCCACGAGGAGCGCAGATGTGGAAGAAAGGGTATGCGTTCGAAGCGGCGCTCACAGGGGCAGGGCGGATGCTTCGGGGCAAAAAATAGTGTAGCGCACCCGCCGCGGCGGCTATGCCACACTTGCCGATCCACCCACCGATGAAGTCCGTGAACCGCCGAATCGACTCCTACAGCATCAGGTTGTTCGTGGCGGCGGCTCGCGCCGGCTCCATCGTGCGCGCGGCGGCCGCGGAGAACATCGCGCCTTCGGCGTTGAGCCGCAGGATCGCGGATCTGGAACACGCATTCGGCACGCCGCTGCTCGTGCGCTCGCCGCGTGGGATTGCGCTGACCGAGGCGGGCAGGCTGGTGCTGGCCCGGGGCGAACGTGTGGACGACGAGCTGCAAGCCTTGCTGCGCGAGGTACAGAGCGAAGGCGGCGAAGTGCGGGGCACCGTGCGCCTTCATGCCAACATGTCCTCCGTGATCGGCTTCCTGCCCGAGCGCCTGCACCGTTTCATGGAGACATACCCCGGCGTGGAGGTCGCCCTGCGCGAGGAAGACACGCGCGACGTGCTGCGCGCCTGCCTGGACGATCGCGCCGACGTCGGCGTGGGCGCCGATGTTGCGGTACCGGCGGGCATGGATTCATGGCACTTTGCCTCCGACCCGTTGCTCGTGGTGCTACCCGCGGGGCATGAACTGTCGGACCTGCAGGCCATCACATTCGCGCGTGCGCTCGAATATCCCTTGGTCGGCGTGCATCAGGGCGGCGCGATGGACCGCTCGCTGGGCGAGCGCGCCACGGCATTGGGCAGGCGTTTCAACCCGAAGGTGACGGTCAGCAGCTTCGACGCCGCCTGCCGCATGGTGGAGGCCGGCCTCGGCATCGCCGTGGTGCCCCGGAGTGCCGTCACGGCGTATGCGGGGACCGAACGCTTCGCCAGGCGTCCGCTGGCGGAAGAATGGGCCGACCGCGTGCTGAACATCTACGCCCTGCGCAAGACGCCGCAGCCGCGCGCAGTGGCGGCGCTGATCGAGAGTCTCCGCGGGTAATCACCGATCTCGCGCCCGGCGAGAGCCCCTGTGCCGTACCAGCGCTTTATGGCGCTGCCACGGCCCGCGAACATCGGGGCATGCCAGCCTCCACGCCAGCCGCCCCAAGCGCCGAAAGCATCCGGTTCGACCCGCGCATCCTCTTCCTGAGCTGTTCCGCACGCATCGTCGAACGAGGCCTGGAAGGAGAACCGCTCGATCTCGCCGATGCGTTGCCGTTGCGTGACGATGTGTCGACCGACGAGATCACGCCGCTTCCGATCCTCACGCACTACGACGACAAGCTGGGCCGCTACCCCTACACCGGCTTCAAGGCAGGCGAGGCAACTCCGATCGGCACCGATGCCGTCCGCGCCTCGGGCATCGAGGTCGTCGTCGCGGGCAGGCGCTATGGCAAGGGCTCGTCGCGCGAGCACAGCCCGACCGCCGAGAAGGCGGCCGGCGTGCGGCTGGTCATCGCCGAAAGCTTCGAGCGCCTGTACCGCCAGAACGCCGACAACATCGGATTGTTCACCTCGACCGACTTCGGCCTGGTCGCGCGCATCCGCGGCGGCGAGGCGATCCCGGTCGATGACCTGGTGGCCGGGCGCGACGCGCTGGCTGCGGCGATCCTCCGAAGCGGCGGGTTGCTGCGCTTCGGCCAGAGATTCATGCGCGACATCACGGTCCCGCCCGAGGCTCGAGACGCGGGTCCGCGCACGCTGTTCGAGAAGATCGTGTCGCGCCACGCGCTCGCCACCGAGCTGACGCAGGCGCATCCCGCGCCGGGCGACGGTGCCTTCGTGCGCGCCGACCTTCGCTTCATCCACGAGTACTACACCGGCATGGCCGCCCACATGCTGCACGCCACCTTCGGCCGTCCGCTGGCGCTGCACGACGCCGGTTCCATCGTGGTCTTCGAAGACCACACCTCCTATGTCGCGGAGAGCCCCGCGCACGTGCGCGGCGGCCTGGTGCCGAACGTGCATCGCATGGTCGAGGCGCAGCGCGAATTTGCCGCCGCCCACGGCTTGCGCTCGCACCGCACCCTGACCGAAGAAGAGGCCGCCATGGACGACGGCACCAATGTGGCGGGCATCTCGCACGCCATGGTGGCGGAACACTATGCGCTGCCGGGCCAGCTGGTGGTGGGCACGGATTCACACACGCCGCACAGCGGCGCGCTGGGTTGCGTGGCCTTCGGCGTCGGCACCACGGACATGGCGAACGCCTTCGTGACGGGTGCGGTGCGGCTGACGGTGCCGCAGTCCCTGAAGATCGTGCTCGACGGCGCGCTTGCCGTTGGCGTGACCGCGAAAGACGTCGTGCTGCATCTGCTCGCGCTGCCGTTCGTGCGCGACGGCGGCGGCGTCGGCAAGGTGTTCGAGTTCACGGGCGACGTGGTACGGCGCATGACCATCGATGAGCGCGCCACGCTCACCAACATGACGGCCGAACTCGGGGGCTTCACCGGCCTGGTCGCGCCCGATGCCGAGACCGTGCGCTTCCTGCGCGAGCGCCGCGGCATCGATTTCGAACTCGAGCCCTGGATGCGCAGCGACGATGGCGCGGTCTATGCGAGAACGCTCCATGTCGACGGCACGCGGATTCCTCCCATGGTCGCGGCACCGGGCGATCCGGGCAATGGCCTGCCGCTTGCGGCAGTCGCCCAGCGGGTGCGCATCGACATCGCCTACGGCGGCTCGTGCACGGCCGGCAAGCGCGAAGATTTCGACCACTACCACGCGGTGCTTCGGTGGGCGGCGGACCGCGGGCTCCAGGTCGCGCCCGGGGTGGAGCTGTTTCTCCAGTTCGGAACGACCGCGGTGCGCGACCACTGCGTCGCAGCGGGGTACATGAATGCGTTCGAACGCGTGGGCGCACGCATGCTCCAGCCTTCCTGCGGTGCCTGCGGCAATTGCGGGCCGGGCGGTTCGGTGCGCGCCGACCAGGTCACCGTGAGCGCCATCAACCGCAACTTCCCCGGCCGGGGCGGCCCGGGACAAGTCTGGCTCGCGAGCCCACCGACCGTGGCGGCCAGCGCGATCGCGGGCGAATTGATTTCTTTCGCCGCCCTGCAGGCGCGCCACCCTTGAGCTTGAACAAATAGAGAGAGACAACCCCATGCGTCCACATTCCTTCCGAAAAGCGATTTCTGTTTCGTTTGCGACGGCGTTGCTGGCCACGTCCTGGCTTGCCGCGGCGCAACCTTCCAATGCCGATCGGCCGATACGGGTCGTCGTTCCACTGGCCGCCGGCTCGACGGTCGATGCGGTCGCCCGCGCGGTCGCGCCGGCCTTCGGTCGCGCGACCGGCCACCCGGTCGTGGTGGAGAACGTTGTCGGCGCCGGTGGGATTCCGGGTACCGCCCAGATCGTGAAGGCGCCCAAGGATGGGCTCACGCTCGGCATGGTGTCGTCCAACCATGTCATCAATCCAGGCATCTACAAGACGATCCCGTACGACAGCATGAAGGACATCACACCCATCGCGGTACTGGCCACCGTGCCCGTCGTGCTGGTGGTGAACAACGCGCTTCCGGTGAAGAGCGTGAAGGACCTGCTGGCCTATGCAAAGGACCATCCCGGCAAGCTCAACTACGGATCCGCCGGGAATGGGAGCGTGCTCCACCTGGCAGGGGAACTGATGGTGAGCGAGACCGGCATCGACATGAAGCACGTACCCTATCGCGGCACCGGGCCGCTCGTCACCGACCTGATCGGCGGGCAGGTGCAACTCGCGTTCGTCTCGATCTCGCAGGTGGCCCCGCAGATCAAGGCCGGGGCGCTGCGCGCATTGGCGGTGTCGACGCCGGCGCGCTCCGCGGCCCTGCCCGAGGTGCCGACGATGATGGAGTCGGGCGTGCCCAAATACAGCTTCGATGCGTGGATCGCGCTGATCGGCCCCGCGGGCCTGCCCAAGCCTGTGGTCGACAGCTATGCCGCCGCGGTGCAAGAGGCCCTGGTGTCGCCGGAAGCACGAAACGTCATCGCCGGCCAAGGCCTCACGGTGCTCAACACAGGACCCGGACTGGCGCCGGCCTTCTTCGAGTCCGAACTGGTGAAGCACCAGAAGCTGGTGAAGCAGTCCGGTGCCACCCTGGATTGAGTCGAATGTGTGAGGGGGCGGTTGCCCGGAACCGTTAGACCAGGAACCCACGGTGAAAGACCGGCGCTGCCGTGACGGGCTAGATTGCGCACTTCATGGTCGTGGCGCCGGGCGGTGGGCCGGATGTTTGGTCAGTCGTCCCCACCCGAAGCTGGTAGCGCCAGAATTTCCAAGGCTTCGCGCGTGAAATCGAGCCACAGCTCTTCGTACCCCATCCCTGCCTTGAGAACGAGATGCTGCAGGCGGCGTGCTCGGCTGGCGGGCTTGCCGTGAAAGTCGCGTTGTTCCAATCGCCGGTAGAGGTCGAGTTTTTCCTGGTGCATCGCCTGGCGGCGTGCAATCTCCTTCTGCAACCCGGTAGGCCCAATCACCGCCTCAGCGCGAAGGCGAACCATCAACTCTTCGCGCAACCACGTGGGATCCTTGCGTTCGGCCACCCACCGCCGCAGCTCCTTGCGCCCCGCAGCCCGTATCCGGTACTGGCGCTTGCGCCCCCTTCCGGATTCGGCGGGGAGGGCCTCGATCCATCCTGCTTCCTCGAGCCGTGCGAGTTCGCGATAAATCTGCTGGTGCGTAGCATGCCAGAAGTACCCGATGGACTTGTCGAATCGCTCGGCAAGTTCGGAGCCCGAGCACGGGTGCTCGATCAATGCGGTGAGAAGGGCGTGAGGTAATGACATCGGGACAGGAGCCTTGGCGGCCGAGCATTTTGCCCGAACTGCATGGCGCCTTCACGCATCGCGGCCCGTTCGCCATTGCTGCAACGGCCTTCGTCGGGCCGGACGGCAAGCTGTATGCGCATGGCACTACCACCTGCCTGGTGTTCGAGCTGAAGCCGCGTTGATGGTCCTGTGACGATGCGGGCGCTTCAAGCGCTTGCGCGGCTCTCTAGATGTCCGCGATGTTCTTTCCGAGGTTCGACTCGAACTCGCCTGGCTTGCCGATGCCGCGCTTCGTCAGTTTCGGAATTCGTTCCTGGAATCCCTCCCAAGCGAACGTCTTGAAGAAGGTGTCTTGCGTATCCTGAAGATCCGCACGGCTGGGCAAGCCAATCCGGTTGATGGTCGACTTCGATACAGCCAGCACGCGTTTGTCGAACGACAGCACGCGTGCCACGAACTTGGCGACATGCGCGTCCAGTTCGTCTTCAGGAATGGCACGATTGATCCAGCCGTAGCGTTCCGCGGTGTCCGCACTGTGGTCGTCTGCGCCGAGCACGATCTCCAGGGCGCGCGCGCGGCCGACGAGCAGGGGCAGGCGCTCCAAGGCACCCCCACCCGGAATCAGCCCGATGCCGACTTCCGGCTGTCCGAAGATGGCTTTCTCTCGGCTCGCGAAACGGATGTCGCACGCCAACGCGAATTCGCTGCCCCCACCACGTACGCGCCCGCGGATGACCGCGACGCTCAGCACGCTGCTGGCGGCAAGGCGCTGCGCCGCCTCGATCCAGGGGGGGAGGCCGAAGCGACTGCGCGGCTCCGCCGGGCTGTAGTGTGCGATGAAGAAGTCGGGGTTGGCGCTTTCGAAAGTCACTATCTTCAGCGCCTCGTCGGTCTCCATCTCGGTCACGAGGTCGTAGAACTCGTCGTACATGCTGTCGTCGATCAGGTTGATCGGCGGGTTGTCCAGGATCACTTTCCAGTGACCTTCGACCGTCTTGTCGACAAGCAGCTTTTTCTTTCTCTCAGTCATCTCTTCTCCAGGTAAGTTTTCAGGACTCGCGTTGAACTCATCGGTCGTCGACTGGGTGTACCGAGCGGTACAGAAAAGTATATACCAATCGGTACAATGCGCAAATGGCAAGAAAATTGATTCGAGAGGAAGGGTTGGAGCGGGCCTTGCGCCTTTTCTGGCGCAACGGCTACAACGGGACGTCGATGGAGATGTTGACGAAGGAACTCGGCGTCGAAAAGCCCAGCATCTACGCGACATTCGGCAGCAAGCGAAGCCTCTATCTGGAGGCATTGCTTCACTACCGGACCAGCATGGTCAGGCGGGTTGCGGAATTCCTCGACTCCGCGGCCACCCCGCGTGCAGGCATCGACCGTGTAGTCCGTTTCATGATGACGTCGCTGTACGAACCAGGCGTGCAGGAGGGCTGCATGGTGACCAATGCCGCACTGGAGCTGGCCGACCAGGACCGGGAAGTCGCTGCCCACGTGAGTACCATGCTCGGCGAGATCGGCAGTTTGTTCGAGAAGTCGTTGCTGGCGGGACAGAAGTCGGGCGAGGTGACGACCCGTGTCTCCGCCGACCTGCTGGCCGCTTACCTCGTCAACATGATCGAAGGGACGCGGATCACGGAGAAGACTCGCCCAAGCAAGGAGAAGCTACGGGCACTCGCGCAGTTTTCCTTGAGCGCCTTGGACCCTGCGTTCGATGCGCCGCACGCTCACAGAGCTTTGAACTCCGGGGCTGTGACAACGTAGGACGGCGGTTCCGAGGTGCTGTGAACAGTCACCTGGACCAGGCGGTTCGACGGTCAGTGCGCCCCGACGGGGAACCTCATTTATGCAACCAGTTGCATTGTCGCTCCGACGCGGCTACATTAATGCAATCAGTTGCATGAAAGAGGTATGAACGTGTCGCACTATCCCCACCTGAACGCCCCGCTGGATCTGGGCTTCACCAGCCTCAGGAACCGCGTGCTGATGGGTTCCATGCACGTTGGCTTGGAGGAGGTGCCGCATGGCTTTGAGCGCATGGCAGCCTTCTACGCAGAGCGGGCACGCGGCGAGGTGGGCTTGATCGTCACAGGCGGCATTGCCCCCAACGCACGCGCGCGACCGATGCAGGGCGGCGCCATGCTCGTGAACGAAGTCGAGGCCGAACACCACCGCGTCGTGACGCGGGCGGTCCACGCCGAAGGCGGCAAGATCGCCATGCAAATCCTCCATTTCGGGCGCTACGCCTACCAACCGGACCTGGTGGCACCCAGCGCCTTGCGGGCGCCCATCAATCCGTTCGTGCCGCACGCGCTCACGGGGGATGAAGTCGAGCAGACGATCGATGACTTCGCGCGTTGCGCGGCGCTTGCCCAGTTCGCCGGCTACGACGGTGTCGAGATCATGGGCTCGGAGGGTTACCTGATCAACGAGTTCATCGCCGCGCGCACCAACCACCGCGACGATGAATGGGGCGGCAGCTATGCCAACCGCATGCGCCTTTCCGACGGAGATCGTGCGTCGCACCCGCGAACGCGTGGGCCGCAATTTCATCATCATCTATCGCCTCTCCATGCTCGACCTGGTCGAAGGCGGCTCCAACCTGGAAGAGGTGATCCAGTTGGCGCAGGAGATCGAGGCGGCAGGCGCCACGATCCTCAACACCGGCATCGGCTGGCACGAGGCGCGCGTCCCGACCATCGCCACCAAGGTACCGCGAGCCGCCTACGCCTGGGTAACGAAACGACTCATGGGGAAGGTCGGCATTCCGCTCATCACCTCCAACCGCATCAACACGCCAGAGGTGGCCGAACGGCTGCTGGCGGAGGGCTATGGCGACATGGTGTCCATGGCGCGCCCGCTGTTGGCTGATGGCGATTTCGTGCGCAAGGCGCGCCAGGGCCGTGCCGACGAAATCAACACCTGCATTGGCTGCAACCAGGCCTGCCTGGATCACACCTTCGCCGGAAAGATCACCTCCTGCCTGGTCAATCCGCGTGCCTGTCACGAGACCGAATTGGTCATCGAGCCAGCGCAAACGCCGAAACGCATCGCCGTGGTCGGCGCCGGGCCCGCAGGCCTGAGCTTCTCTGTCACGGCGGCGCAGCGTGGCCACCAAGTCACGCTGTTCGATTCGGCCAGCGAGATCGGGGGGCAGCTGAACATTGCCAAGAAAGTGCCGGGCAAAGAGGAGTTCTACGAGACCTTGCGTTACTTCCAGCGTCAACTCGAGCTGCAGAACGTGACTTTGCGTCTCGATACGCGGGTTAGCGCCGGCGAACTCATGGGCGCCGGCTTCGACGAGGTGGTGCTCGCAACGGGGATTCAGCCGCGCATTCCCGAGATCGAGGGCATAGCCCATCCCAAAGTCTTGAACTACCTGGATGTGTTGCGCGACGACAAGCCGGTCGGCCACCGCGTTGCGGTGCTGGGTGCAGGCGGGATCGGCTTCGACGTGGGCGAATACCTGACGCATGCCGGGGACAGCGCGGCCGTGGTGCCGGCCAAGTTCTACGAAGAATGGGGCATCGACACCGACTACATGCAGGCAGGCGGCCTGCGCCGACCGCAAGCTGAGTCGCCAGCGCGCCGCGTGCACCTGCTGCAGCGCAAATCCACCAAGGTGGGCGACCAGCTGGGCAAGACAACGGGTTGGATTCACCGCACCTCACTGAAGGCTCGGGGAGTTTCGATGACTTCGGGTGTGTCCTATGAGCGCATCGACGACGCGGGCCTGCATCTGACCGTGGACGGTGAGCCTCAGGTGCTCGATGTGGACCACGTGGTGGTCTGTGCCGGCCAGGAGCCGCTGCGGGAACTCCACGATGCATTGCGCTTGGCGGGTCGCTCCGCGCACCTCATCGGCGGCGCGGATCTGGCCGCTGAACTGGACGCAAAGCGCGCCATCCATCAAGGCACCAGCCTGGCCGCGCGCATCTGACGCGCAGCGACCGTCTCACTTTCTTTTCACCACCAGCAAGGAGTCGACAAATGTCGCAGCCCCCGAAAAACACCCAACCCGCCGTCGCCCGGTCTCTCGATCTTTGGCACCGAATGATCGCAACATCCGACCTCGGCGAATTGCACACCATCGTCCACCCGGATGCCCTCTTTCGCTCGCCCATGTCGGCCTCGGCCTATGCCTCGGCGCCAGCGCTCACCCTTGCGCTGTCCACAGTCATCAAGGTCTTCGAGAACTTCGCCTATCACCGCCAACTGGTCAGCGACGATGGCCTGAACGTGGTGCTGGAGTTCAGCGCAAACATTGGCGACAAGAAGCTCAAGGGCATCGACCTCATCCGGTTCAACGAGAGCGGTCAGATCGAGGAGTTCGAAGTGATGGTTCGCCCGATGAGCGGTCTGCAGGCGCTCGGCGTGGAAATGGGCAAGCGCGTGGCCGACCAGTTGCCCGCCTTCAAGGTCAAGGCCTGAGGGCTGAGGCAGGCACGCCACTCCAGCGGCAAAAGTGTCGGACAAAGCTGCTTGCGATGCTGGCTCCGGCTGGATGCACGAATCCGAATGCCGCGGGCGACCGATACACGGTGCACGAGCATAAAGCGACGCGCGACCAGTTCATCGCCGTCCGGTAGGCCCCCTCGGGGCGAGGTGAGTCTCTCTGCCGTGCGATTTGATGTTAAACGTCAGTTCAGTAAACGAGTTATAAACCACGTTCTTTGAACGCCCTTTTACATGAAGAGGCGCGGCCCTGAAACGCTTTGGGAAAGCCTTGTGCACCACGACGAATCTGTTGTTGCCATTGAAACCGGCACGCCGCAACTGCTTTTACGCCGCGAAGGACGCGTGGCTGTGATGACGCTCAACCGGCCAGCGTCGATGAATGCGCTTTCCGGCGAGCTGACGCCGGCGATCCGGCGAAGTATCCAGCGCTGTGCCGACGATCCCGACATCGGTGCGCTATTGATCACTGGCGCCGGCAAGGCCTTCTGCGCGGGCGGCGACGTCAAGGGCATGGGCGATCGCTTTGAAGGCGCGCAACAAAGCGAGGCCGAGCGCATCGCCGACCTGCAGCGCAAACAGCGCACGTTGACCGGCGCGTTGTTTCGGCTGAACAAGCCCACTGTCGCGGCATTGCCTGGTGCGGCTGTGGGCGCGGGGCTGGCGTTGGCCCTCGCATGCGACATACGGATTCTCGCCGCGTCGGCCTTCATGGCCACGGGCTACGCGCGTCTCGCGATGAGCGGTGACTACGGCGTGAACTGGTTCCTTACGCGACTCGCAGGCCCTGGTGCGGCACGCGACATGATGCTCACGGCCCGGCGCATCGAGGCCGTGGAATGCAAGGCCTTTGGGTTGGCCAGCCAGATCGTCCCCGATGGCGAACTGCAGGCCACGTCATTGCGGACCGCCGATACGCTCGCATCGGTCTCAGGAGCGGCCGTGCGCAGCATCAAGCAGAACCTGAACGATGCATTGCACTTGGACCTGGAATCCATGATGGACAAAGAGGCCGACCGCCTGATCCGGCTGCTGCACAGCGATGAGCATCGACAGGCTGCGGAAGCTTTCAGGAACAAGTCGAAGGATCGCAGTTGAGGGCGGTGGGCATAGGCACGTGTGATAGTTGCCAATGGTGTTGCCATCGCTGTGCCTTGGATCCAGGAACTGGACCGGAGCAGCAATGCAACATTTCCTATTCGGGCCAAAGGCGACATACAATCAGCCGCTACACACCATGTCAAGGCCAAGTTCAGATGTCGCACTGCCAGCCAAATAGAAATGTCGCATTTCTGCTTTTTGGATGGACCCGGTGAACGCCGTGACTGCCTTGCCTTTGAGCCTGCGCAGGCCTTTCAGCCGGAGGCCAACACGGTTGTTTTCTTGGGTGCCCGGCAGACCGCTCTGACCGCTTCGTCGAGGTCCTGTGACGTGAACTGCCTGGACCGTTTGGTCCCTGGCAAAGCCTTGGTGGAGTAGGGCGCCTGCCCCTGATTCGTGCGCGAGGGCGTACTGGATTTTCTTCTGTCGTCACGCTGCGCCTGGATCACCAGCGCAGCCTGCAGTGCGTGGCTCAGGCGCTTGTTCTCGACGATGGCGGCGGTGTCGACCTGTGGCAATCGGTCATAGCGCTCGTAGACCAGGTTTGCACCGTCGGCTCGCAGCTCAATCCGGCCATCCGGGTACTCGAAGACATCGATGTAGCGATGGATCAGCTTGCGGTTGGCTGGCGTGTCCTTGAGCAGGTAGATCACCCGGTCGTGCTGCAGCGTGAGCGACAGCGACACCTTGCGCTGCAGCCGCCAAGTGAACAGCAGATCCAGATCTTCATCATCGCGCACAGGACGGTGGGCATCGAACTCGCGCAGCGGCGCCTTGGCGAAACGCGCGTTGAAGTCGGCAATGAAGTGCGGTGCGAACGCATTGGCCGCTTCGCGCGTGTTGATCCCACGCAGGCGCAGTTCCTTCACCAGGCGGTCCTGCAATGTGAGGTTGGCACGCTCTACACGGCCCTTGGCCTGGCTCGTGTTGGCACACATGATGTCGATGTTCAGCTCGAAGAGAACGCGTCCGAACTGCGTCGTGCCGCGGCCGAAATCGGTCGAGTCGCGCACTGAGCGGAAGATGCTCGCCTTGTCGCTGTAGAACGCTACGGGCTTGCCATGCTGCTCGATATAGCCTCGCGTGGCTTCGAAGTACGCGAAGGCCGACTCGGTCGGCACGAAGTGCAGCTGCATCAGCTGGCTGGTGGCGTCGTCGATGAACACCAGCAGTGTGCACGCCGGCGCACGATCCTCGAACCAGGCATGGTCGCTGCCGTCGATCTGGATCAGTTCGCCTCGGCAGGATCGACGGTTGCGCGGCTGGTGGATCTTGGGGGCGCGCTGCCTGCGCGGCGTCCACAAGCCTGTAGCGACCATCAGCGCCCGAACCGTTTCCTTGCTGAGCGCAATCCCGTGGCATTCCTGCAGCTTCTCGGTGGCCAGCGTCGGGCCGAAGTCGGCATAGCGCTCGCGGATGAGCATGATGGCACGCTCGGCAATGCCAGGAGCCAGCTGGTTGTTGCTGGGTCGCCCGCGCTTGCGTGAGACCAGACCGGAGGGCCCGTCGTCCAGATATCGACCCACCAGCCGCTCGACCTGCCTTCGGCTCATGCCGAGGCGCTGCGCGGCCTGGCCGACCCGCAGCATCCGGTCGACCACCGCCTGAATCGTCTTGAGCCGATCGGCTTCGCGCATCGTCATCGTGATCGTCGCTGCAGATGTCGCCATGGCCATGCCTTCGAGCTCGGGGCGGCCAACTTTGCGACATTTGAACTTTGCTGGAATGCGACATTACAACTTTGCTCCCACACACCAAAGGAATACAATGTATCTTATGTTAAATAAGATGTGAGATCCGGAACCCGCCGCGGAGACGCTCGCGGCGGCGGCGTATCCAATGTGGCCGCACACGCTTGCATGGCACGGCACGGAACACCACACGCAGCGAGGCATGAACCGCCGACCGCGGAACCCCTTTTGTACGGCCGGCCCGGATCACACGGACTCGGCATGGGTCCCCGCCAGGTAAGCCGCCTTGACCTCCGGACTCTTGAGCAGTTCGGCTCCCGTGCCAGACAGCGCGATTTCTCCATGCTGAAGAACGTAGGCATGGTCTGCAAGCCGCAGCGCATGGTGTGCGTTCTGCTCGACCAGCAGAACAGTCATACCGTCGGTGCGGTTCACTTCACGAATGATCTGGAAAATCTTCCGGATATAGATCGGTGCCAGCCCCAGTGAAGGCTCGTCAAGCATCAGCAGCCGCGGCCGGCTCACAAGCGCCCTGCCAATCGCCAGCATCTGCTGCTCGCCTCCCGACAAGGTGCCGGCGCGCTGCTGGTGACGCTCACCCAGGACGGGAAACAGCGCGAAGATCCGTTCGAGGTCCGAGCCAAAGTGCGCCGGATCGACAAAGGTGGCGCCAAGCCGGAGGTTCTCCATCACCGTCATCCGCGGAAAGATCCTGCGGCCCTCGGGCGACAGGGCGATTCCCAGCTGAGACACCTTGTGCGACGGGACGCGGCTGATGTCCTGCCCGCGAAACAGGATTTGCCCCGACGAAATACGGGGCGCCCCGAAGATGCCGGTCATCAGCGTCGATTTGCCGGCACCGTTGGCCCCGATGAGCGTGACGATCTCGCCTTCGCGAACCCGCAGGTCAACACCACGCAACGCCTGAACCGGGCCGTAGTGTGCATCCACGTTCTTGAGTTCCAGCATCATGCCGCCGCCTCCTCGGAAACGCCTGTACTCTCTTCGTGGTCCGCCTCATCAGGCTCATCCGGCGCACCCAAATAGGCCGCAATGACGTGGGGATCGTTTTGAACCTCAAGGGGCGTCCCCTCGGCGATCTTGCGACCGTAGTTCAATACGACGACCCGCTGGGAAACTCTCATCACGACAGCCATGTCATGCTCAACCAGCAGTACGGCAACGCCCTCCTCCGAGATCAAGCTCAGCAGAAGGTCATTCAACGCTGCGGATTCGCTGGGGTTGAGGCCGGCGGCCGGCTCATCGAGACAGAGGATGCGTGGCCGTGCGGCCATGGCGCGCGCGATCTCCACGCGGCGCTGCACCCCATAGGGCAGCCCCCCTGCAGGCGAGTCCGCCTGGGCCAGGAGACCAAACCGCCGCAGCAGCGCCAAGGCGGTCTGCACGGCGCCTTCCTCTGCGTTCCGATAGCGCGCCAAGCCCAGCAGCCCGGCGAGCGAAAACATGCTCGCGTGCTGCAGCGCGTTGTGTTGCGCCACGATCAGGTTTTCCAGCACCGTCATCTTCGGGAACAGGCGGATGTTCTGGAACGTGCGCAGAATCTGCGCCTCGCGTGCCAGTTCATGGCTGGGCAGGCATTCGAGCCGCAGGGCCCCGTGTTGCGGGTGCTGCATCGTGACCGTGCCCGATGTGGGTCGATAGAACCCGGTCAGGCAATTGAACAACGTTGTCTTTCCAGCACCGTTCGGGCCGATGATCGAGGTGATCTCGCGGGCTTGGACAGACATCGAAAGGTCGTCGATCGCGGTCACGCCGCCGAAGCGCATCGTCAGGTGGCTGACCTCGAGGAGCGCGGGTGTCGAGGGATTCATGAAGGCACCCCCACTTCGCGAAGTGCCGCGGCCCTCTCCTCGCGCGCGGAGTTCACGGTCGCTCTCCGCATGGAAAGCAGGCCGCCAGGACGCCAAACCATGATCGCCACCATGGCGGCACCGAAGAGAAGCATCCGGTACTCGCTGAAGTTGCGGCCGAGTTCGGGCAGCAGTACCAGAACGCATGCGGCCAGCACCACGCCGAACTGGCTGCCGGATCCACCCAGAACGACGATTGCGAGGATGATGGCGCTCTCGGTGAACGTGAAGCTCTCCGGCGAAATGAAGCCCTGCCGCGCGGCGAAGAAGACTCCGGCGACGCCACCGAGCGCGGCGCCCAGGGCAAACGCCGAAAGCTTGACGTTGGTCACGTTGATGCCCAAGGCCCTGCACGCGATCTCGTCTTCGCGCATGGCCTCCCAGGCCCGGCCGATCGGCAGGCGGCGCAAGCGCAGCACAAGCAGGTTGGTGAGAAGCGCCAGGCCCAGGATCACGAGATAGAGAAAGACCATGCGGTGCCACGGCGCGAACTCGATGCCGAGCGTTCCCGCCACCGTTGCCGCATTCCCCGGCGGCGCGAACGACAGCCCGAACAGCGTGGGACGCGGAATCGACGCGATGCCATCCGGTCCATGGGTCAGATCGGTCCAGTTCAGCAACACCAGCCGGATGATTTCGCCGAATCCGAGCGTCACGATGGCAAGGTAGTCGCCGCGCAATCGAAGCGTCGGATAGCCGAGCAGGACCCCGAAGGCCGCCGCGAAAAGACCGGCGATCGGCAGGCACCACCAGAACGAAAGGCCGAACTGGGTGGCCAGCAGCGCATAGGTGTAGGCGCCGACGGCATAGAAGGCAACGTAGCCCAGGTCCAGCAGCCCGGCCAGTCCCACCACCACGTTGAGCCCCCAACCGAGCATGACGTAGATCAGGACCGTGGTGGCCGTGTCGACGACGTATCGGTTGTCGTGGAAGGCGAACGGAAGCACCACCGCCACGCCGATCGCGAAGGCGCCAGCCAACTTCGAGCCATTGGCCCTCCCCAAGCGATGCATGGCGCTCGGGCGGTTGCTTCGGCCGCGCGCCACCTGTTGGCGCTCGAACAGCCAACGTACCGCCAGCCGTCCGAGGAAGACCAGCCCCGCAGTGGCAAGAAGCCAACTCCATCGTGTCTGCACCGCAAGCCGCCCGCCCACATCGACCGTCGTCAGACCGATGAACGGGATGCCGAGCAGAAACGCGACCAGCGCGGCCAGCGCCGCGTCCGCCAGCCAGCGCAGCGGATGGCGCCCCTTGTCTTGTGCCATTGGATCGGCCATCACACCTTCTCCACTTCGGGACGGCCCAGCAGGCCGGAGGGTCGGAAAACCAGCACGAGGATGAGGATGCCGAACACGGCCACATCCTTGTACTCGGCGGAGAAGTAGCCCGCATAGAACGCTTCGATCAGCCCGATCAGCAGGCCGCCGAGCATCGCGCCAGGCAGCGACCCGATGCCTCCGAGCACTGCGGCGGTGAATGCCTTCACCCCCGCGAGAAAGCCGATGTAGAAGTCGATCACACCGTAGTACAGCGTCACCATCATCCCCGCGACGCCCGCCAGCGCCGCGCCGATCATGAAGGTCATCGAGATCGTTCGGTCGACGTTGATGCCAAGCATTCGCGTCATGCCCTGGTCCTGTTCGCAGGCCCGCTGCCGGCGGCCGAAGGAGGTTCGCGTGATCATCCAGGTGAATGCCAGCATGAGCACGGCGGTGACGACGATGATCAGCAGCTGCACGTGGGACAGGCGCACGGAATCGGCGCCCGTTCCGAAGAACTCGAAACCGCCTTCCAGCAGTGGCTGTATCTGCTTGATCCGCGCGCCCTGGAGCAATTGAACGCCGTTCTGCAGGAAGATCGACGCTCCGATTGCCGAGATCAGCGGCGCGAGCTTGGTCGAGCCGCGCAAAGGCCGATAGGCCATGCGTTCGACCGCCCAACCGTAGCCGGCGGTGAACAACACAGCCACCAGCAACACGACGAGCAGCGCCAACGGCAGTGAAGTCATGCCCGCGGCCGCGAGCACCGTGAAGGCCGTGAGCGAGATGAACGCGCCGAGCATGTAGATCTCTCCATGCGCGAAGTTGATCATCCCGAGGATGCCGTACACCATCGTGTAGCCGATGGCGATGAGGCCGTACAGCGATCCGAGCGTCAGCCCGTTGATCGCCTGCTGTAGGAACTGCGACATGGTGGATCCGTACGCGAAAGGTGAATTTGCGTCAGTGCGCCAGGTCGTACTGGTTGCCCTTCCATTGGTACACGACGAAGCCGGGATCCTTCGGGTCCCCCTTCGCATCGAACGCCACCTTTCCAAGCACCGTGTCGAAGCTGCCGCCGGCCAGCGCCTTTTGCACGTCGGCGTACCTCAGGCTGCCCGCCTTCTGCAGCGCCTGGGCGTAGACCTGGACGGCCGCGTAGCAGAAGAGCACGTACCCATCGGGCTCGATCTTGTTGTCACGGAAGCGTTTGACGATCTCCGCCGAGGCCGGGTACTTGCGCGGATCCGGATAGAAGGTGAACAGCAAGCCATCGATGGCCGAACCGGCCGCCGTGGCCAACTCGGCACTGGTCGAGGTGTTGCCACTCATCACCGCAAGCTTCAGGCCGCCCTGCGACGACTGGCGAAGGATCAAGCCGAGTTCGGTGTAGTAGCCGCCGTAGAACATCGCGTCGACGCCGCCCGCCTTCAGCTTGCTGACCAGCGCGGTGTAGTCCTTCTCGCCGGCGGTGATCGACTCCCGCAGCACCGGGGCGTTCTTGTGGTCGGCCAGGTACTTGGCGACGATGTCGGCCTGGCCCTTGCCGAAGGCGCTCTTGTCGTCGATGACGGCGATCTTCTTGCCAGCGAACTTCCTGACGATGTAGTCGGCCGCCACCACGCCTTCCTGATCATCGCGGCCGGTGATGCGGAACACGTTCTTCAGTCCGCGATCGGTCACCTTCCCGTTGGTCGAGATGGTGATCATCGGCACCTGCGCTTCGCTGTAGACCTCGGAGGCCGGAATGCTCGAGCTCGAGCAGTAGTGGCCCACGATGGCGGAGACCTTCTTGTTCACCATCGCGTTCGCAACGGCCACGGCCTGCTTGGGATCGCAGACGTCGTCGCCGACCTCGACCTTCAGCTTCTGGCCGAGCACCCCACCGGCAGCGTTGATGGCAGCGACTGCCGCCTCGACACCATTGCGCATCTGCTCTCCGCCCGATGCGTACTGACCTGACATGGGACCCGCTACGCCGACGAGGATGTCGGCACTGGCAACCGCCGGCGCGAACAAGGCGGCCAAGGCGAGAAGAGGGGCGGCTATGCGCTGAGAAGGGTGCATGGAATTTCTCCGGTGGTGAATACCGTGGCGACGGCGGGGATCGGATCGGTGATGAGGCCTCGGACCTGTGATTCCGGGGCCTCATCACTAGGCGAAATTCTGGATTTCATTCCTCCGCACGTCTGGCGGATTTACAGCCCGAGTCATGCGGGAATTCGCACATTCGCATTGGGGTTTTCCCGCGCGCACCAGTTCGATATTGGGTGCACTTACCAATGAACGATCACCAGGCGGAGAACTGAAAAAGGCTCGCGACGCATGTCTTCCGCCTGCCAGGGATGCGGACTGGTGCACATAGCCGGCATAGCTCGGACTGTGCAAAAAACCGCATGTTTTCGCCTTCAAAGATGCGAGACGCGAGAGCACGGGATGACGACACTTTTGTCATCGCGGATGGCACCAGGAACGGGCATCCGACGTCCTCAAACCCTCTCGTCACGGAGCCACCGATGCACCTGCTGCCTTACGCCAACGAACCCTACGACACCTACACCACCCCCGCGTCCCTGGAGGCGATGGCCACGGCTTTGCGCAGCGTGCGCGCCCAGTTCGGGCAGACCTATCCGATGGTGATCGGCGGAAAGAAAGTGATGAGCGAAGCACTGCTGGTCTCCACGAATCCTTCTGCGCCAAGCGAGGTGGTCGGCAAATCCGCCCGGGCCACGCGCGAGCATGCGGAGGCAGCTTTGGATGCTGCCTGGACCGCATTCGAATCGTGGAAGCGGTGGAAACAGGAAGACCGCTCGCGCGTCATGCTGAAGGCCGCCGCCATCATGCGGCGGCGCAAACAGGAACTCGAAGCCTGGCTGGTCTATGAGATCGGCAAGAACTACGTCGAGGCGAGCGCGGAAGTCGCCGAGATGATCGACTTCATCGAGTACTACGCGCGCCAGGCCATGCGCCACGTAGGCGGCCTCGGCCATCTGAACGCCTATGCCGGCGAAGAGAACGAGAGCTTCTACATCCCTCTCGGCGCCGGCCTCACGATCTCGCCCTGGAATTTCCCGATGGCGCTGATGACGGGGATGACGGTCGGCGCCATCGTCGTCGGCAACACCGTGGTCTGCAAACCGGCGGAGGACACTGTCGTGTCGCTCGCCAAAGTCTTCGACATCTTCGAGGAAGCGGGCCTCCCTCCCGGCGTGGTGAACTACCTGCCCGGCGTCGGCGCCGAAGTCGGCTCCTATCTGGTCGAACATCCGCGCACCCGTTTCATCAACTTCACCGGCAGCTTGGCGACCGGCAAACGCATCAATGAGGCCGCCGCCAAGGTGGTCGACGGTCAGCGCTGGTTCAAGCGCGTGTTCCTCGAACTGGGCGGCAAGGACGCCATCCTCGTGGATGAAACCGCCGACCTGGACGCTGCCGCGCTGGGCGTCATCCAGGGGGCCTATGGCTATCAGGGCCAGAAGTGCTCTGCCTGCTCGCGGTTGATCGTCGTCGATAGCGTGTACGACGCGCTGCTCGAGCGTGTCGTGGAGCGCACGAAGAAGCTCAGCCTCGCGCCAGCCGACCAGAACCCCGATCTCGGGCCGGTCTGCAATGCCGCGCAGGACGCCAAGGTGCGCGAGTACCTGGAGATTGGCCACAGCGAAGGCAAGCTGCTGGTCGGCGGCCAGCGGCTCGACGGCGAGGGCTTCTTCATCCAGCCCACGGTCTTCGGCGACGTGGCGCCCGGCGCACGCCTGGCGCAGGAAGAGGTGTTCGGTCCGGTGGTGGCAGCCATCCGTGTCAAGAACTTCACCGAGGGTATGGCGGTCGTCAACAACACCGTGTATGGACTGACCGGTGCGCTGTTCTCGCGCGACCGCAGCCGCATCGAGATCGCGCGCCGCGACTTCCATGTCGGCAACCTGTACTTCAACCGCAAGTGCACAGGCGCGCTGGCCGGCGTGCAGCCTTTCGGCGGCTTCAACCTGACCGGAACCGACACCAAGACGGGCGGCCCGGACTACCTGCTGCAGTTCATGCAGATGAAGTCGGTCGCAGAGCGCCTCTGACGTCAACACCTGGACAACAAGGAACACGCAGCATGAGTTTCATTGCCGGCCGGCTCAGCGCCATTGCTCCCGCCGAGACCATGGAGATGGCGGCCAAAGCTGCCGTCCTCCGCCGCCAGGGGCTGGACGTGATCTCTCTGTCTCAGGGCGAACCGGACTTCGATACGCCCGAGCACATCCAGCAGGCGGCACTGCGCGCCATGCGCGATGGCAAGACCCGCTACACGGAGGCCGCCGGCGTGCTGCCGCTGCGCGAGGCCGTCGCCGCCAAGATGCAGGCCGATCACGGCCTGGCCTATGGGCCCGACGACATCAGCGTCACGGCGGGCGCGAAGCAGGCGATCTTCAATGCCTTCCTCGCGACGCTGAATCCGGGCGACGAAGTGGTCGTTCCGGCGCCGTGCTGGGTGTCCTACCCCGAGATCGTCAAGCTCACCGGCGGTACGCCCATCGTCGTCGAGTGCCCGCGCGAGGCGGGCTTCAAGCTCACGCCGGCACAGTTGGAAGCCAGCATCACGCCGCGCACCAAGTGGCTCATGTTGAACTCGCCGTCCAACCCGACGGGCGCCGTCTACTCGCGGGCTGAACTTGGCGCGCTGGGCGACGTGCTGCGGCGCCACCCGCAAGTCTGGGTACTGACGGACGACATCTACGGGAAGCTGGTCTACGGCAGCGAGCCCTTCGCCAATATCCTGCAGGTGCTGGCAGAGCTGCAGCCACGCACACTGGTGGTCAACGGGGTGTCCAAGGTCTACTGCATGACCGGATGGCGTATCGGCTACGCGGCCGGGCCACGTGAACTGATCAAGGCGATGAACCTGGTGCAGGGCCAGAGCACCAACAACGCCAACGCGATCGCCCAGTTCGCCGCGGTGGAAGCACTGACTGGCGACCAATCCTGCATCGACACTTTCCGCTTCGCCTTCCGCGAACGCCGCGATTTCATCGTCGATGCGCTGCGGAAAGTGCCGGGACTGGAAGTCGATCTGCCGGACGGCGCCTTCTACGCCTACGTATCCTGTCGCGCGCTGATGGGACGACAAACGCCTTCGGGCCAGACGCTCTCGAGCGACCGGGAATTCGTTCCCTACCTGCTCGATGAAGCGCAGGTGGGCGTGGTGTCCGGGACCGGGTTCCTTCATTCCCCGTATTTCCGCGTGTCGTACGCGGCAGGTATCGCGCAGCTTGGCGAGGCGGCCAGGCGCATCGCCCGCGCCGTCGAAGCCCTGCGCTGATTCAAGCACCATGAGCCAACACACCATCATCATCGGCGGCGGCGGCATCGGGTCGGCCATCGCCTGCTTCCTCTCGGCGGCAAGCGCTCCCGGCGATCGCGTCACGGTCGTCGAACGCGACCCGACCTATCAGATGGCCTCCTCCAGCCTGTCGGCCAGTTCGATCCGCCAACAGTTCTCCACGCCGCTGAACGTGCAGCTGTCGCAGTTCGGCTGGGAGTTCATGCGTTCCTGCACCGACGAGGCCGGCGTGGCCGGCGGCGCGGTGGGATTGAATGAACGCGGCTACCTGTTCCTGGGCCGCGAAGACCAAACCGAATCACTGCGCCAACGCGCCGAGGGGAACCGCGCACTCGGCGTCTCGATCCACGAGTTCACGCCCGAGGAGCTGGGGGCGAGGTTTCCCTGGATGCGCTGCGACGATCTCGCCTACGGCGCCGTGGGTGCGGCCGGCGAAGGCTGGTTCGACGGCTACATGCTGCAGCAGCTCTATCGCAGCCGGGCGCGTGCGCGAAATGCCCAGTACATGCGCGGCGAGGTCGTGCAACTCGAAACCCGCGGCCCGAGGATCGTGGCCGCCATCCTGGCCGATGGCAGCCGGATCGAGGGCGACCGGTTCGTCAACGCGGGCGGGCCCTGGTCCGCGAACGTCGCGCGCACGGTGGGCGTGGAGATCCCGGTGCGTGCGCGCCGTCGAACCATCTTCGTCGTCTCGTGTCCGACCCCGCTCGCCGACTTTCCCATCCTGATCGACAGTTCGGGCATCTTCGTACGGCCCGAGCAGCACCACTTCCTGTGCGCGGTGGTTCCCGACGAGAAGAGCGACCACGACGACCTGCCGCTGGACCCCGATTTCACCCTCTTCGAGGATGCGATCTGGCCCACTCTGGCCGAACGCATACCGGCGTTCGAGGCACTGCGGGTCGAACGCGCCTGGGCTGGCTACTACGAGTTCAACACGGTCGACCACAACGGGCTGGTCGGGCAGATCGGCCCCGACAACTTCTTCGTCGCCGCGGGCTTCAGCGGGCACGGACTGATGCACAGCGCCGGCATCGGACGCGGCGTGGCCGAGCTGCTGACCCTCGGCAACTACCAGAGCCTGGACCTGTCGCCGCTGTCGCCGCGCCGGCTCGAAACAGGTCAGCTGATCGTCGAAGACGCGGTGTATTGATCCGCGCCACCAACTCCGCAGACCAAGGACACACCCATGCTCGATGCAGCACAGAGCCTTTCGCCCCCCAAGGCCTACCAAGCGCCGCGCTTCGCGGTGCCGCGCGGCGCGTGCGACGCACACACCCACATCATTCCCGAGAGCGGCTGGAAGCTGGTCCCCGGCGCCAACTACATCCCGGCGCCGGCGCCATCCGTCAGGCACCTGGCCATGCTCGACGCGCTGGGCCTGGAACGCGGCGTGGTCGTGCAGCCCAGCATCTTCGGCACGGACAACACGGCGGTCGTGGACGCCATCGCGCTTGCGCCGCAGCGGCTGCGCGGCGTCGCCGTGGTCGATCCATCGATTTCCGATGCAGCGCTGCAGACGCTGCACGACCAAGGCATTCGCGGCGTTCGCTTCAACGTCATGCTGGGCGGCGGCGGCGGCCTCAAGGCGATGACCGAGCTGGCGTCCCGTCTCGACACCCTGGGCTGGCATGCCGAGATCCTGCTCGATGGCCATCTGCTGCCCGAACTGCTGCCCGCGCTGAAGGCATTGCCCTGCAGGCTCGTCATCGACCACATGGCCAGCCTGCGTGCCGATGTCGGGCTCGACGCCGCACCGGTGCGAGCGCTGCGCGCCCTGATCGCCGGGCACGACACCTGGGTCAAGCTCTCCGGCACCTATCGCCTGGCCGACCAGGCCGCCAATGAGCGGCTGGCCGAGCGCGGTCGCATGCTGGCGCAGGAGGCGCCCGACCGCATTGTCTGGGGCAGCGACTGGCCGCACGTGGCGTGCTCGTTCATGCCCGATGCGGGAGAGCTGCTGAACGTGCTGGCCGGCTGGTTCGACGCGGACCCGGCCCCGCTGCAGCAAATTCTGGTGGACAACCCGGCCCGGTTGTTCGACTTCCCTGCCATCTCGCAAGACGCATCGAGGAGACCTTCATGAACATCCTTCTTCAACTCAAGGATCCCGCGTGGGCCGACCAGGCCATTGCCTCTGTGAAGGAACTGGTCGCCGAGTGCCGCGAGGAGCTCGGCGAGTGCGAGCGCATCGGCCGCTTCCCGGCCGAGACTTACCGCCGCATGGGTGCGCTCGGCCTGCTGGGCGTGATCACCCCCACCGAGTGGGGCGGCCTGGGCGGCGATGCCCCCGAATACTGCTTCACCACGGAGGCGATGTGCCGCTACGGCCTGGTGTCCAGCCAGGTGCAGATCCAGGGCATGCGGTGGATGAACGATTGGGGCACGCCGGAGCAGAAGCAGAAATACCTGCCCGGCATGGTGGCCGGCACGCTGGTGTTCTCGGAATCGATCTCCGAGCCCGGCGCGGGCTCGTCGCTGAAAAAGCTCAAGACCACCGCCGTGCGCAAAGGCGGCGACTGGGTGATCAACGGCAAGAAGATTCACATCAACCTGGGCGCCGAAAGCCACGTCACGCTGGTCTACGCAATGACCGACGAGGGCCTGACCTCCTTCCTCGTCGACACGGATCTTGCCGGCCTCACCCGGCGCCACACCGATCCGCTGGGCTACCGCTTCCTGCCCACGGCCGACATGGTCTTCGAGAACGTTCGGGTACCCGATGCGGCACTGCTGGGCGCGCCTGGCGAGGGCATGAAGACCTTCCTGTCGACCTTCAACGTCAGCCGCCTGGGCAACGCCTCCGAACTGATCGGCTTCGCAACGCGCGCACTGGCCGAAGCCACCGACTACGCCAGGCAACGCGACGTCGGCCCCAACAAGGTCACCGACTTCCAGGGCATCCAGTGGACCCTGGCCGACTGCTACAGCGCGCTCTACGGCGCGTCGCTCGCCCGGGACCACGCGGCCAATCTCGTCAGGCAGGGGCAGGAGTTCTCCATGGCCACCAGCCTGGCGAAGAAGCTGGCCGTCGAGGCGGCCGAGAAGACCACCAACGACTGCTTCGCACTCACGGGCGGCCACGGCCTGTACCGCGACAAGCCCTGGGGCCAGTTGCTCTACGAGGTGAAGACGCTGCGCATCGCCGGCGGCTCGATCGAGATCCTGCGCAACTACATCGCGCACCAGATCCTCAAGGATGAAAAACTCAAAGGATTGAAGTGAACAACGTCGCTCGACTCATCGTCTCGGCTGCCGCCGCCGCTCCGCACACCGCGTTCGGCACCTTCCGCCAGCAGGACCGCCTGGAGCGCGTCGTCGAGCGCTCCCGCGCCGTTGCAGAACGCCTGGCCGAGGCCGGCCTCGTGCGTGGCGACGTCGTTGCCGTCATCGGCCACAACAGCGGCGCCTATCTGGTCACGTGGATGGCGACCCAGTTTGCCGGCCTGCAGGCGGCGCTGATCAACCCCGCCTACCCCGATGAACTGCTCGGGGCCATGCTCGACGACCTCGCGCCCCGCGGGCTCCTGTGGGTCGGCCGCGATCCTGGCTCGCTTTCGGAGCGCGACGAAACCCAGGTGGACATGCAGTCCGCGTGGGACGGCACCATCCAGGTCCTGCGCACCGATGGCCGGCAAGGGGCCGCGTCCGGGTCGGGGCTGGATTGCGATGCCGACGAGATCTCGGCCTACATCCACACGTCGGGCACCACGGGCCGCCCGAAGTTCTGCGCACTGAGCCACGGCTATTTCCTGCGGCTGGGCCGGTTCTTTGCCGACACCTTTGCGCTGTCGCCACAGGACACCGTTTGCGCCCCACTGCCCCTGTTCCACATCAACCCCATGGGGTACGGTGTCCTGGGTGCCCTCACGGCGCATTCCGCACTGCTCTCGACAGAGAAGTTCTCGGCGGCGGATTTCTGGCGAGATGTCAAGGCCCATGGCGTGACCGCGCTCGTGCTCCACGCGCCGCCAGCCAACCTGCTCAAGGCCAAGACCACCACCGAGGAAGCAGAGGGCCATCGGGTGCGCATCGGCTTCCTGTGCGACCAGGCCTTCCTGCGCCAGTTCAAGGTGCCGATCGGCGTGGGTGCCTACGGCTCCACCGAGGCCGGTGGCCTGTGCCACACCTGGCTCCTGCGCCCCGACGATGACGACATGCCTGTCGAAGGCGCCTCCCATCTCGCTGGCCGTGCGCGCCATGACTTCGAGCACAGGATCGCGGAAGACGGCGAGATCTGGGTGCGCGGCAAGCACCCGCTCTCACTGTTCTCCGGGTACGCGAAGGGTGGCCGCATCGAACCCCAGGCCGATGCCGATGGCTGGTTCCACACGGGCGACCGCGGCCGCCTCGACGAGTACGGCCGGCTGGTCTTCGTGGACCGCATCAGCGAGTCGATCCGCATCAACGGTGAATATGTGCCGATCGACTTCGTCGAAAGCCGCCTCAAGCTGGCGAAGTCGCTGGGCGAGTTCGCGCTGTGGCGAGTCGACTCGCCCGCCAAGGGGCACGATGTCGTGCTCTATACCACCGCCGTCGATGTGAGCCATGCCGAGGTGCGGTCGGCACTGGCCGACCTGCCCAAGTACATGCATCCTGGCCAGTTGATCCGCATCGCACAGTTGCCGCGCGACCCTGGGATCGGAAAGATCCAACGGCGCCTGCTGAACGAGCAGCCGCGCCTCGAAGTTGCCAAGCTGTAAGGAAGCCGCGATGTCTTTCCTGACCATCGAACGCGCCGGCGGCATCGTCACCTTGACGATGTCGGAGCCGGCCACCCGCAACGCCATCACCGACAACAGCGCCGTCGATGAATTTGCCGCCGCCTGCGCCGAGATCAATGCCAACCCTGCCGACAAGGTGGTGATCATCACCGGCGCGGGACCGGCCTTCTCGTCCGGCGGGAACATCAGCACGATGCACCGCTGCATGGACCCCGCCATGCCTTGCGAGGCGATCATCGCCGACTACGCCGGAGGCATTCAGCGCCTGCCGCCAATCATCATCGGACTGGAAGTGCCGACGATCGCCGCGGTCAACGGCCCCGCGCTCGGTGCCGGCTGCGACCTGGCCTGCATGTGCGACATCCGCATCGCCGCAGACGCAGCGACATTCGCCGAAAGCTTCATCCATTTCGGCATTGTCCCGGGCGATGGCGGCGCGTGGCTGCTGCCGCGCATCGTCGGTGCTTCCAAGGCGGCCGAGATGAGCTTCACGGGGGACGCGCTGACGGCCCAACAGGCACTGGATGCCGGGCTGGTCAGCCGAGTGGTGTCGGCCGATGCACTGCTGCATGAAACCCGCTTGCTGGCAGAGCGCATCGCGGCGCGATCCGGTCCGGCGTTGCGCTTCACGAAGAAGCTGCTGCGCGAGTCGCCCAATCAAGGCCTGGAGACCTTGCTGGCGATGTCGGCGGCCTACCAGAGCATCTTGCACAAGACGCCCGAGCATCGCGCGGCGGTCGAGGCCTTCGAAGCGCGGCGCAAGGCCAGGAGCGCAGCGCGCCGAGGAAACGCCGATGAGTAACAAGCGTACCTCGAGCGCGATTGGAACTGGGACTCATGGCGAACCGAATCGCCGATTGGAGAAAAAACATGAAGATTGCAATCATCGGACTCGGTGAAGTGGGTCGCTGCTACGCCAAGGCGCTTCACGCTGGCGGCTACGAACTGAACTTGTGCGATGCCCGGCCAGCCCCTGCAGCCATTGCGCTGGGCACCGCATGGGACCTGCCGGTGCAGACATCCGTCGGCGACTGGCTGGCGGACTGCGATTGGGTGCTTTCTTGCGTGACGGGGGCACATGCACTGGGGGTCGTCGAGCAGTGCCTCGCCCACGGACGCCCTGGGACGACGATCTGCGACATGACCACGGCCAGCCCCGACGCGAAGCGTACGGCGGCCCGACAGGCGCAGGGCCGATCGTTCCGCTACCTCGACGTGGCGATCATGGGCGCCATCTCGCTGAGCCTGGAGAAGACGCCGCTTCTGGCGTCTGGGGAGGGAGCGACGGAGTTTGCCGAACTGCTGGCCAGGGCGAATGGCAAAGTCCGCGTGATCGACGGCGGTTCCGCCGGCGACGCCATCGCGTTGAAGATCCTGCGCAGCGTCTTCACCAAGGGCATGGAGGCGCTGAGTGTCGAGCTGCTGATGGCTGCCGAGGCTCAAGGCGTCCGCGAAAAGCTTTACGCGCAATTGCGCGACATCGACGAGACACCCTTGCGCACTTTCATCGACATGCTCGTGCGCACGCACGTCATCCATGCACGCCGCCGAGCGCACGAGGTCCAGGACGCAGCCGCCGAACTGGCCAGGCACGGACAGCCGTCGGTCGTACTCCCTGGCGTTCAGCAGCGATTCGCCCAAACGATCCAGGGGCTGGAGCACCAAGGTCCTGTACAAGCCGAGCCGACCATCGACGAGGCGCTCGAGTGGCTGCTGCGGCAGCCCGCACGCGCCTAGCTACCATACCAATGGCACGCGGGCAGGCACTCAGGCACAGGGACCTTGCCGTAGATCACTAGAAGGACAACGGCAAGATGCGGATCGAACCCCAAACATTGGATTGGCTGGCGCGAACCCCCGGGCTCGTGGAAGAGCTCTTCGACGGACTCCCCAATGTCCTCTTCTATATCAAGGATACCGAGGGACGCTATCTATGGGTCAACAAGACGTTGATTGAACGCAGCGGCCTTGGCGGGGTGTCGGACGTCATCGGCAAGACAGCGGATCAGCTATTCCCCGTGACCGGCTCCAGCACCCTGGCCCAGGACATCGATGTGATTCGTACGGGGCACCCGATCCGCGAGCTGCTGCGGCTCTACCGGACGTACAAAGGGGAGCGCTACTGGTGTCTGAGTTCGAAGTTTCCACTGCTCGACGGTGCGACGCGGGTGGCCGGTCTCGCGGGCCTGTCGCGCGATCTTCCCCGCCCCAACGAACGGCATCGCAGTTACCACCGCCTGGCCAAGTTCCTGGACTACATCGACCAGCGGCTCGACCAGCCGGTGAGGATCGCCGATGCCGCGGAACATGCCTCCGTGTCGATCGACACATTGGGCCGCCTGGTGTTCGAGGTCTTCCACATCACTCCAAAGCAACTGCTGATGAAAAAGCGCATCGACAAGGCGTGCCAGCTGCTCGATGAAACCAGTCTGTCGATCACCGATATCTCCGGTGCGTGCGGCTATTCGGACCACAGCGCTTTCACTCGGCAGTTCCGCGTGGCGACGCTGATGACGCCCGCCCAGTTCCGCCTCTCGCTCTCGCATCGGGTGAATTCCAAAGAATTGCGCGGGTAATCGCATCGAAGCGATCCATGCAGGATTCCGCAAGAACACACGATGAAGCCATCTATCCCTGCACGCCGCAACATCACAAAATTTGCTCGCATGCCTTCCGAAAGATCGAACCCATGAACATCCTGATCGTCTTTGCCCACCCCGAGGCGGCCTCCTTCAGCGGCGCCTTGAAAGACGTTGCGATCGAGACCCTGCAGCGGCAGGGCCACGAGGTGGCGGTGAGCGACCTGTACAGGATGGGCTGGAACCCCGCGCTGGGGCCGGACGACTTCATGGGCGAACGCAAGAACCCGGACTACCTGGATCTCTCTCGCGAGCAGGAGCACGCGTTTGCGACCGACAGCCAGCACGCGGAAGTAAAGGCCGAACAGGCGAAGGTTGCTGCGGCCGACCTCGTGCTCTTTCACTTTCCCGTCTGGTGGTTCTCGATGCCGGCCATGCTCAAGGGTTGGGTGGATCGCGTATTCAGCCGCGGTTTTGCCTACTCAGCGGGCCGCAAGTACGAGTCGGGGCATTTCAAGGGCAAGCGGGCCATGCTGTGCATCACCACTGGCACCGCATCGACGCTGTACGAGCCCAACGGCATCGACGGTGACCTGCACCATGTGCTCTGGCCCATCCACAACGGGACGCTGGCGTACACCGGCTTCACGGTCCTGCCGCCCTTCGCCGCATGGATGCCTGCCCGTGTATCGGATGAGGAACGCCAAGCCTACCTCGCCGCCTACCGTGAAAGGCTGAACGATCTGGAACGCACCGAACCCCTTTTCTTCCATCCCTGGAGCGACTACGACGAAACCCAGCGCCTCAAACCAGGCGTCCCTGCTCGCTCCGGCGTGCAGTGGAACCCGCGCGCCGACCAGACGTTCGAGCAGTCTGCCGAGGACTTCGCAAGGCGCACTGCAGCAGTCAACGCGCCCTTGCGCACTTGAGGAGTACACCGTGTCTGTCGCCAAAGAGAGCCCGTTCCGCGTCCTGCACCATGTTTGCGTCGTCGTGAAGGATCTCGACGCAGCCGTGGCCTGCCATGAATCGCTCGGAGTCGGCCCCTGGAGCGAATTCCCGTCGCTCGAGATCTTCCGGAACGAGCTCGACGTACCGGACGTGGACGCCTTCATGCAGCTGCGCTATAGGTTTTGCAATCTCGACAACGTCCAGATCCAGCTGTGCCAGCCCGGCGAAGGTGGCAGCCCACAGCGCATCTTCCTGGAGACGCACGGTGAAGGGGTGTTCCACCTGGGCTTCACCGTCCCGGACCTCGATGCCGCAGAAGCAAACGTGAAGAAGCTGGGCCTGGATCCGTGGATGCGGGGCCGCATGGAGGACCGCAGCGGATTCACCTACTTCGCTACCCGCGAGCAAGGAGCCGGTGTCACCCTGGAGATACGCGCCAACAAGCGCGTTTGATCGCCTCGGCAGTCGTGGGGGCCCTAGAGTCTCTCGTTCTCTTTGAGTACACCGGCATTGCGCAGTGCGGCGTCCAGCCATTTGGCCGCCGTGTTGCCTTTCTTGATGGCCTCGATGCGCGCGGCTTCGTCGGCGACCTTCTGCACTGCGGCCTGAAGAAGCACCTCCACTCTCTCCCGCTCGACGATCACTACGCCATCGGCGTCAGCGACAACGAGATCGCCGGGACGAACCGTCACACCGCCCGCCGAGACCGGATGCCCGATCCGCCCCGAGGCCAGCTTCGTCGGACCGTTGGGATTGGTGCCGACCGAAAAGACGGGAAAGTCCATCTCGTCGATCTCGGCGCTGTCGCGCACCGCGCCATCGATCACGACGCCGGCGATGCCGACCTGGCGGCAGGCATTCATCATGATCGTGCCCATCAGCGCGGCGCTCCTGTCCCCCTTGCCATCGATCACCAGCACGTCACCAGGCTTGGCCAGTGCAATGGCCGCGTGGATCATCAGGTTGTCGCCCGGCCGCACTTCGACCGTGAGCGCGCTGCCGGCCAGCTTCATCCGATGGCGCAGGGCCTGGATGCGGCCGTGCAACGCACCGCGGCGGCCCGCGACGTCGGCAAGGATGGCCGGCTGGAAGGCCGAGGCCTGCCGGACCAGATCGGGAGAGACGCGCTCGAAGTCGCGAATGATGTCGGGTAGCTGGTTCATCGTCTGTCTCTTTCCTATTCGGCCTTGACGTCGGCGTCTTTCACCACGCGGCCCCACTTGCGTTTGTCCGCAACCAGGAAGGCGCGGAACTGCTCGGGGGTGCTTCCCACGGGCTCCAGGCCGTCAGCGGCAAGCCGCTTGGCGATCTCGGGCAGCGCGAGCACCTTGGCAACTTCGCGCTGGATGCGCTCGACCACGGCCGGCGGCGTATTCTTCGCCGCGCAGATTCCCGCCCAGGTCACGGGCTCGAAGTCAGGCACGCCGGCCTCCGTCACGGTCGGAATGTCGGGGAAGGCGGCCAGCCGGCGTGGGCTGGCCACCGCCAGCGCACGCAGCTTGCCGGCGCGTGCGTACTGCATCGAGCTCACGGGCTGGTCGAAGATCATCGAGACCTGGCCCGCAATGAGGTCGGTCATGGCCTGGCCCGTGCCCTTGTAGGCCACGTGAACGATATCGATGCCCGCACGGCTCTTCAGCATCTCGCCCGCAAGATGCCCACCCGTGGCCGTGCCCGATGAGGCGAAGTTGATCTCGCCCGGCTTCTGTTTGGCGTAGGCGACCAGTTCCTTGACGCTTTTCACCGGAAGGGCCGCATTGACCATCAGCATGTAGGGTGCGTAGATGACCTGCGTGACCGGCACGATGTCCTTCTCGGAATCGAACGGCATGCTCTTCAGGACATGCGGCTGGATCGACAGGGTTCCGGTGGTGCACATCAGCAACGTGTGCCCGTCCGCAGGCGCGCCGAGCATGGCCGACGCAGCGATGTTGCCGCCGGCGCCGGGGCGGTTTTCGATCAGCACCTGCTGGCCGAGGCCTTCCGCCAGTTTCGGCGCGATCAGGCGTGCGACGACGTCGTTGGAGCCGCCGGGCGAGAAGCCGACGAGGATCTTCACGGGTTTCGATGGAAAGGCATCCGGACCCTGCGCCCGGGCAACGCCAAGGGAGACGGAGCCCACGGCAAGGGCCGGCAGCAGCTTCAGAAAGGATCGGAGTTTCATAGTTGTTCCTGGTTGATGGCTTGGCCCGTGAGTTCGTCGCGCGCCCGCGCAATGCGGCGGCAACCCTCCAGCAGTTCGTCGGTGCCGGCGGCAAACGAGAGGCGAAAATGCGTCGGCACACCGTAGGCGCTGCCCTGCAGCGCGGCCAGGTTCTGGGCGTCGAGCAGGTGCATCACCCAGTCGTCGGAGGTCTCGATCGCAACGCCCTGCTGCGTGCGAAGACCGAACAGCGCGCTGCACGAAGCGAACGCGTAGAACGCGCCATCAGGCACGGCGCAATGGATGCCTTCGATGGCGTTGAGCGCCGCAACCATCGTGTCGCGCCGTTGCGCGTACTCGCGCCGGTTCGTGGCAATGGAATCTTGCGGACCCGTGAGCGCCGCGACGGCCGCCGCCTGGGCGATGGAGTTCGGCCCCGAGGTGCTCTGCGACTGAAGCTTGACCATCGCCTTGATGAGCGCCGACGGCCCCGCGCCGTAGCCGATGCGCCAACCCGTCATGGCGTAGGCCTTGGAAACGCCGTTCACCGTCAGCGTGCGGTCCTTGAGGTCGGGAGCCACCTGCGCCATGGTGGCGAAACCGGCGTCGCCATAGATGAGGTGCTCGTAGATGTCATCGGTGAGTATCCAGACATGCGGATGGCGGCGCAGCACCTCGGCCAGCGCCTGCAACTCAGCCCGCGTATAGGTTGCACCGCTCGGGTTGTTCGGTGAATTCAGCATCAGCCAGCGCGTCCTGCCAGTGATGGCGCGTTCCAGGTCCTCGGGCTGGAGCTTGAAGCCCATGGCCGCCGGGCAGTCGACGCAGACCGGAACGCCGCCGGCGAGCAACGCGATGTCGGGGTAGGACACCCAGTACGGCGCGGGCACGATCACCTCGTCGCCCGCCGCGACCGTGCACATGAGCGCGTTGAAGATCACCTGCTTGGCCCCGGTGCCGACGATGATTTCGTTCGATGCATAGGCCAGCTGGTTCTCGCCCAGGAACTTGCCGGCGATGGCCGCCTTCAGCGCCGGCGTGCCGCCCACGTCCGTGTAGCGGGTCTGGCCCGCCGACATGGCGCGGATGGCCGCTTCCTTGACGTGTGCGGGCGTCTCGAAGTCGGGCTCGCCGGCGGTCAGGCTGAGGATGTCCCGGCCAGTCGCGCGCAGCTCGCGCGCCCTCTGGCCCGCCATGGAACTGGGGGACGGTTTGATTCGGTTCAGGCGTGGTGCAATGTGAAGCATGCACGCAGTATCGAAGTCTGCTTGCCGCGGGACAAACGAGAAATCGGCGGAGCACGCCATTCCTTTTTTTCCTGGGCGCCCATCGATGTACATTCCGCCGGATGAACTTCACCTTCAAGCAGCTGGAGGCCTTTCTCTTCAGCGCCAGGCTCCAGAGCTTCAGCGCCGCGGCGGTGAAGCTGCACACCACGCAATCGGCGATCTCCAAGCGCCTGGCGGAACTGGAAGAGTCGTTGGGCGGGCTCCTGCTGCATCGCACCTCGCACGGCCTCGAGCTGACCCAGGTCGGCCGCGAATTGCTGCCGCTTGCGGAAGAGGCCCAGCGCCTCTGGCAGCGCATCGCGCACGACATCAGCGTGGACAAGACGCTGCGCGGTACCTTCCGCGTCGGCGTGACGGAGCTCATCGCGATGACCTGGCTCACGCGCCTGATCCAGCTGCTGCAGAAGCTGCATCCCCAAGTGACGATCGAGCCCGTGGTGGACGCGGGCCTCACGCTCTTCGAGCGCCTCGAAGCCAACAAGATCGACCTGTCCGTCATGCCCGGAACCTTCTGGGGCCAAGCCTTCGAATCGATCAAGGTCACCCAGGTCGATCAGGTCTGGGTCGCGAGCCCGCGGCTGCCGATTCCCGCCCGCGCGCTGAAGCCGCACGAGTTTGCCGATTACCCGGTGATCGAGCAGCCCGCGGGCGCCTCGAAGAACAGGTTCTACGAAGCCTGGCGCGCGGAACACGGCTTTCGCTTCGGCAAGGTCATGCTGACGAACAGTACGACCGTCCTGCGCGAACTGACCATCAGCGGCTTCGGCCTGAGCCAGCAGGCGCTCGACTATGTGCGGCCAGACATCCGGAGCGGCCTGCTGCGCGTGGTCAAGAGCGATCCCATGCCCCCGCCGCTGGTCTACAGCGCGGTGTACCGGCGGGACAATGCCAGCCCCGCGCTGGCGCGCATCGTCGAGCTGGCGGTCAAGACCTGCGATTTCACCCTGCGGGCGAGCCAGCACGACGTAGCCCCGGCACGCGCCCCGCAGCGACGGCGAGCCGTGACAAAGTCCAGGAAATCCGCGGGGCAAACCCGCAGATAACTGCTGCTGGTTGTTTGACCTGGAGTGATCCCATCGACCGAGACGGCGCACAATCCGGAACGTGGAACTTCACCAACTGCGCTCTTTCCTGGCCGTTGCCCGCACCGGCCAGCTGGTCCGGGCGTCCGAGCAATTGCATCTGACTCAATCGGCCTTGTCCAAGCAGATCAAGAACTTCGAGGACGAGCTGGGGGTTCTGCTTTTCGATCGGACGCCCGCCGGCATGGTGCTTAACAGTGCCGGACGCCGCCTGCTGCCGCTGGCCGCGCAAACGGTCGAATCGGCGCAGGAGATGGCTGCGATTGCCGCTTCGATACGGGGCGCAGTGTCGGGCGCGTTGCGGCTCGGCACCATCATCGACCCTGAATCGATCCGGCTCGGTCCGCTGCTCGCGGCGCTGCTGGAGTTTTCGCCGCATGTGGACGTCTCGCTCTTCCACGGCATCTCGGGGGGCGTGCTTCAGTTGCTCAAAGAGAAGCAGGTCGACGCATGCTTCTATCTGGGCACGCTGAAAGACACGGAGGTCTCGGTCAAGCAGCTGGGGCTTGAGCACTACGTGGTGGTGGGGCCCGCGGCATGGAAGGCACGTCTGGAGAACGCCAACTGGGCCGAACTCGCGGCCATGCCCTGGATGGCCACGCCGCGCGGCAGTTCGCAGCACGGGCTGGTCGACCAGATGTTCGCCGAACGCGGCCTTGTCTACCGCACCGTGGTCGAGGTGGATCAGGAGGCATCGATGGTCGAGCTGATCCAGACCGGCGTGGCGCTCGGGCTGATGCGCGAGCGCATCGCCTTGCCTGCGCTGCAATCGGGCCAGGCCGTGGTCTGGCCCGGCGCACGCCTGCCCTGCCCCCTCTCATTGCTGCACCTGCGCGCCAATGAAGACACGGCAATGCTGCAAGCCTTGCTTGCCGCCGCCCAGGCCGTGTGGCCGGCGGACGCGGACGCGCCGCTGTGACGCTCTGACGCGTTGACGCCCGGGCCCAGGCCCGGTTTTCCCTGGGCAAAGGGCTGCTAGGGGTTTACACCAGGGCCGGCCTTCGTCCGGCTCGCAAGTGCCTGTCGCGCAAGGCTATTCCGTGCAGGCGCATCGCGCTTGCCGAGATGTCAATCGGCTTTTGCGCACCCTTTTCCTAGACTCCCGGCAGACCGAAAACAGGTCGATTCGCCAATCAGGCGAGCGGTGCATCCGACGGCCGCCAACAGCCAACCGGAGACCCGAATGCCCCACACGACGACGTCCGGCGAGACGCTCGAAAAGAGCGCAACGGCCGCGGCCACTGCCGCCGGCCGGGCCTGAACGACGCACCCGTGTCCCTTCACCAGCTGGAATAAGCACCATGAGCACTCCCACCCCGGCCGACACGCGGCTCCTGATGCGCCGCATGTTCGACGCTGCCATCGCCGCTGCGCAACCCGCGCTCTGCCTGGCGCAACATCTGCCGCCTCGCCCGCGCGGGCGCACCATCGTGATCGGCGCAGGCAAGGCTTCGGCGGCCATGGCACGCGCGCTGGAAGACCACTGGAGCGGCCCGCTCGAAGGGCTGGTCGTCACGCGCTACGGCCATGCCGTGCCGTGCCGGCGCATCGAGATCGTGGAGGCCGCGCACCCCGTGCCCGACGAAGCCGGCCTGCGGGCGACCGCGCGCATCCTCGAAATGGTGCAGGGCCTCACAGCCGACGACCTCGTGATCGCACTGATCTCCGGCGGCGGCTCCTCGCTGCTGGTGGCACCCGGCGCGGGGCTCACGCTGGCCGACAAGCAGGCCGTGAACACCGCCCTGCTGGCATGCGGCGCCAGCATTTCCGAGATGAACTGCGTGCGCCGCCACCTCTCGGCGGCCAAGGGCGGCCGGCTCGCCGCGGCCTGCCATCCGGCGCAGGTCGTCACGCTGATGATCGCGGACGTGCCGGGCAACTCGCCCATCAATATCGCCTCGGGCCCGACCGTGGCCGACCCGACGACCTGCGCCGATGCGCTGGCGATCATCGAGCGCTATCGCATCGACGTGCCGCCCGCCGTGCTCGCGCTGTTGCACAGCCCGGGCGGTGAGAGTGTCAAGCCGGGCGACCCGCGACTGGAGGGCCACACGATGCGCATCGTCACCGCGCCGCAGGTAGCGCTCGAGGCCGCGGCCGGCGTGGCGCGCGCCGCCGGCTACGTGCCGTACATCCTGGGCGACAGCATCGAGAGCGAAGCGCGCGAACTCGGCAAGACCTTCGCCGGCATCGCCCAGCAGGTCGCATCGCTCGGCCAGCCATTCCAGACGCCCTGCGTGCTGCTGTCCGGCGGCGAGACGACCGTGTCGATCAAGGGCCGGGGCCGGGGCGGACGCAACGTCGAATTCCTGCTGGCCCTGGGCGTCGCGCTCGACGGACTGTCCCACGTGCACGCCATCGCCGGCGACACCGATGGCGTCGACGGCATGGAAGAAATCGCCGGCGCCCTGCTGGGCCCCGACACCCTGGCTCGCGCGTGGGCGCAAGGCATCAACCCGCGCCAGCGGCTGGACGACAACGACGGCCACGGCTTCTTCCAGGCACTGGGCGACTCGGTCGTGACCGGCCCCACCCTCACCAACGTGAACGACTTCCGGGCCATCGTCATCGACCGGCCCACTGCACCTTCCCACGGAAACCGATAAATGAAACGCTCCTGCAACGCCAAGATCATCGCCACGCTCGGCCCGGCAAGCGCCGACCGCGCCACCATCGAGGCGCTGGTGCGCGCCGGCGCCGACGTGTTCCGGCTCAACTTCAGCCACGGCACGCATGCCGACCACAGGCACAGGCTCGAGCTGATCCGCTCGATCGAAACCGACCTGGGCCGCCCGCTGGGCGTGCTGCTCGACCTGCAGGGCCCGAAGCTGCGTGTGGGCACGTTCGCCGGCGGCCCGGTGAAGCTGGTCGAGGGCGCGCCCTTTCGCCTGGACCTCGATCGCGACAAGCCGGGCGATGCAACGCGCGCGCCCTTGCCCCATCCCGAGATCTTCGCAGCGCTCAAGCCAGGTGCCGAACTGCTGCTCGACGACGGGCGCCTTCGGCTCAAGGTCGAGAAATCGGGCCAGGACTTTGCAGAGACCACCGTGGTCAACGGCGGCATGCTGTCGGACCGCAAGGGCGTGAACGTGCCGGGCGTGGTGCTGCCGCTGTCGGCGATGACCGAGAAGGACCGCGCCGACCTGGACTTCGGCCTCTCGCTGGGCATCGACTGGATCGCGCTGTCGTTCGTGCAGCGCCCAGAGGACATCGTCGAGGCCAAGGCCATCGTGCAGGGCCGCGCGGGCATCGTCGCCAAGCTGGAAAAGCCGGCCGCCATCGAGGCGCTGGATGCCATCCTGGCCGAGACGGATGCAGTCATGGTCGCGCGCGGCGACCTGGGCGTGGAGATGCCGGCCGAGCAGGTGCCCGCGATCCAGAAGCGCATCGTGCGCGAATGCCGGCGGCGCGGCCTGCCGGTGATCGTCGCCACGCAGATGCTCGAGTCGATGGTGAGCGCGCCGGTGCCCACGCGCGCCGAAGCCTCGGACGTGGCCACCGCCATCTACGACGGCGCCGATGCGGTGATGCTGTCGGCCGAATCGGCCTCGGGCCGCTTCCCGGTCGAGGCGGTCGCGATGATGCACCGGATCATTGCCCAGACCGAGGCCGATCCGCACTACCGCAGCGCCATCGACGCCTCGCACACGCCACCCTCGGCGAACATCGCCGACGCGATCGGCTGGGCCGCGCGTTCGGTGGCCGGGCTGCTCGACGTCGCGGCGATGGTTGCGTACACCAGCTCGGGATCGTCGGCGCTGCGCATGGCGCGCGAACGGCCGCGCGCCAACATCATCGGCATGACGCCGCGCCGTGCCACGGCACGCCGGCTCGCGCTGGCCTGGGGCGTGAACCCGGTGCTGTGCCACGACGTGATGAACGTCACCGAGATGACCGAGCTGGCCGTGGCCACGGCATCGAAGCTGGGCTTCGCCAGGGCGGGCGAAACCATCGTGATCGCCGCCGGCATGCCCTTCGGCGCCCCCGGCACCACCAACCTGCTGCGCATCGCGCAGGTCGACTGAGCGCCTTCCCATTCATTCTGAACAAAGCAACATGACTGCCATCATCGATATCCGCGGACTCGAGATCATCGACTCGCGCGGCAGCCCGACAGTCGCGGCCACCGTCACGCTCGAAGGCGGTGCCAGCGGCTACGCGGCCGCGCCTCCGGCGCATCGCGTGCGCGGCTCGGATGCGTGCGGCCCAGTCCGAGGCTCGATGTCTGTTTGAGACTACAGGTCGAAGGCATCGCCGACCGTATGGTCCGACGGACTTCACTCCGTGCCTTGCGCTCCCATGATGATTTCTTCCCGTCGAATCTTGTTCCGCAACGCGGCCTGTCTTGCTGTCAGCGCCACCGGCGCCACGTCGTGGCTTGCCCATGCGGGAGCGAAAAGCGACCCGAAGAACCGGTCCGGCGCGTCGGGCCCCGCTGCGCTCGACAGGCTCAATGCAGCCGATGAAACGCCGGTGCTTGCCCAAGGCTCGCACGGGGCCGCGGTCATGCGGGCGCAGATCCTGCTCGATCGCGCCTGGTTCTCGCCCGGCGAGATCGACGGCGGTTTCGGCGCCAACATGCGCCGCGTGGTGAAGGCCTACCAGCAGTCGAATGGTCTTGCGCAGAGCGGCAAGGTCGATGCTGCGACGTGGACCTCGCTGAAGGCCGACACTGCGCCACTGTTCGCCCTCTATGCAATCACCGAGAAGGACGCAGCGGGTCCGTTTGCGGCAACGCCGAGGGCAATGGCCGATCGCGCCAAGATGAAGACGTCGGGCTACGAGAACCTGAAGGAAGCGCTCTCGGAGAAGCACCACATGTCTCCCAAGGCCTTGCTCGCCCTGAATGCCGGTGCCAGATTCGAGGCGCGTGAGGAAATCGTGGTCGTCAACATCACGAGCACGGCAGATGCCAGTGTCGTCAAGGCCGCTGCGTCGATCGAGATCGACAAGAGCGATCACATGCTGTTCGTGCTCGACGGGTCGGGCAAGCCGCTGGCCGGCTTTCCCATCAGCATCGGCGGGCCTCTGGACCCGCTGCCCTTGGGCCGGATGAAAATCATCAACGAAGTGAAGGACCCCACCTTCACCTACGATCCGGCGATCCTGAAGAAAGCGCCGGCCGGCGCGGCGAAGGTCGATGTCGCAGCAGGTCCGAACAACCCGATCGGCAACGTCTGGATGGGGCTGTCGAAGCCGCACTGGGGCATCCACGGCACCCCGGCGCCTGAACGCGTGGGGACTGCGACGACCAACGGCTGCATCCACCTGACCAACTGGGACGCGGCACGCCTGTCGCAGCTGGCAAAAGCGGGCTTCGCGGTCGAGGTGAAAGCCTGAAGGAAGAGACGTGCCGATGCACGTGTCGCGAAGGCGAATGGCGATGGCTGTGGCTTGCCTCGCCGTGCCGGGCTGGGCGATGGCAGAGGCTTGCGGCGACAGTGCCTGGCCAGCGGCACTCGCCGCCCGCGCGCTGCAGTTTCCAGTCGACGGCATCCGGCCCGAAACCGTCCGCGACACGTTCCTGGACGGCCGCCTCGGCCGCCGCCATGAGGCGCTCGACATCATGGCCCCGCGCGGGACGCCCGTGCGCGCCGTGGAGGACGGCAAGCTGGTCAAGCTGTTCGAAAGCAAGCCTGGCGGACTCACCGTCTATCAATTCGACCCGGCAGGCCAACTGGCCTACTACTACGCGCACCTGGACCGCTATGCGGAAGGCCTGCATGAAGGCATGCAGCTGCGGGGTGGCGACGTGATCGGCTATGTCGGCACGACCGGCAACGCCCCGCCCGACGCGCCACACTTGCATTTCGCGGTCTTCGTGCTCGGTCCGGAAAGGCAATGGTGGAAGGGCGAAGCGCTGAACCCGTACTGCGCCTGGCGCCCTGCCCGATGACAAGGCAGGCATTGCATCAAGATGAAGCTCAAGCTCATTGTGTGGACGTTCGTCCTGACGTGCGCGGCAGCGGTGACCGCGCTGAACTTCACTGGCGGCGAGAAGAAGCTCGAGGAACAGGTTCGCCGCGAATACGGGCTCCATGAGGCCCAGTACCAGCGTGCACTCGGCGTGCTCCTCGGCCCGCCGATCACCGAGGGCAACCGCCTCGAAGCGTTCCAGAACGGCGACCGGATCTTTCCGCCGATGCTCGCAGCCATTCGCGGCGCGCAGCACACCATCACTTTCGAGACCTACATCTATTGGTCCGGCGACATCGGCAAGGCCTTCGCCGACGCGCTGGCCGAGCGTGCGCGCGCCGGCGTCAAGGTCCATGTGCTGCTCGACTGGGTCGGGAGCGCGAAGGTCGACGAAGCCTTCGTGAACGAGATGGAGGCCGCGGGCGTCCAGGTCCGCAAGTTCCACAAGCCGCGGTGGTATGACCTCGCAAAGCTGAACAACAGGACGCACCGCAAGCTGTTGGTGGTCGATGGGCGCATCGGCTTCACCGGCGGGGTGGGTATCGCTCCGGCGTGGACGGGTGACGCGCAGGACGCGGAACACTGGCGCGACTCCCACTACCGGGCCGAGGGCCCCGTCGTGGCGCAGATGCAGGGCGTGTTCATGGACAACTGGATCAAGGCGACCGGCGACGTGCTGCATGGCGAGCGCTACTTCCCGGCGCTGCCTGCGGTGGGGCGGCAGCGTGCCCAGGTGTTCAGCAGTTCGCCATCCGGCGGCAGCGAGAGCATGCACCTCATGTACCTGCTTTCCATCGCCGCGGCCACGCGGTCGATCGACCTGTCGAGCGCCTACTTCGTGCCCGACGAGCTCACGGTGCGCGCGCTCGTCGCCGCCATGCGGCGCGGTGTGCGGCTGCGGATCATCACGCCCGGACCGATCATCGACTCGCAGACCGTGCGCAGCGCCTCCCGCGCGGGCTGGGACCCGCTGCTCGAGGCCGGCGCCGAGATCAGCGAATACCAGCCCACCATGTTCCATTGCAAGGTATTCACGGTAGACGGCTTGCTGGTGTCGGTGGGCTCCACCAACTTCGACAACCGCTCGTTCCGGCTGAACGACGAGGCGAACCTCAACGTCTACGACGCGGAGTTCGCGGCCGCGCAGACGGTGCAGTTCGAAGCGGACCTGAAACGGGCCAGGCGCGTAACACTGGAAGCCTGGCGCGATCGGCCGTGGACGGAGAAAGCGCAGGAACACCTGGCCGCATTGCTGTCTTCGCAGCTCTAGGCTGCCGGCGGCCGGAGCGTCTTCGGCTACGCGGCCCGCTGCGCGGCAACGGCGCGGGGAAATTCCAGTTCGAAGCTCGTTTTGGCCGCCGAGCTCACGCACCGCACCTGGCCGCCATGGGCAACGACGATCTGTTGCACGATGAAGAGCCCAAGCCCGAGATTCGTGTGGCTGCCGGAGGTGTCGGCCATGGAACCTCGCTGAAGGGCCTTGAACAGCTTGGGAATCTCGGCGGAGGGAATCTCGGGGCCCGTATTCGCCACTTTCAACGAGACGGCGGCAACGCCACCCGTCAGTGTCACCGAGACAGGCCCCGCGTCGCCGTAGGTGGCCGCGTTGTTGACCAGGTTGCCGAGCGCTTCGCGCACCGCCGAGGCATCGAACAGGCCCTCCGTATCGCTCTCGGCCGAAAAATCGATGCGGGCGTCGGGCAGTGCTGCGCGCAACAGCTCGACCTCCGCGGCACATTGCTCGCCCAGGTTGGTGAGCTCCCGATGGATCTTCATGCCGCCACCGAGCGCGGACCGGTTGTACTGCAGCAGGGTGTCCAGGAGCGACGCCATGCGGCGGCCACTGCGTATCAGCACGCCCACCTCGGACAATGGCGATTCCTTGGTCTTTCTCGAGATGAGCTCCGCGGTGAGCAGGATGGCGTTCAACGGCCCGCGCAGGTCATGTCCCAGCACGCCCAGGAATACGTTCCTGAGCTGGTCGGTTTCCTCGGAGAAGAACTCCACGGACTCCGCCACGGCCTGGTCGATGGCTTCGTTGAACCGGATGAGATCGACCACGGGAATCGCGAGGGGCTCGTTCTCTGCCCACAGCCTCAGCACACCCGCCCGAAGGGCCCGGTACTCGGCGACGAGCTGGGTCATCTGGAGCCCGCTTCTCGCGCGTTGACGCCCATGCGTCTGGGCCGCCGAATCCACCGTGCTTGAAAGGATCACCCCCTGGCCCAGCGACTTGGCGTGCGCTTCGTTGGAAGACTGGCTGTGCGCCAGGTCGAGCACAATCGCTTCGAGGATCTTCGGAATGTGGTCCTGGAGGGTCAGCTCCGATTCATGCGCAAGGGGCGCGAGTGTCCGCGCGTAGCGCGCTGCCTCGGCGACGATCGTCTCGCTATGGATGTTGATGAACTCAGCCAGACGCATAGGTGCCTTTGAAGCAGTGACAAAGTAGACGACCGAATTCAGTTCGCCCCGGAGTATGCGCTGATCAGGGGTATTTGTTCACATGGGCGCGCGACAGTTCGGCGGCCGGCGGCTGGAGCGCAGCCATCGTTCATGGCAGGTGTTAGGATGCCGGCTCCGGGAAAACAGCCTCCCGGCATGCAAATCAAGACGGTGTCCCGTCCAAGCGCTGGTGACCCTCAACGGAGCATTCCGTGGACACCGCCTTGCCTGACGCACCTTGCGCACCTCCCGCGCCTCTTCCCCAGCCGGTTTCCTTCGGCGATGCCTTTCGCTTCTGGCTCAAGCTCGGCTTCATCAGCTTTGGCGGGCCCGCCGGCCAGATCGCGATCATGCATGCCGAGCTGGTCGAGCGCCGGCGCTGGATCAGCGAGAAGCGGTTCCTGCATGCGCTGAACTTCTGCATGCTGCTGCCCGGACCCGAGGCGCAGCAGCTCGCCACCTACATCGGCTGGCTCATGCACCGCACGCGCGGCGGCATCGTGGCCGGTGCGCTGTTCGTCCTGCCCTCCCTGTTCATCCTGGTCGCGCTGTCCTGGATCTACCTGCGCTTCGGCAACCTGCCGGTGGTGGCGGGCATCTTCTACGGCATCAAGCCGGCGGTCACCGCGCTGGTGGTGCACGCAGCCCATCGCATCGGCAGCCGCGCACTGAAGAACCGGTGGATGTGGGGCATTGCCGCGGCCGCCTTCGTCGCCATCTTCGCGTTCGGCGCGCCGTTCCCGGCGATCGTGCTGGCGGCCGGACTGATCGGCCATTTCGGCGCGCGATGGGCGCCGGGCGTGTTCGCACTCGGTGGCGGCCACGGCAAGGCCGGGCAAAGCCATGGCCCTGCGCTCATCGACGACGACACCCCCACTCCGGCGCACGCGCGTTTCTCGCGATGGCACCTGGCCAAGGTTCTGGCGGTCGGCCTGGGCCTGTGGTTGCTGGCGATGGCCTTTCTCATCGCCACGCAGGGGCTGCACGGCACGCTCACGCAGATGGGTTGGTTCTTCACCAAGGCAGCACTGCTGACCTTCGGCGGTGCCTACGCGGTGCTGCCCTATGTGTACCAGGGCGCAGTCGAGCAATACCAATGGCTCTCCGGCGCGCAGATGATCGATGGGCTCGCGCTCGGCGAGACCACGCCGGGACCGCTGATCATGGTGGTGGCTTTCGTCGGCTTTGTCGGAGGATGGCTGAAGCAGGTGCTGGGACCCGACTCGCTGTTCCTCGCGGGGGCCCTGGCCGCCGCGGTCGTCACCTTCTTCACCTTCCTGCCGTCGTTCATCTTCATCCTGGCCGGCGGGCCCGCCATCGAGGCGACCCACGGGAAGCTCGGCTTCACGGCGCCGCTGTCGGCCATCACCGCGGCCGTGGTGGGCGTGATCCTCAACCTCGCGCTGTTCTTCGCCTACCACGTGCTCTGGCCGCAGGGCTTCGGCGGCCGCTTCGATGCGGTCTCGGCGGTGATCGCGCTGGCCGCGGCGGTCGCGTTGTTCCGCTTCAAGGCGGGCGTGATGCCGGTGCTCGGTGCCTGCGCGGCCATCGGGTTGGCAGTCAGCGTGTCGTTTCCCAAATTTCAATGAAGGAGTCACCATGGACGTTCGAATTCAGCCCTTGCCCTTCGATCCCGCCGCGCTGCCCGGCCTGTCGGAAAGGCTGCTTGTCAGCCACTACCAGAACAACTACGGCGGCGCGGTGAAACGCCTCAACGCCATCCGGGCACAGCTCGCGGCAACGCCCCCTGCATCCACGCCGGGGTTCCAGCTCAACGGCCTCAAGCGCGAGGAACTGATCGCAAACAATTCGATGCTGCTGCACGAGCTGTACTTCGCCTCGCTCGGCGGCCACGGCGAACCGATGGATCCGCCCATGGCCCTCGCGCTCGCGGCCAGCTTCGGCAGTGTCGACCGGTGGCGCGAAGAGTTCACGGCCATGGGCAAGGCGCTGGGCGGAGGGTCGGGCTGGGTGCTCTTGAGCTTCCAGCCGCGCGAAGGCACGCTCGTCAATCAATGGGCGGCAGACCACACCCATGCGCTGGCGGGCGCAACGCCCCTCCTGGCGCTGGACATGTACGAGCACGCCTACCACCTGGACCACGGCGCTGCAGCCGGTGCCTATGTCGATGCCTTCATGGACAACATCCGCTGGAAGCAGGTGTACGCGCGCTACCAGCAGGCGGTCCATGCGGCCAGCGAGCCCTTCGGCGCCACGCAGGACGAGATCGCCGGTTCGCTGCTGCTCGACGTGCGCCGCGCCGGCGTGTTCGAGCAGGCGACCGCCCTGCTCCCGGGCGCGCGCTGGTTCGATCCGGCCGGAGTCGGCAGCTGGGCCGCCGAGCTCCCTCCGGACCGCGACGTGGTGGTCTATTGCGTCTATGGGCACGAGGTCGGCCGCACCACCGCCATGCGGCTGCGCGCGGCCGGGCTGAATGCCCGCTATCTGCTCGGCGGCATCGACGCCTGGCAAGCCGCGGGCCGGCCGCTCGAGGCCAAGCCCGCGGGGGAAAAAGCCTCCGCCTGAACGAAGCCGCCAGGAGCGCAGCCGCCGGGCACCGCCACAATGGGTGTGCCGGTGGTGGGCATCGGGCACGTGGGGTGCCCGTGGACGGCCTGAATGCCCATACACGGCGCAGGCCTCCGGCGAGGATCGCTTTTCGCATATCGAAGCACGTTTTCGTTATTTAACGGCGGGCGCATCGCTGACTAGCATTCGACCTCTTCCAACCGGTCATGACAGGTCAGCCGCAATGTCCACCGCCAGGGCTCTCGAGCCGATCGCTTTTTCTCCCGTCCCGCTCTACACCCAGGTGCGCGAAGCGCTGCGCGAGCGGATCCTCGACGGCAGCTACGCTCCGCATGCGCAACTGCCTTCGGAAAGCGAAATGGTCGCGCTGTTCAAGGTCAGCCGCATCACGGTGCGGCAAGCGCTCAGCGACCTGCAGCGCGAGAACCTGATCTTCAAGATCCCGGGCAAGGGCACGTTCGTTGCAAAGCCCAAGGCGTTCCAGCACCTGGGGCAGCTCGAAGGCTTTGCCGAAGCGATGGTGCGCATGGGCTACGAGATCCGCAACCAGGTCACGAGCCACAAGACCGTGCCCGCCTCGCCGCGCGTGGCGCAGCAGCTGGGGCTCGCGGAGGGCGTGCCGGTGGCGCAGATCAAGCGCGTGCGGCACCTCAACCGCGCGCCGGTGTCGTACGAAGTGACCTACCTGCCCCACGCCATCGGCGAGCGGCTTCGCCAGGCGGACCTGGCCGGGCGCGACATCTTCCTGATCCTGGAGAACGACCACGGCATCGCCCTCGGCCACGCCGACCTGCAGATCGACGCGATGCTCGCGGACGAGGTCCTTTCACGCGCACTCGAGGTGCCCGAAGGCACCGCCGTGCTGCGCGTGGAACGCCTCACGCACACCGCCGATGGCGCGCCGCTGGATTTCGAGGACCTCTATTTCCGCGGCGATGCGTTCCAGCACCGGCTTCGCATCGCCCGCGCCAACCCGACGCCGAAGGCTCATCCATGAACATCATCACCCGCACCGTCGACGTGCTGGTCATCGGCGGCGGCACGGCCGGCCCGATGGCCGCAGTGAAGGCGAAGGAAGCGAATCCGAAGCTCGAAGTCCTGCTGCTGGAGAAGGCCAACGTCAAGCGCAGCGGCGCCATCTCGATGGGGATGGACGGCCTGAACAACGCGGTGGTGCCCGGCTTCGCCACGCCCGAGCAGTACGTCAAGGAGATCACCACCGCCAACGACGGCATCGTCAACCAGAAGACGGTGATGGCCTATGCGCGCAACAGCTATTCGATGATCGAGGAGCTGGACCGGTGGGGTGTCAAGTTCGAGAAGGACGAGACCGGCGAGTACGCGATGCGCAAGGTGCACCACATGGGCACCTACGTGCTGCCGATGCCCGAGGGCCACAACATCAAGAACGTGCTGTACCGGCGCCTGAAGCGCACCCGCGTGGAGATGTCGCAGCGCCTGGTGGTGACGCGCCTCATCACCGCGGCCGACGGCAGCATCGCGGGCGCCATGGCCTTCGACTGCCGCACGGCCGAGTTCCATGTGATCCGCGCCAAGGCCGTGGTGCTGGCCACCGGCGCGGCCGGACGACTGGGCCTGCCGGCTTCCGGCTACCTCTTCGGCACCTACGAGAACCCCACCAACGCCGGTGACGGCTACAGCATGGCCTACCACGCGGGCGCGGAGCTCTCGGGCATCGAGTGCTTCCAGGTCAACCCGCTGATCAAGGACTACAACGGGCCCGCCTGCGCCTATGTCACAGGTCCCTTCGGCGGCCACACCACCAACAACAAGGGCGAGCGCTTCATCGAGTGCGACTACTGGAGCGGCCAGATGATGATGGAGTTCTACAACGAGCTCCAGGGCGGCAATGGCCCGGTCTTCCTCAAGCTGAACCACCTGGCCGAGGAGACCATCGCCACCATCGAGCAGATCCTGCACACCAACGAACGCCCGAGCCGCGGCCGCTTCCACGCCGGGCGCGGCACCGACTACCGCGACCAGATGGTGGAGATGCACATCTCCGAGATCGGGCTGTGCAGCGGCCATTCGGCCTCGGGCGTGTGGGTCGACGAGCACGCGCGCACGACGGTGCCGGGCCTGCATGCCGCGGGCGACCTGGCCTGCGTGCCGCACAACTACATGCTCGGGGCTTTCGTCTATGGCCGCCTCGCGGGCGAAAGTGCGGCCCGGCATTGCGCCGAAACCGCGCTGCCCGCGCTCGACGAGGAACAGGTGGCGCGCGAGCTCGCCCGCGTCAGCGCACCACTGCTGCGCACCGGCGGCCTGCCGCCCGCGCAGGTCGAATACAAGCTGCGCCGCATGGTCAACGACTACCTGCAGCCGCCCAAGGTCACGCGCAAGATGGAGATCGGCCTCTCGCGCTTCGAGCAGATCCATGAAGACCTCGAGCAGCTTGCCGCGCCGGGCCCGCACGAACTGATGCGCGCGATGGAAGTGCACGCCATTCGCGACTGTGCCGAGATGGCCGCACGCGCCTCGCTCTACCGCACCGAAAGCCGCTGGGGCCTCTACCACCACCGCGTGGACTTTCCCGAGCGCAACGACCGCGACTGGTTCTGCCACACGCAGCTGCAGAAGCAAGGCGATGCGATGGTGAGCTTCAAGCGCCCCGTCGATCTGTACATCGTGCCGCTCGATGCGCACGAGATGTCGGCCTACCAGCACCTGCGCGTACCCGCCGAGGCGCGCGAGCCGGTCGCGGCATGACGCCTTCCCTCCGCAAAACAAAGAGAACCCCCATGCCCCTCGCCTTCAACCCCACCAGCGTGCCCGTGCGCGTGGACGAGGACAAGTGCATCGCCCACAAGGGCTGCACCGTCTGCGTGGATGTCTGCCCGCTCGACGTGCTCGCCATCGACCTCAGCAAGGGCAAGGCCTACATGAAGTTCGACGAATGCTGGTATTGCATGCCTTGCGAGAAGGACTGCCCCACCGGCGCGGTCACCGTGGACATCCCCTACCTGCTGCGCTGAGCCGCGGCCGTTTCATTTCAATCCGGAGCATCACGATGAAGAACCAGAGAATCCCGAGCCGCACCCTGCCGTTGTGGGGCGCTGCCTTCGGCTTGTTGTTGGCATGGCCCGCTGCACAGGCCGAGACCATCCGCGTCGCCATCGGCACGCAGGACACCACCATCAACTGCGCCACCGGCGGTCTCTTGATCCGCGAGTTGAAGCTGCTTGAAAAGTACCTGCCGCGCACGGGCAAGTACAAGGACGCGCAGTACCAGATCGAGTGGAAGAACTTCACCTCTGGCGCACCGCTCACCAACGAGATGGTCGCGGGCAAGCTCGACCTCGGCTCGATGGCCGATTTCCCGGGCAGCTTCAACGGCGCGGCATTCCAGAAGGCGGGCCGCAAGAGCATCTTCATCACCGTGCTCTCGGGCAGCACCACCGGCAGCGGCAACGGCATCGTCGTGCCGAAGGATTCGAAGGTGCAGTCGCTTGCCGAGCTCAAGGGCAAGACCATCTCGGTGCCCTTCGCGTCCACTTCGCACGGCATGCTGCTGCGTGCCGTGCAGGCGCAGGGCTGGGACCCGCTGAAGGATGTGAACATCACGACGCAGGCACCCGAGGTGGCCGGCCCTGCGCTGCAGGCCGGCAAGGTCGAGGCGCATGCGGACTTCGTGCCCTTTGCAGAGCTGTTTCCGTACCGCGGTTTCGCGCGCAAGATCTACGATGGCTCGCAGGCGAATGCGCCCACCTTCCACGGCAGCCTGGTCGACGAAGACTATGCGAAGAAGTACCCCGAGGTCGTTGCGGCCTACCTGCGCGCAGCGCTGGAGGCCGACCGCCTCGTGGCCGCGGAGCCTGAAAAGTACAGCGAGCTGATCGCCAAGGTCACGGGCATCGAGGCGGAGGTCAACTACCTGTTCCACGGTCCGCTCGGCCTGCAGACGCGCGACCTGAGCTGGAAGCCCGAGTACCGGCAGGCGGTGAAGACATCGCTCGACACGCTGCGCCTCTTGAAGCGAACCGACAACGACATCGACGCCAATGCCTTCGTGCAGGACGGCTACATCCGCACCGCCTTCAAGGAGGCCGGCGTGGACTACGACAGGCAGCTGAAGAACTATGCCCGCGCCCCGCTGGTGGCCAAGGACGCCGCCACCGGCAAGCCGATCACCGACGTGAGCCGGGTGGCCCAGGTCTGGGTGGCCGGCGAACCGCTGGTGCGGCACTATGCCTCGCCCGAGAACGCCTTCGGCGACCTGCAGAAGCTGGAAAGGTCCGGCAGGAAAGCGCGCGTGGTCTATGCGCAGGACCGCAACAGCGGCAACAAGCTGCTGGCCGCCGACGCGTGGTTCGTGCTCGGTGCCAAGGGCGAAGTCGATGCCTTCCTGCTCAAGGACCAGGCCGAAGGCTGGGCCCAGAAGCATGGCGGCAAGGTGGCGGACTTCGCGGGCGTGCGCGCCGCGCTGGCCGGTTGAGGCCTTTGCTGTTCGCGAGATTCACGATGCCCGGCTTCTTCGACGGCAACCTGCGGCGCGCGGCCTGGCGCATCGCCGCGCTGCTGGTGTGCGTGCTGGCGTGGCACCTTGCCACGCGCGGGCGCGTGAACCTCGGCCTCGTCACTTTCCAGAACGTGCCGGCGCCGCGCGAAGTGGCCGAGTCGGCCTGGGCCCTGCTGCAATCGCCGCTGGTGCTGCAGCACCTGGGCGCGAGCCTGCGCCGCGTGTTCATCGGCTTCGGGTTGGCGGCCATCGCCGGCGTAGTGCTCGGCCTTGCGATCGGCCGCGCCCGCTGGGCCGAGGACACGCTGCTGCCGCCGCTCGAAGTGCTGCGCCCGATTCCGGCCGTGGCGTGGATACCGCTGGCCATCCTGATGTTTCCGTCCTCGGAGGCGTCGATGGTGTTCATCACCTTCGTCGGTGCGCTGTTTCCGGTGCTGCTGAACACCGTGCACGGCGTCGAGGCTGTCGATGCACGCCTCGTCGCGTCGGCGCGCAGCCTCGGCGCCGGCCGCATCGCGGTTTTCCGCGAGGTGATCCTTCCCGGCGCGCTGCCGAGCGTGGTCACGGGGCTGGCCATCGGCATGGGCACCGCATGGTTCTGCCTGGTCACGGCCGAGATGATCTCGGGCCAGTTCGGCATCGGCTACTACACGTGGATGTCGTACACGATCCAGAACTACGCCGACATCGTGGTCGGCATGCTTTTCATCGGGGTGCTCGGCATGGGCAGCAGCGCACTCGTGCGGCGGATCGGACAGGCGCTGATGCCCTGGCGTGCCGTGCAGGAGAAAAGAAAATGAAGGCCGACGTGCAAACCGGGCGCATCGCCATCGACGGCGTGCGCGTGCGCCTTGGCCATGGCGCCCAGGCCTTCGATGCGGTGCAGGCCATCACGCTGCATGTGGAGCCCGGCGAGTTCGTCTGCCTGCTCGGCCCATCGGGCTGCGGCAAGTCGACGCTGCTGGGCGCGCTTGCCGGTCACCTGGCGCCGGCAGCCGGCACCATCCGCGTGGACGGCGAGCCGGTGCGCGGCCCGCATCCGGACCGGGGCCTGGTGTTCCAGCACCACACGCTCTTTCCGTGGAAGAAGGTGCTCGACAACGTCGCCTTCGGCCTGAAGATGCAAGGCGTGGGCCGCCGCGAGCGCCACGCCCGCGCGCACGACATGCTGCGCCTCGTCGGCCTCGATGACTTTGCGGGCTTCTATCCGTCGCAGCTCTCGGGCGGCATGCAGCAGCGCGCGGAGATTGCACGGGTGCTCATCAACCATCCGCGCGTGATGCTGATGGACGAGCCCTTCGGCGCGCTCGATGCGCAGACCCGCCTCATGATGCAGCGCCAGCTGCTCGACGCATGGGCGCGCGTGCGCACCACCATCGTCTTCATCACGCACGACATCGACGAGGCGCTGTTCCTGGGCGACCGCGTGCTCGTGATGGGGCCGCGGCCGGGCCGGATCGTGGCCGAGTTCGAGCTTGAGTTCGAGCGGCCACGCGATCCTTCGCTGGTCACGTCGTCCGAGTTCACAGCGCTCAAGCGGCGCTGCCTGCAGCTGTTGCATCCGCATGCGGGCGCCGGCGCACCGCTGGAACGCCTCACGCCGCTCGGCGCGCCCGCCGCGGCGCAGCTGCGCTTCGCCATCTGAAAGAAAAATGAACCCCGCTCTCCTCGACGATCCCGAACTGCAGGCCATTGCCACGCGACTGGAGTCGCCCGACGCCGAAGTGCGCCGCATGGCGGTAATGGACCTTGGCGACCTGGCCGACGAAGCGCACACGCCGCTGCTGGTCGCCGCTTTGCGCGACCACGCGCCGGCGGTGCGCGCTGCCGCGGCATTGGCGCTCGAAACCATGGAGAACCAGGTGGCCGTCGAAGGCTTGGCCCAGGTTCTCGACGACGCCGATGCGCAGGTGCGCGAGGCCGCCGCCCACAGCCTGGCCGAGCTGAAGGAACCGGCCTCGGCCGCCTGGCTGCTGCCGTTTGCAGGCACCGGAGCCGTCCGGGTTCGCGCCGCCGTGCTGCGCGCCTTGCGTGAGTTGCGGGTGCCTGCCAGTGCCGCCCCTGCATTGGTGGTGCTGCAGGAGCCCCTGTCCGCGCAGGACGGCGCCGAGGCCGTCGCGTTGCGCCGCGAAGCCATCGGCGTGCTCGGCTATCTGAAGCACGCGCCCGCGCTTCCTGCGCTCGCCCGCCTCGCTGCTTCCGATCCGGTGGACGAGCTGCGCCGGGCGGCTGTCGGCGCGCTGGCGTTTGCCATCGGCAACGCCGATGCGAGAGCCGCATTGGAGACCGCGCTGTGCGACGCGAGCTGGCAGGTGCGGGAAGAAGCCGCGACCGCACTCGGCAAGCTGCAGCAGCCCGCCGCGTCGGCCGCACTGCTCGCGGCGTTGGACGATCCGTACTGGCAGGTGCGCCTGCGCGCGGCACGCAGCCTGGGCCGGCTGCGCAGTGCCGCAAGCGTCACGGCGCTGATCGCGGTGCTGGGCCACGGCATCAACAACCTGCGCAAGGAGGCGGCACTCGCATTGGGCGAAATCGGCGATGCCGCGGCGCTGCCGGCGCTCGAAGTCACCGCCGCGGATCCCGACCCGGAAGTGCGCAAATCGGCCCGGCTCGCCATGGCGCAGATCGGCGCGGCAGCACATGGCGCCTGAGTCCATCGTCGATCACTCCGCGCGCGCTGCGCTGGAGTTCTGCTGGCCGGACGGCGTGCGGCATCTCGCGGCGTACGGATTGCTGCGATCGAGTTGCCCTTGCGCCGACTGCAAGGCCGGGCGCGCGAGCATCGCAGGCAGCCCCGCTGCCGAAGCAGCAAAGCTCGCATCCGTCGGCCTCACGGACATCCAGCCCGTCGGCGCCTACGGCGTGCAGTTCGTGTTCAGCGATGGCCACGACCGCGGAATCTTTCCCTGGCGGTTCCTGAGGGAGCTGCTGGACAGGAAGGCCCGGCGGCTCGCAAGCGCCGCGCTCAATCCGCCTTGAAGCCCGTCGCGGCGACCACCTTGCCCCAGCTCGCCGTGTCCGCGGCAATCACGCGGGCGAACTCCTGCGACGTGGTGCCCGTGACGCTGAAGCCCGCGTCCTCCAGTTTCGCCTTGCCTTCGGCCGACTGCACGGCCTTGCGGATGTCGCTCTCGAGCCGTGCGACGATGTCGGGCGGTGTGCGGGCCGGCGCGACGACGCCGAACCACGAATTGAAGGCCAGCCGGGGGAAGCCTTGCTCTCGGAAGGTCGGCACGTCGGGCAGGCTGGCGCTGCGCGCGTCGCCGCTGGAGGCCAGCGCCAGAAGCTTGCCCGCCTTCACGTTGGCCGCCGAGAGGCCGACGCTCGCGAAGGCGCCCGACACGTCGCCGCTGAACAGGCCGCCCAACGCATCGCCGGTGGTCTTGTAGTGCACCGGCTCGGGCTTGATGCCGATGGCATCCCCGAAGAGAAAAGCGCCGAAGTGCCCCGGCGTGCCGGCACCAAAGGTGCCCATGAACAAGCCCTTTTGCCCTCGGCTCCAGGCCACGAACTGGGCCACGTCGCGCGCCGGTACCTTGGCGGGGTTGACCACCAGCATGAAGCTGGAGGTGACCACCTGGCTCACGGGCACGAAGTCCTTCTTCGGATCGTAGGGCAGCTTGCTGTAGCTGCTGGGCGCGATGGCCAGCTGGCCGGTCTCGCCGAGCATGAGCGTGTAGCCGTCGGGCTGCGCGCGGGCCACTTCGGAGGCGGCGATCAACCCGCCGGCGCCCGGCTTGTTGTCGACGATGACACCCATGTTCCCCCACCCTTCGGAGAGCTTCTGGGCCAGCAGGCGCGCCACGATGTCCGGGCCGCTGCCGGCCGGAAACCCGACGACGAGGCGCACCGGCCGCTGGGGGTAGGCGGAGCCCGCCTGGGCGAGCGCCTGGGAGGCCCAGGTCATGCCCCCGAGTCCGATCAGCGTGGTGGCGGCGATGAGCGCGCGGCGGCGCGCACCCGTGGCAAGGTCGGTGGGCATTCAGGTCTCCTGTCGGTGTTTGAAACGGGGTGCGGGCCGCGGCCCTGGCTCACTGCAGCGCGAAGAAGCGCATGACGACTTGCGACGGGTGGCGCACGCCCACGCCGACGAACAGGCGCTCGGTGATCCAGCGCAGCGGCTGGCTGTGCGTCTCGAACGCGGGCGCGCAGCGGAAATAGACCTGCGCCGGGTCCGCGGGCTCGCCGCGCAGCAGCTGGGCCATCACCTCGGCAGGCGCGGTGCGCATCGCGCGGTTGCGCACGTAGATGCGGTCGCCGGTGTCGGTCTCCAGGCCGTAGCGGGCGTCGAGTTCCGAGACCGTGTCGCTCGCGATGCGCTGGAAGTCGGCGCCGCCCGGCAGCACGCGCCCCGTCCAGCCTTCGCCCCTGGCATGGCCGCCCAGGATGGGCACCACGCGGCGCAGTCCCTGGGCGCCGTCGCCCAGCACCAGCGGCTCGCCGACGTCGACCGAGACATCGGCAAACCAGGTCAGCCGCGGTGCGGCCAGCGGATCGTCTTGCGGGAGGGTGGAAGCCATGCCCTAGCGTAAGTCCGGTGGCGGCGCGATGCTGTCATCCTGGAAGATGACGGGATTCCCCCATTGACCCATGCGCACCTGGATTCCCGATCTGCCTGCCCAGCCTGTCGGCGTGCCGTTGTTGCAGTGCCTGCCAATGGTGGTGCCCGCAATGGGCGAGCCGGCGTTCGGCGCGTGCCTCCTGGAAGCCATGGCATCCGCGCTGCCGGTGGGATCGTTCTCGGTCTACCGCACGGGTTCGCGGCCGGCCATCTTCCTGAGCGGCAGCCGGGGCATGCCCGACACCACACGCGACTGCTGGCGCGCCTACCTCTCGGGCCCGATCCGCAGCGACCGCACCTTGCGCGAAGCGAGCGCGCCCCGATTGCCCCAATTGCGCGTGTGCCACATCACCGCGCCCGAGGTGCCTCCGGAGCATCGTGCCAAGGTGTACGAAGCCCATGGCGTGGTGGAGCGCGTGTCGGTGGTCGAGGAAGAAGCTGCTGCCGGCGACGACGACGGCGACGCGCTCTTTGCAGTCAATTTCTATCGGCACACCCATCAGCGTCCCCTCAGCGATGCGCAGCTGGCCGACTTTGGCGTGGCCGGGCGCCTGCTCATGGCGCTGATGCGCAAGCACATCGCCCTCGCCCGCGCGGATGCAGCCGACGAACCCGCAGCGCGGCTGCTCGCCCGTTGCCCGGCGCTGACGGCGCAGGAGCTCAACGTGTGCCTGCGCCTGCTGCGCGGCATGACGCAGGAGGGCATTGCCGCGGACATGGGCCTTGCTCTGCCCACCGTCAAGACCTACCGCAACCGGGCTTTCGGCAGGCTGGGGATTCACTTTCGCAGCGAACTGTTCGCGCTCATGCTGGCGCAGCGCGGCGTCGGCAGCGCGACGCCGGCCCTCAAGGACGGTCGGGCCTGATGTCAGGTGCGGGGGTCGGGGAGACACCCTGTGCCTGGGCGGCGCTCGATTGCGCCGCCATCGCGGCCTGGAAGCCCGGCCGCGCCTGCAGGCGATTCCAGTACGCAGTCACCGAGGGCGTGAAGCGCTCCGCCAGGCCCAGGTGCTGGGCCAGCAGCAACGCATAGCCGACCGACACGTCCGCCGCGGTGAAGCGTCCCGCACACAGGTACTCGCGCCCGGCGAGCAGCGGCTCCAGCGTCCGCAGGCGCGCGAGGAACCACTTGGCATAGTCGTCGGCGACCTGTGGCTGCTTGCGCTCGCCCGACTCGAAGTGCGCGTACCGCAGCACGAGCGTCTGCGGAAAGGTCAGGGTCGCCTCGCCGAAATGGAGGTAGTTGAGGTACGGCCCGAAGTCCGGCTCGTCGCGGCCAACATCGAGCCGGCCTGCCGAGAATCGCGCGGCCAGGTACTGGCAGATCGCGGCCGATTCGGTCATCCGCATCGCGCCGTCCGTCAGCATCGGCACCGTGCCGAGCGGGTTCAGCTCGAGGTACGTTCGCGACAGCACGCGCGGCGGAAACGGCAGCATCGCGAGCTCGTAGGAAAGCCCGATCTCCTCGAGCAGCCAGAGAGGCCGGAACGAGCGTGCGCTGACGCAGTGGTGCAAGGTGATCATGTTTCAGAGACTCCGGCGTCGCGGCGAGCAAGCGCTCATCCTGGCGCGACGAGCGACGATTCTCTCCCGCGCCGCCGTTCAGGATGCGCCGAACCCGAGACTCTTTCGAAGGCTTGCATCGACCGGCCCGGCGGGCATGATGGGCATCAGTGCGCAGGCGGGGCCGCGTTGCCGGGCCCGATGCGGAACCAGATCGCGTACATCGCCGGCAGGAACACCAGCGTCAGGATCGTCCCGGCGAAGGTGCCGCCGATCAGCGTGTATGCCAGTGCGCCCCAGAACACCGAATGCGTGAGCGGTATGAACGCGAGGACCGCCGCGAGTGCCGTGAGGATCACGGGGCGGGCACGCTGCACGGTCGCCTCGACGACCGCATGGAACGGGTAGAGCCCCTCCTGCTGGTTGTGGTGGATCTGCCCGAGCAGGATCAGCGTGTTGCGCATCAGGATGCCCGACAGCGCAATGAGTCCCACGAGGGCATTGATGCCGAAGGGCTGCTGGAACAGCAGCAGGGTCGGCACGACGCCGATCAGCCCCAGCGGGCTCGTGAGAAACACCATGATCATCGCGGACATCGAGCGCACCTGGAAGATGATGATGAGCAGCGTGATTGCCAGCATGATCGGGAAGAGCGGCAGCATGGCCGCGGTCGCCTTCTCCGATTCCTCGATGGAGCCGGCCTCGACGATCCGGTAGCCGGCCGGAAGGGCCTGCATCAGCGGCTGCAGTTGCGCGGTGATCGCGGTCGAAACATCGGGCGGCTGCAGCCCCTCGGCGATGTCGCCCTGCACGGTGATGGTGGGCATGCGGTCGCGACGCCGGATGACCGGTTCTTCCATGCGCACCTCGACCTTGCCGACCTGCGACAGCGGAATGCGCTGGCCGCCGGCGCCGGCAAGCGTGAAGTCCGCGAGCTTCGCCGGATCGAGCCGCGTGCCGCCGGCCGACCGCGCCACCACCTGCACGGTGCGGATGTCCTCGCGCACGGCGGCCACCGGCACGCCGCTCAAGAGAAACTGCAGTTGCTGCGCCACCGCGCTGGAGCTCAGCCCCACGGCCTGCAGGCGGTCCTGTTCCAGCGTGAAGTGCAGCGTGGGCGTGCGGGTGCCCCAGTCGGTGTTGACGGTGCGCATCATCGAGCTGGCATCCATCACGCGCCGCACCTGGTCGGCGATCCTGCGCAGCTCGGACGGGTCGGGTCCGGCGACACGGTAGGCCACGGGGAACGGCGAGTACGGCCCGAACACGAGCTGCGTGACACGCACCCGCGCCTCGGATGCGAGCCCATCGGCAATGGCCTGGCGCAGCCGGTGCTTCAGGGCCTCGCGCTCCTCCTGGCTGGCCGTGCGCACCACGATCTTGGCGAACGACGGGTCCGGCAGTTCAGGCCCCATCGCGAAGTAGAAGCGGGGTGCGCCCTGCCCGATGTAGGCGGTGACGATCTGGGCCTCCGGCTGCTTCGACAACCAGGCCTCGAGCCTCGCCGTGGCGTCGCTGGTCTGTGCGATCGAGGTTCCGTAGGGCATCTGCACTTCGACCAGCACCTCGGGCCGGTCGGAGATCGGGAAGAACTGCTTCTTGACCACGCCCATGCCGAGGATCGACACCGCAAAGAGGCCGACCACCGCGCCCGCCACCAGCCACTTGCGCGCGATGACGCTCGCCAGCACGCGGCGCAGCCGGTTGTAACGCGGCGTGCCGTAGATCGCCGTGTGGCCGCCTTCGATCTTCCTGAAGTTGGGCAGCAGCTTGACGCCGAGGTAGGGTGTGAACACCACGGCAACGATCCAGGATGCGATCAGCGCGATGCCGACGATCCAGAACATGTTGCTGGTGTACTCGCCCGCGGTCGACGGTGCGAAGCCGTTGGGCATGAAACCCACCGCGGTGACCAGCGTGCCCGAGAGCATCGGCGCGGCGGTGTGGCTCCAGGCGTAGGCCGATGCGGCCACGTGGCTGTAGCCCTCCTCGATCTTCACCACCATCATCTCGATGGCGATGATCGCGTCGTCCACCAGCAAGCCAAGCGCGAGGATCAGCGAGCCGAGCGTGATGCGGTCGAAGTTCTTGCCCGTTGCCGCCATCACCACGAAGACCACGGCCAGCGTCAGCGGCACGGCCGCGGCCACCACCAGGCCCGCGCGCCACCCCATGCTGAGGAAGCTCACCAGCATGACGACCAGCAAGGCCGCGAAGAACTTGACCATGAACTCGTCGACCGACGCGCTGATGTTGACCGACTGGTCCGTGACCTTGGTGAAGCTGAGGCCGAGCGGCAGCTCGGCGTTGATCGCGCGGGCTTCCACGTCCAGGGCCTTGCCCAGGTCGAGCCCGTTCCAGCCTTCCCGCATGACGACGCCCACCAGCAGCGCCGGCTCGCCGCCGCTGCGGATGATGAAGGTGGCCGGATCCTCGTAGCCGCGCCTGACGGTGGCCACGTCCGACAGCTTCAGGGTGCGGCCCTGCGCCGCCACGGGCGTGTCGCGGATCTTCTGCAGGGTGTCGAATGCGCCGTCCAGCCGGATGAACACCTGCGGGCCGCTGGTTTCCACCGACCCGGCGGGACTCAGGGCGTTCTGGCTGTTGAGTGCGGCGAACACGTCCTGCGGGCCGATGCCCAGGGTCGCGAGCCGGTCGTGCGAGAACTCGACGTAGATGCGCTCCGGCTGCTCGCCGGCGATGTTGACCTTCTTCACGCCCGGCACGTGCAGCAGCCGCTGGCGCAGCTTCTCGGCGTCGCGCACCAGCGCGCGCTGCTGTTCTCCCTTGGCCTTGAGCGCGAACAGCGCGAAGGTGACGTCCGCGTACTCGTCGTTGATCATCGGCCCGATCACGCCGGCCGGCAGGTTGCCGGCTTCGTCGCCGAGCTTCTTGCGCGCCTGGTAGAACTCGTCCTGCACCCGCGCGGGCGGCGTGCTGTCGAGCAATGTCAGGGTGGTGAATGCGAGGCCGGGCCGCGCATAGGTTTCGGCGCGGTCGTAGTAGCGCAGCTCCTGCAGGCGCTTCTCGAGCTTCTCGGCCACCTGGTCCTGCATCTCCTGTGCCGTGGCACCGGGCCAGGCGGTGACGATCGTCATCACCTTCACCGTGAACGCGGGATCTTCCGCGCGGCCGAGCTGGAAGAACGCGACCAGCCCCGCCAGCGAAATCAGGCCGATGAGGAACAGCGTGATCGATCGCTCGCGGACCGCCAGCGCCGACAGGTTGAAGCGGCCTTCGCTCACGGGCGGGCTCCGCCCGCTGCCGCCGTCGCGGCCGGGCTCGCGACGCGCACCTTCTCGCCTTCGCGCAGCAGGTGCGCGCCGAGCGCAACCACCTGGTCGCCGTGCTTGAGCCGGCCGGCCACCAGCGCACGCTCGCCGTCCAGGCGCTCGACAGCCACGGGCTGCCAGCGCACCGTCGCCGGATCGCCGCCGATGACCCAGACGCCGGTCGCCGTGCCCGTGTCGAACAGCGCGCCGATCGGCACCTGGACGCCGCCTGCCGGCATGGCCTGGCCATCGGCGACAGAGACCGTCACCGTGGCGCCCAGGGGTGCGTTGGCGAGTTCACCGTCCAGCACGTAGCGCGCCTCGAAGGTGCGCGTGAGCTTGTCGGCCGCATCGGAGAGTTGCCTGAGCTTGACGGCGACGCGCATGCCTTCCTTGCCGAACAGCGTGGCCTCGGCGGCGGAGCCGACCGCCGGGCGCAGCGTTTCGGGCAGCTGGACCACGGCCTCCCTGCGTCCGGCCCGCGCCAGGCGGACCACGGGCTGGCCGGCGCTGACCACCTGCCCGGGCTCGGCCAGCGTCTCGACCACGGTGCCGTCCGCATCGGCCGTGAGTTCCGCATAGCGATTCGAATTGCGCGCGAGCTCCGATTGCGCTTCGGCGGCAGCGAGCTGCGCCTGCGCGGCATCCGAGGCCGCCTTGGCCTGGTCATACGCCGAGGCCGAAATGGCGCCGGTACCGCGCAGGTCGCGATAGCGTGCTTCTTCGTCGCTGGCCTGTTTTGCGCGTGCCCGCGCAGCGCTCACCGCCTCCTGCTGCGCGCGCGCCGCCAGCTGGAGGTCCACGGGATCGAGGCGCACGAGCAATTGCCCGCGCTTGACCGCCTGCCCTGCATCGACGAATCGCTCCAGCACCTTTCCGGCGACACGGAAACCCAGGTCGCTCTGGACCCGCGCGGCCACGGTGCCGGAGAACGAGCGCGACCCGGGCAGGGCGGCCTGCACCGTGGCCGCACGCACCAGCGGCGCCTGCGTGCGGGGATCGGCGGGCGCCTTGTCGCCGCAGCCGGTCAATGCGAACGGCAAGGCGCAGAAGGCTGCGGATGTGAGGAGGTGGCGCGGTTGCATGAGGGTCCCATGGGCGAATCGATCAGGACCCAGATTCTGATAATAGTGACCAGATTAGTCAATAGTCACATTGAACTGACGCGGACTAGGGCGACAGGCTGCGCAGCACCAGGCTCGAAAGCTGGGTCGGTGCCTGCGCCGTGTGATCGGCGCTGAGCTGCAGGATCAGCGGGTTGACGTAGGGGTAGAGGACCAGGTAGATGGCGGCGGCCGTCTCGTCGATCGGGGTCTTGCGCTCGAAGTCGCCGGACTCCCGCCCTTGCTTCAGCAGGTCGACCAGCATCTGCCGGATGCATGCTTCGTGGGCGATGGCCGATTGCCAGCGCTCGCTGGCCGCCGAGATGGCGATCTCGTAGAGCTTGCGGTCCTGGAAGAACAGCCGCAGGCCCGAATCGACGATGGCCTTGAACATCCGGCGCAGCTTTTCCGGTGGGCTGTCGGTGCCGTCGATCGCGGCGCGGATGTCCGCCTCCATCTCGCGCAGGCAGTTCGAGCAGATCATTTCTCCGATCGCCTGCTTGGACTCGAAGAACTTGTAGATGTAGGCCTTGGAGAAGCCAATGGCCTTGGCAAGGTCCGAAACAGTGGTCTTCTCGTAGCCGTACTGGCTGAAGTGCTCGGTGGCCGCGACGACGATCTGCGCGCGCACGTCGTGCTCGGCCGGGCCCCTTGCGACCGGCGAAGAAGAAGTTGCGTTGTTCATGGGTGGAGCTTACCGCCCCGAGAAACGAACGACAACAAGTGACCAATATGAATTATAGTCACTGCCTTCTTGCCTGAGTTCTCAGCCCCTTCGACCTGGAACAAGCCCATGTCCTCCAAGCTCCGACCCACCCTTGCCCTCCCCCTGCTGTTCAGTCTCCTCCTGGGCGGTTGCGCGGTCGGCCCGGACTATGTCCGGCCGGTCCCGAAACTGCCGGACCGGTTCATCGGCGAGGCGGCACTCGCCGGGCGATCCGCCATCGCCGATGCCGAGCTGGTGGCGTGGTGGACCGGATTCGGCGATGCGCAACTGGGCCGCCATGTCGAACAGGCGCTGAACCAGAATCTCGATCTTGCGCAGGCCTCGGCCCGCGTGGCACAGGCCCGGGCCGGGCTCGGTGCAGCGAACGCCGCCTTGCTGCCCTCGGGCAATCTCGGCGCGCAAGCCGCGAGGGCCTACCAATCGGTGGAGACGCCGCTGGGCCAGGTGCTGAACGCGCAGCCGGGTTTCGAGCGCTACGGCAACGCCTACGAAGCGAACCTCGGCGCCAGCTGGGAGCTGGACATCTTCGGCGGCCTGCGCCGTGGACGCGAAGCCGCACTGGCCGATTACCAGGCCTCGGAGGCAGGGGCCGCCGCCACGCGCCTGGCCGTGGCCGCGCAGACCGCCGACATCTACATCGCGCTGCGCGGATTGCAAACCCGTCTCGGCATTGCGCGCCGGCAAGCCGCCACGCAGCAGGAGCTGGTGGCCAGGATCGATCTGCGCCACGGCAAGGGGCTGGCCTCGGAACTCCAGTTGCGCCAGGCCGAGGGCGCGCTGTCGCAGGTGCGTGCGTCCGTGCCGCCGCTTGAGGCGGGCGAGGCCGCGGCGATGAACGCGCTCGATGTGATGCTGGGTGCGGCGCCGGGCACGCACCGCGCCGAACTGGCGGCGGCTGCGGCCATCCCCGTCGCGCCGCGCATCGGCGCCGCCGGATCACCCGCCGAATTGCTGCGGCGCCGTCCCGACCTGATTGCCGCCGAGCGGCGCCTTGCCGCGGCCAATGCCCGCATCGGCGTTGCCGTGTCCGAGTACTACCCGAAGCTGTCGCTGGGAGGAACGATCGGCAGCGCGACGTCGGTGGCCAGCGGCAACCTGTTCACCGGAGGCGCGAGCCAGGCCGCGGCCCTGCTCGGCCTGCGCTGGCGGCTGTTCGACTTCGGGCGCATCGATGCACAGATCGAACTTGCCAAGGGCCAGGACGCGGAGCTGCTCGCGGCCTACCGGCTTGCCGCGCTGCGTGCGACCGAAGATGTGGAGAACGCCTTTTCTGCCCTGGTCAGGCGCGAAGAGCAAGCCGCGCTGCTCGCACAGGGAGAGGCATCGCTCGGGCGTGCAAGGGAGGCGTCTTTCGCGGCGTACCAGCGAGGCGTGGTGAGCCTGGTCGAAGTGCTGCAGGCCGATGAAAGCATGCTGCGCGTCGCCGATGCAAGAGCGCAGGCGCAAACGGAATCGGCGCGATCGGCTGTGGCTGCATTCAAGGCGCTGGGCGGCGGCTGGGAGGCCGAGCCCATCCGGGCGGCGGCGTTCCAGCCGCGTTGAGATTGGCGGCCGCGGCCGTCAGGAGCCCTTGGACGGCTTTGCCGGGGCTTCGTCCAGCGCATGCGTCTGGTCGATGAAGCGGCGGCTGGAGGCGAGGATCTCCTTGCGGGTGCGCTCTGATTCGACGGCGCGGGACAGCACCAGCGCGCCGACACACTGGGCCAGCAGCGCCCAGGCCGCATCCGGATCGCCGATGCGCGAGCTCCAGCTCTTCTGCAGGCGCTTCAGCCCCTCCTCGACGGCCGCGCGCACTTCGGGTCCCGCGCGGGCGATCTCGGGGCCGAGGGCCGGCAGGACGCAGCCGGTTTCGGGATGCAGCGCATGGTACGAACTGAGATAGCTGCGCAGGCGCTTGGCGACGTGGTCGGGCGGCGAATCGCGATCCCCGGCCAGCATGTCGGTGCTGTTCGAGATCTCGTGCTCGAGGAGCTCGGCGAACAGCGCCTCCTTGGACGGGAAATGCCCATAGAAGGCGCCGCCGGTCAGGCCGATGCTGGCCATCAGTTCATCGACGCCGGTGGTTCCGAAACCACCCTTCTTGGCAATGGCACGGGCATTCGCCAGCAGCTTCTTGCGGGTTTCCTCTTTGTGCGTGGTCGGATAGCGCATGAATGGGCCTCTGCAGATCGTGGGAGCGTCCATCATAGCATGCCGCTCGTTTGGTAAACGAACGTACTTTCATCGCGGTTCCCGCCCCCCGGACCGAGGGTTTGTCCCTGCGCCAAAGCGGCTGCGGCGTGTTGACGCTGCCCTCGATGCAAACCTATAGTTCACTACCGTTTACCAAACGATCGTTATTTAAAGCAAAGCCGATGACCCAACTGACCCAGCTGATCGTTCAAGGCATCTCCAGCGGTGCCATCTACGGTCTCGTCGCACTCGGCCTCGTGCTCAGCTACAAGGCGACCGAGGTCCTCAACTTTGCGCAGGGCGACGTGGTGATGCTCTCCGCGTTCCTCGGCTGGGGCCTGGTCGTCGCGGCGGGGCTTCCGTTCTGGCTCGCCTTCGTCGCGGTGCTGTGCATCTCGGCGGCGCTGTGCTTCCTGCTGGAAGCCAGGATCATGCGCAGGATCGTCGGCCGCCCGCAGTTCTCGGGCGTCATGCTCACCATCGGGATCGGCTTCATGATCCGCGGCGGCGTCAGCATGTTCTTCGGGCCCGAGTCGCGCAGCTATCCCACGCCGTGGACGGGCCAATCGATGCAGCTCGGCGGCAGCGTGGTGGCCGAGCTCAACCTGGTGATCGTCGGCGCCGCCATGGGCGTGACGGCGCTCCTGTATTACTTCCTGCGCCGCACCACGCTCGGCATCGCCATCCACGCGACATCGCAGAACCAGCTGGCGGCCTATCTGTGCGGCGTGCGCGTGAAGCGGCTCAACTCGCTGGTGTGGGGCATCTCCGGTGCCATCGCCGCACTGTGCGGGCTGCTGCTCGCGCCGATCACGCTGGTCGACCTGGGCCTGTGGTTCGTCATGCTCAAGGCGCTGGCGGCACTGGTTCTCGGGGGCTTCGGGAGCGCGCCGGGCGCGGTCATCGGCGGGCTCCTCATCGGCCTCATCGAACAGTTCGCGGGCGTCTACCTGCCCGACGGCGTGAAGGACGTGGCGCCCTACCTGGTGCTCATCGCGGTTCTCGTCTTGTATCCGCGCGGGATCCTGGGCGAAAGCCACGGCCGGAGGGTCTGACACCATGGCACGCTACGAAACGGGATTCGAAGACGGCCGGCGCCTGCTGCGCGGCAAGCAAGAGCGGCTCGCGTACGGCCTGCTCGCCGTGGCCCTGGTTGCCGCGCCATGGGTGCTGCCGGCCTATCACATCGGCGAGGCGACCTTCATCCTCATCATGTGCGTCGCGAGCCTCGGGCTCATGATGCTGACCGGCTTCACCGGCCAGGTGTCGCTCGGCCAGTCGGCGTTCGTCGGCATCGGCGCGTACATCCACACCATCCTGCTGACCCAGGGCGTGCCGCTGCCGGTGTCGCTGCTCCTGACCACCGCGGGCGCGGCGCTCGGCGGGCTGCTCGTGGGCATGCCGGCCATCCGCGTATCGGGCCTGCACCTGGCGATGGTCACCATGGCGTTCGCCATCGTGTGCGAGCATGTGATCGGCCGGTGGAAGAGCGTCACCGCGGGGCACAGCGGCATGGCCGTTCCGGATCCGACGCTGTTCGGGCTCAGCCTCGGCGGTCCGCGTGCGTTCTACTTCCTTTGCCTGGTGGTGCTGGCGGTGGTGTTGATCCTGCTGGTCAACCTGATGCGTTCCGCCACCGGCCGCGCCTTCATCGGCATCCGCGACTCCGAGGCGGCGGCGCAGGGCCTGGGCATCGACGTCGCGCGCACCAAGGTTCTGGCCTTCAGCCTTTCGGCCGCGTGCTCCGGGCTTGCCGGTGCATTGCTCGCCCACCAGATGCAGCACATCACGCCGGAAGCCTTCGGCCTCGCGCTCTCGTTGCAGCTCGTGCTGATGGTGTTCATCGGCGGCCTCGGCAGCCTGCGCGGCGCCATCCTCGGCGCGATCCTGATCGGCCTGCTGCCGTCGTTCATCTCATCGCTGAAGGAGGCGCTGCCCGCGAAGCTCGGTGCGCAGTTCGGCCTGGAGCTCTTCGTCTACGGCGCCGTGCTGACCTTCTTCGTGCTGCTCGAGCCGGGCGGCCTGAACGCACGCTGGGTGCGCATCCGCAAGGTGCTGGCCGAGTTCCCCTGGGTGCGCAAGAGCAGCGTCCACAAGACCAAGGTCTACATGAAATCGGAGCGTTACCGATGAGCGCTGGATTCTTCGAAGTCGAGCGGCTGAGCCTTTCGTTCGGCGGCGTCAAGGCCGTGCGCGACGTGAGCTTCTCGATCCGCGCGGGAGAGATCCTCGCGGTCATCGGACCGAACGGCGCGGGCAAGACATCGCTCCTGAACCTCGTCACGCGCGTGTTCGATGCCACCAGCGGCAGCATCCGCTTCAACGGCCAGGACATCCTGCGCCTGGCGCGGCACGACGTGGTCCGCCAGGGCATTGCGCGCACGTTCCAGAACATCGAACTGTTCGAAGGCGCCACGGTGCTGGAGAACCTGCTGCTCGGCCGCCATCGCGCGAACCACGGCAACTTCTTCTCGCAGATGTTCAACCTGCCCTCGGTGCAGCGCGCGGAAGCCCACACGCGTGAGCGTGTCGAGGACGTCGTGCGGCTGCTGGACCTCGCGCCCTTCCGCCACCGGCCGGTGGCGGAACTGCCTTACGGCGTGCGCAAGGTCGTCGAGCTCGGCCGCGCGCTGGCCGCGGAGCCTCGGTTGCTGCTGCTGGACGAGCCCGCCTCGGGGCTGAACCCCGAGGAGACGCGCAGGCTCGCGTACTGGCTCGAAGACATCCAGGCCGAACTGGGCATCACCGTGGTCATGGTGGAACACGACATGTCGCTGGTCGCCGCCGTGGCCAACCGGGTGGTGGTGATGGACCAGGGCCAGGTGCTGACCGATGGCACGCCGGCAGAGGTGCAGGCCGACCCCCGCGTGATTGCGGCTTACCTGGGGACCTGATCTCATGACTTCTCTGCTCTCCGTTCGCAATCTCGAGACCTGGTACGGCCCCGTGCGTGCACTGCACGGCGTGAGCCTCGAAGTGCAGGCCGCGCAGATCGTCACGGTGCTGGGCGCCAATGGCGCCGGCAAGACGACCTTGCTCAACACCATTGCGGGCGTGCTCGCGCCCTCCAACGGAACCGTCGAGTTCGAGGGACGCCCGATCGGCGGCAAGGACGCCGACGAGGTCGCTCGAGGCGGCGTGGTGCTGGTGCCCGAAGGCCGCCAGATCTTTCCGTTCCTCACCATCGCGGAGAACCTGCGCATGGGCGCGTTCGCCCGCAAGGACGCGGAGATCGCACGCGACATCGAGCAGATGTACGACTGGTTCCCGCGCCTGCGCGAACGCCAGCGCCAGCAGGCCGGCCTGCTTTCGGGCGGCGAGCAGCAGATGCTGGCGATCAGCCGCGCGCTGATGGGGCGACCGCGCCTGCTGCTGCTGGACGAGCCGTCGCTGGGCCTGTCGCCGCTGTTCACAAAGGACATCTTCGCCATCATCCGGCGCATCCGCGAGCAGACCCGGACCGCCGTGCTGGTGGTCGAGCAGAACGCAGCCATCGCGCTGGCCACCGCTGACCACGGCTATGTCGTCGAACTGGGGCGCGTGGCCGCCGCCGGAAGCTGCGAGGCCCTCTCGCAGCGCGAAGACATCAAGGAGTTTTACCTGGGTGGCGCTTCGCACCACCTGCCGCAAGGTGTCGCTGGCGGGATCCGGCCCGCACGGCGACGCCCTTCCTGGAACTGAGAAAAGGACCCTGCCATGATCATCGACCGCCGAACCCTTCTGAAGACAAGCCTCGCCGCCGTGGCGCCGGGCGCCCTGTGGACCGCGACATCCGCGCGGGCCGCGGGCGTGGGCGACAAGGAACTCGTCCTTGGCACGCACCTGGACCTTTCCGGACCGGTGGCGATCGGCATGCCCGTGATCCGCAACGGCATCCAGATGCGCATCGACGAGGCCAACGAGGCCGGCGGCATCAACGGCCGCAAGCTCCGGCTGGTCATCGAGGACAACGCGAGCCAGCCGTCCCAGGCGGTGCGCGCCGTGGACAAGCTGATCCGCAAGGACGAGGTCTTCGCGCTGCTCTGTCCGTTCGGCTCGGGACCGAACGTGGCCACGGTCAAGAAGGCGGTCGATGCGGGCGTGGTCTGCTTCGCGCCGTATGCGGCCTCGGGCCTGGTGCGCCAGGCGGCCGGCCAGACGCCGCTGCTTTTCACCACCAACCTGAACTACGACAGCACGACCTCGTCCGCCGTCAAGTGGGCCACCGGCACGCTGGGCAGCAAGAAGGTCGGCTTCATCTACCAGGAAGGTCCCTTCGGCGACCTGGTCGGCAAGGGCGTGAAGGCGGCGCTCGCAGCCAAGGGCATGCCGCTCGTGGCCGAAGCCAGCTACAAGGTCGGCGATCTCGATTTCTCCTCGCACGTCGCACGCATGCAGGCCGCGGGCGTGGACCTCATCGTCTGCGCGACCACCACGCGAGAGACCATCGCGGTGGCGGCCGAGGTGAAAAAGCTCGGCCTTGCGGGCGTCAACGTGCTGACCGCCAGCCCGGGCCGTGCGGGCCTCACCGTCGCCCTCGGCAAGGATGCGATGGAAGGCGTGTACGGCGTCGGCACCTGGCGCATCGCGACGCCCGACCAGTCCACCGCCGCGGAAAAGACATGGGCCGAGGCCTACCGCAAGCGCTTCAAGGCGGAGCCCGACGACGTGGCCGCCGCCTTCTACGACTACACCAGCTGGTTCCTGCAGGAGGTGCGCAACGCGGGCCGCGACCTGACGACCGACAAGCTGGTGAAGGCGCTGCAGGCATCCACTTTCAAGGGCGTGGCGTCGTACGACACGCAGCGTTTCGCCAACAACCACATCGACCCCGAATGGACCCGGGTCGAACAGGTCGTGCAGGGCCGCTGGACCGCGCGGTCCAGCGTGGTCGATCCGGCCAAGAGCGCCCTGTGATCCACGTGTCGGCTTCGCTGGCCGCGGACGAGGCGCGCCTCGCGACGCTGCCCCAGCTGTGGCGGCGCCGCTGCGCCGAATGGGGCGACAGGCCTGCGCTGCGCCACAAGGAGCGCGGCATCTGGCAGGGGCTGTCCTGGAGCGGCTACTTCAGCGAAGCGCGGGCCATCGGACTGGCCCTGGCCGATGCCGGCCTTCAGGCCGGCGAGGTGGTCTCTGTGCTCTCCGACAACCGGCCCCGGTGGCTGGTCGTCGACATGGCCGCGCAGGCCATGGGCTACGTCTCGCATGGCATGTACCCGTGCAGCACGGCCGCGCAGGTAGGGCATGCGCTTGCCGAGGCCGGCTCGCGCGTGGTCTTCGTGGAGAACGCCGACCAGCTGGTGAAGGTGCTCGCGGTGCGCGACGCGTGCCCCGAACTGCGCCACATCGTGGTGCTCGAGACGCGCGGCCTGCTGCGCTTCACCGACCCGCAGGTCAGCGCCTACGACGAATGGCACGCGCGCGGAACGCAAGCCGCGGCCGGGGAACCGGCGCTGTTCGACCACCGCATCGACGCAGGCACCGGCGAGCAGGTCGCGTTCCTCGCGAGCACGGCCGGAGCACCGGCCCGGCGCGGCTGGTGGCCCGGCGCCAGCACGACGTGCTGCGCGAAGTGCGCACCATGAGCCATTGGCTCCAGCTGCGCCCGGGGGACCGCGCGCTGTCGATCATGTCGCTGGCGCAGTACGGCGAACGCATGCTGGCCCAGAAGGCCATGCTCATGCATGAAACCTTGCTCCACCTGCCGGAGAACGGGGCCACGGTGTTCAACGACATGCTGGAGGTCGAGCCGCACTTCCTGTTCGCGGCGCCGCGCTTCTTCGAAAAGCTGCAAGGCATGACGGAGCTGTTCATGCAGGAAGCCGTGCCTTCGGCCCGCAGCGCGTACGCCGCCAGCCTTTCGCCGGGCCGGCCGGGCTGGCTGCAGCGCAGGACGCGCGGGCGCATACGTTCGGCCCTGGGCCTTGGCAACGTGCGCGTCGCGCTCGTGGGCGGGGCTTCCAGTCCCGCACAGGTCGCCGACTGGTTCGACGCCATCGGCGTTCCGATGCTCGACTGCTACGGCATGGCCGAGGCCGGCTTCTGCAGGATCGTTCCTGCCAGCAGCGCGCAGGAAGCCGCGTCCGCGCCCATCGAAACAGGCACGCAGCTCAAGCTCGCGCCCGACGGCGAAGTGCTGGTGCGCGGCCCGGTCTCGCGCCCGGTCTACTGGGTGCGCGGAAAGCCCGGCGCCGCCGCATCCCTTGCGGACGGCTGGCTGCGCACCGGCGACCTGGGGCGTGTCGACGAACACGGCCGCTTGCAGCTGCTGGGCCGCGTGCGCGCGCAGGCCATCGGCGCCGGAGGCGAACACATCAGCCCGGAGATTGCGGAGGATGCGTTCCGGCTCAGTGCCTACATTGCCGATGCGATCGTCGTTCCGGCGGAAGACGGGCATTCGGCCGCGCTGCTCGCGCTCGACGAAGAGCGCATCAGGAAGCATGCGCAGCAGCACCGGCTGCCCTTCACCGACTACGCGAGCCTGCTCGGCCTGCCCGAGATCACCGCGCTCATCACGGCGCAGGTGGACATCGCGAACGGCCGATTGCCCGAGCGCCATCGCGTGCGCACGGTCCGGGTCATCCCGCGCTCGCTGCACCAGGGCGACGAAGAACTCACGCCTGCGCTGCGCCTGAACCGCAGCGTCGTGGCGAGCCGCTACGCCAACCTTTTCACCGAACCCCTTGGAGTCTGATTCATGAGAGAAGCCGTCATTGTTTCCACCGCGCGCACCGGCATCGGCCGCGCATTCCGCGGCGCACTGAACAACATCAAGTCGCCCACGTTGATGGGCCATGCGATCCAGCACGCGGTGCAGCGCGCGGGCATCAACCCCGGCGAGGTGGAGGACGTGGTCATCGGCAGCGCCATGGCCGCCGGCACCGCGGGCATGAACATCGGACGCCTCGCGGCGCTCGCGGCGGGACTGCCCCAGTCGGTGCCTGGACAGACGATGGACCGGCAATGCGCCTCCGGGCTGATGGCCATCGCCACAGCGGCCAAGCAGATCATCGTCGACGGCATGGACGTGACCGTGGGCGGTGGCCAGGAGAACATCTCCGCCGTGCAGAACCCGTTCGTCAAGTGGGTGGGCGAAGAGGCCGACCCGCTGCTCATCGCGCGCGTGCAGCATGCCTACATCCCGATGCTGCACACGGCCGAGATCGTGGCGAAGAAGTACGGCATCTCGCGCGAGGCGCAAGACGCGTATTCCGCGGAAGCGCAACGCCGCACCGCGCTGGCGCAGGAGCGCCACCTGTTCGACGACGAGATCGTGCCGATCACCGCACGCATGGCCGTGGCCGACAAGCAGACGGGCGAGGTCAGCTATCGCGACGTTACGCTCGGCCGCGACGAGGGCAACCGCCCCGACACCACGCTCGAAGGCCTTGCCAGTCTCAAGCCGGTCATCGAAGGCGGCGTGATCACCGCGGGCAATTCGAGCCAGCTGTCGGATGGCGCCTCGGCCTGCGTGCTGGTGGAGCGCACGGTCGCCGAGCGCCGCGGGCTCAAGCCGCTGGGCATCTACCGCGGCATCGCCGTCGCCGGCCTCGCACCCGAGGAGATGGGCATCGGCCCGGTCCTGGCGGTGCCCAAGCTGCTGAAGACCCACGGGCTCAAGGTCAGCGACATCGGTCTCTGGGAACTGAACGAGGCCTTTGCCTGCCAGGTGCTGTATTCGCGCGACCGGCTGGGCATCGATCCGGAGAAGCTGAACGTCAACGGCGGTGGCATCACCATCGGACACCCCTACGGCATGACCGGCTCGCGGCTGGTGGGCCATGCGCTCATCGAAGGCAAGCGGCGCGGCGCGCGCTTCGTCGTGGTGACGATGTGCGTCGGCGGCGGCATGGGTGCCGCGGGCCTGTTCGAAGTGGCCTGACGCAGGGAGCAACACCATGACCTACCAGATCCCGCTGCGCGACATTCAATTCGTCCTGCACGAGCTGCTCCAGGTGCCGGCCATGCTGGAAGCCTGCGGCCAGCCGGAGCTCGATGGCGAGACCATCGACCAGGTGCTCACCGCGGCCGGCCAGTTCGCGTCCGAGGTGATCGCGCCGCTCAATGGGCCGGGCGATGCGCACGGCTGCAGCATGCCTTCGCCCGGCGTGGTGCTGACGCCGCCGGGCTTCAAGAAGGCCTACGACGAATTCACGAAGAACGGCTGGCCAGGACTGGCTTGCAGCCCCGAGTTCGGCGGCCAGGGCTTTCCTTCGGTCGTGGCCAACGCGGTCTACGAAGTCTTTGGCGGCGCGAACATGGCCTGGGCCTCCTACCCCGGCATGTCGCACGCCACTTATGTGAACGTGTCGGCCAACGGATCGGACGAACAGAAGGCGCTCTACCTGCCCAAGATTGCCTCGGGCGAGTGGGCCGGCACCATGTGCCTGACCGAGCCCAATGCGGGCACCGACCTGGGCCTGATGCGCACCCGCGCCGTGGTGCAGCCCGACGGCAGCTACAGCATCACCGGCAGCAAGATCTTCATCTCGGGCGGCGAGCAGGACCTGACCGGCAACATCATGCACCTGGTGCTCGCACGCCTCGCCGACGCGCCGCCGGGCGTCAAGGGCATCTCGCTTTTCATCGTGCCCAAGTTCATTCCCGATGCGAACGGCGCGGCCGGCGCACGCAACGGGGTGGTCTGCGGCTCCATCGAGCACAAGCTGGGCATCCACGGAAACTCGACCTGCACCATCAACTTCGACGGCGCGACCGGCTGGCTGCTGGGTGCGCCCAACAAGGGGCTGGCGGGCATGTTCGTGCAGATGAACCACATGCGCGTGCTCGTCGGCATGATCGCCATCGGCCTGATGGAAGCGGCCTACCAGAAGGCCCTGGCCTACGCGAAGGATCGGCTGCAGGGCCGCACCAGCGGCGCCAGATCGTCCGGCGAAGCGGCCGATCCGATCATCGAGCATGCCGACGTGCGCCGCATGCTGCTCACGCAGAAGGCGAACATCGAGGGTGCGCGCGCACTGGCGCTGTGGACCGCGCAGCTGAGCGATCTCCAGCGCCTTCATCCCGACGCCGCGAGGCGCAACGAGACGGCCGAACTGCTCGGCCTGCTGACGCCGCTCGTGAAGGCGCTGTCGAGCGACCTCGCGGTGGAAGGCACGCTGCTCGCCATGCAGGTGTTCGGTGGACATGGCTACATCCGCGAGAACGGTGTCGAGCAGCACCTGCGCGACGTTCGCATCGTGGGGCTGTACGAGGGCACCAACGGCGTGCAGGCCATGGACCTGCTCGGACGCAAGGTGCTGGCCGACCAGGGCCGGCAGATGGGCGTCTTCCTGGACATGGCCGGCGCGTTCGCCGAGACCTGCGGCCCGCGCGAGGCGATGCGCGAGTTTTCGGAGCCGCTCGCCGCCCTGGCCGCCGACATCCGCCAGCTCACCGGCGAGCTCGTGGCCACGTCGGCGCACGACCCGCATGCCGCGGGCGCGGCCGCTGCGCCCTACCTGCGGCTGGTCGGGCACCTGGCCCTCGCCTGGACCTGGGCGCGCATGGCCGAGGTGGCGTTGAGGAATGCGGACTCGACCGACCCGATCTATGCATCGAAGATTGCCACGGCGCGCTTCTACTTCCAGCGGCTGCTGCCGCAGACGGCGGCGCTGTGCGGGGAGATCCGGGCCGGGTCGTCGGCATTGATGGAGCCGGCCGTTGACCTCTTTTGACCGTGTGGTGTGCAGGTTGACGTGACTTCCTGCGCATGTAGTGCAACTTCTGCAGCTTCCATCGCGGCAAGGTCGACAGTAAAGCAGCGAACACGGGTCAATTTCCTTTACGCTCGTGCTCTTCGCCAGGACCTCACAAGGCACGTGCCATCGTTGCTCTCGTGTCCATCTACGAAGCCTTCGTTTGGAAAACTCAGTTGCTCGAGTAGACAAGACGGCTAAACGTCGCAGCGATCGGAGGAGATTGCTTTACACAGGCGATTGAAATATTTTCTAAAGGTCCGTTGCCACCGAAAGCCTCAAGGCTTCGGCAGCGGGAAGTTCTCAGGGAGTTGAGTCGATGAGTCAGAAGTCGAGTGGCGCGGGTCACGAAATACGAGCGCGCCTGCTTTCCATTTCGGCGCAGTACAGCCGGGCACAACCGGCTAGGAGCGCAGTTCAGTTAACCCTCACCTTTAGCCTATGGCTGGCAACCTACGTGGCGGGACTGGCATTCGGAGGAGGGTCGCTGCTCGGAGCGGTAGCCTCAGCAGCCGTTGCTGCCGTGTTCGTTGTCCGGCTTTTCATGATCCAGCATGACTGCGGCCATCGCTCGTTCTTTTCTTCCGACCGCGCGAATGACATGCTTGGCTTTTGCCTGGGCGTGGTGACGATGACGCCGTACCGATGCTGGCGCCGATTTCATGCTCAGCACCACAGCACTTCCGGCAACCTTGACCAAAGGGGATTTGGCGACATCCATACGCTGACTACGCGGGAATACGAAGCCCTTACTCCTGCGCAGCAGCGGCGATATCGCATCTATCGACATCCACTGGTTCTGTTGCTGATTGGGCCCCCGTATCTTTTCATTCTGCGCCAGCGGACCACTTACAAGGTGCCTCTCAACTGGAGAGCCGAGCGCCGCAGCATTCATCTCACCAATCTCGGTTGCTTATCCCTGCTGGTGCTGCCATGCGTTTTCTGCGATCCGATTCGCGTGATCGTCTTTCACCTCACCATGATGTCGTTTGCGGCGATCGCAGGCGTGTGGCTCTTCTACATCCAGCACCAATTCCCCAATGCGTACTGGCGCCACGAGGGCGAGTGGGAGTCCTGGCAAGCCAGCATGGAGGGGGCAACATACTATGACTTGCCTGCATGGCTTCGATGGGTCACCGCGAGCATCGGGCTCCACCACATCCATCACTTGGACGCGCGAATCCCGAACTACCGGCTCTACGAATGCTTCAAGAAGCATTCGGAGTTTGGAAACCCCCCACGCATCACGTTTCTCCAGAGCATTGCCTGCCTGAAACTCCGGCTGTGGGATCCGCTTTCCGGCAGGATGGTGCCACTGCCTCGTGCGGACAGCAAAGCCTGAGCAGGGAGGAAATCCAGTGAGCCTCTCCGTCTTGGGAAATTTGACATGCGGATTCGCAGGCGGTTATCTCGTCGCGAGTCTCATCGAGTCCGCCATGCATCAACATGTGTCGGACGCACCGAAGAAAACGGTCAAACGTTGGGAGCGTTTTCCACGCCTCTTTCGCTACCTGATCCGAACGCGGTATTCGCACCACATTGTCCACCATCGCAGAACATTCAAGCAGGACCACATCACACAGTTTCGGTCCATGTCGGAACAAGAAGCGCTGGATCAGGAACTGGCTGATCGCGGACGCCACGGTCGCATCATCCAGCGTTCATCTTACGCAGTTCGCTTGCATGGAAGCGGCGCACTGGTCTTCGTTGCCCCGCTGTTGCCGGCCGTTCCCCTTACGGCTTTCACCTTGGGTGTGTGGGGGACGCTGGGTTGCTGTGCCGCCTTGGCACTCCCACCGCTATTCAGTCATTTCATTCACCCATTTCTGCACATGCCGCACTCGAAAGCGATGCGCGAAGCGCCTCGTTTGACGGCGTGGCTATTAAGGCGTTGGTACTTTCGTTCGATGGCTCGCAACCACTACATGCACCATCGCTACTTGGCCTCGAATTTCAACCTTGTTCTTGGCGGCGATGTGTTACGCCGGCGATACCGCTCTCCTACCGAGAGTGACCTTGGAGAGATGCAGCGCCTGGGCCTGCGGATCGACTGACCCTTTCACGAATTCCGCAATGAACCTGCTTCTTCGAATGCTCTGGGTATGGCTCCTTTCACTGCGCCGCGATCGATTGCCGGTTGGCGTGGCGGAGAGCCGCCTGCGCCTCATCACGCTGCCCAACGATCTCGACCTCAATCTGCACATGAACAACGGTCGTTATCTGACGATAGCCGACCTGTCTCGGGTCGATCTGTTTCTACGGACCGGCCTTGTGTCGGTCATGCGAAAGGAGAAGTGGGCGCCGATCATCGCGGAACACGCGATGATTTATAGGCATTCGCTGAGGCTCTTCCAGCGGTTTGAGGCGGTGATGCGACTGACTCACTGGGATGATCGCTACTTCTATATGAGCCACTGGTTTCTGGTAGGGGAGCGAGTAATGGCAGAGGGTACATCTGCCGGCGTCATTCGCGGACGTGACGGCGTTGTTGCACCGGAACGAGTTCTTGAACGACTTCGGTTCGAGCGGAGATTGACATGACCACGGCGCGGGCTGCGGACCGCACCGTTTTAGCTCCGACACGAGCGTGGTCCGCAATGGAAGTCGCCGCGTTCACTACTCGACTGCGAACTGAACTCCGCGAGGCAGGAGTGTTCAGAAATGACGACGCGGGCTACTGGGTGCGCGGCCTGTGGGTGCTCATCGTCACCGCTTGCGTCTGGATTGCATTCCTCTCTGCCGATGCGTGGGCCGCACGAGCGGCTGTTGCCATCCTGGCCGGATACATCGGCGTGCAGTCCTCGGCCATTGCGCATGAGGCGGGGCACGGAGCTGTCACGCGCGACAGAAAATGGAGTTGGTTTGTTGGCCGGCTCTTTATGAGCACGATCATCGGCGCGTCCTACAGCGCTTGGATTGGTCGCCATGGCCCACACCACGTCCATCCCAATTCGCGCAAAGACCCGGACGTTCGTCCGTCGCTCTTCAGCTTCAATGAGACCGACGCCATTGCTGCCAAGGGGTTGGCCGCGTGGTGCACCCGAAAGCAACACGTTCTGTTGATTCCCCTCTCAACACTGATGGGCTTCTCGCTGAAGATCGCGGGCTGGAAGCACGTCGTGCGGAGGCCGGCAGCAGAATGGGTCGATCTCACACTTCTGATCCTTCACGCCGCCATATGGATCGTCTTGCCGGCGTTCTGGATCGGAATCGCAAACTCCTTGCTCAACTATGTGCTTCTCACCTGGGTCGAGGGCGCGTACCTGGCGTTCGTCTTCCTTGCAAATCATCTCGGAGGGCCAACCAGCGAGGAAGCCTGCGCCTGGCCACCTTCCTTGCGGCAGATCGTCACCGCGCGGAATCTGCCTTCCAACAGATTGCTGACCCATCTATGCATCGGGCTCAATACGCACATCGAGCATCACCTGTTCGGCAATCTCCCTGCGACGCGGCTGTCGGAGGCTCGCAATATTACCCGCCGCATCTGCCAAAGCCATGGCGTACCTTACCGGGAGTGCACGTTGGGTCAAGCCTTCGCGGAGGTGCATCGGTACAACCGGCGCATGGCAGACGCTGCCCGTCAAGCTCAGCGATCGCGTAGATCTCTGGCGTGCGAAGCCGGCGGCTGAGGAGCGCTGCATGGGTCTTCTCTCTGTCGCTGATGGATGTCTTGGAAAACTCGACCAGTGCTACTTCGCGTACCACTGTTTTCGCCACCGCAGGTCGCCCGCGATGTTCCATCTAGGTTGGGGTAGTCACGAGGCCATCGCGGCCGTGAACGCCGATTGGCAGTCTCCCCGAGAACCGTCTGTACCCCATATCGAATGGGACACCGACTGGACAGCGACGGCCGGCGACATGTGGTTTCGCAATGGCAGTTTCACAACCCCTGCGCACCACGCGCATCTGCCGGATGAATCGCGAGTTGCTTACCTTCGTTTCGTGCGTCCCACCCGCGCCGTGGGTGGCCCAGTCGTGGTGCTGACGCCGACGTCGAGCGAGGTGGGTGTCGACGGGCGCCTCCCCATTGCGCGTGCGCTTGCGAAGCTGGGGGTCTCGACAGTGCTGCTGGAAAGTCCTTTTATGGGGCGCCGGAAGCCGCAGGCCCAGCACGGAGCGACCCTGTCGCATTTTTCAGACTTCTTGGTTTTGAGCGCGGCGTGCATCGAGGAAGCACGCGGCGTACTTGCATGGCTTGGTGATCAATCTTTCGACAACATCTGCATCGGAGGTATCAGCAAGGGCGGCTACCTCGCAGCAGTGGCCGGCCTGCGTTCGCCGGTGCCCGTGCAAGTTGTGTCGCTCTTGGCACCGCATAGCGGAGTACCAGTGCTGCTCGATGGCCTTCTTGGACGTTTATGCGATTGGAGTTTGTTGCAAAGAACCAGTGGTTCCCAAGTGCCGGTTCGACAACAAATGGAAGATGTCTTCGAGCAAACTAGCCTCGAGCGATTGCCATTCCCCGATTCGGTCCGACGATTGACGCTGATCGGCGCGCGGCGGGACCACTATGTACCTGCCCAATCTTACGAGCGCATGCAACAACATTGGGCTGGAAATGCGACTGTGCGATGGTTGTGTGGTGGGCATGTAAGCAGTATCGCGGAACGCGGGCACCTGATCCGCGCTCTCACAGAATCGCTGGATCGATCTCGTCCCCTCACTTCCTTATCAGCTACCTCATGAACAAGCGCGCACAGCGGCTGCCGCCTGCACTGCCTTCCCATTTCATCGAGCCGGCTCGTGCATGGGCTATGACGCTCTTCGTAATCTACGCCATGGGACTCGCGTTCGGACCGGGTTTACTCAGCTATTGGATGATCGCTTACGCGGGCTGGTCCATTCCTGCGTTGCTGATCCCAGTGACGGCGCTCACAGTGGCGGCCGGATTCGGCTTCTACGTGGTGGGGACCATCGCCCATGAGGGATTCCACTTTACGCTCGCTCGGCACAAGCTCGCGAGTGCGCTGATCGGAACTTGGTTCAGCGCGGCTGTGTTCGCGTTCTTCGGCGTGGGTTTCTACCTGATCCACAGTCGTCACCATCGGCATACAAACGCAGTCGATGATCCAGACTTTCAACTTTTCTCCAAGTTCAACAGCACTTGGCAACGGTTGCTCGTACTGCGTCTCGTCAACAACCGAGGCTATCTGAAGCTGGTTGCAAGGCTGCTGATCAAGAACGAACTGCCAGCAGGCATCCACACCATCTTCAGCCTTGCGGAGTTGAAGTTCCTGGCGATCGTCAATGTGGCTGCCCAGTTGTTCTGGATCGGAGTCTATGTGACGCTCTTCACAACGAATCCGACCTTGGGATTGTGCGTGGTGCTGCTTCCGCATGCAGCGACCGCCGCCATCAGTGCCACCATCGTGTTCGTGCAGCACGCCGACACTGGTGACCAACTGTTCGACAATTCGCGCAGTCATTCATCTCCATGGGCCACCTTACTGATGGGCGGGACTAATTACCATCTGGAGCACCATCTCTATCCTAGGGTACCCTGTTGGAGGCTGCCAAGGGTACACCGATGGCTGCAGAAGACGGAGTGGGCACTCAAGAATCCCCTGCTTGCCGAACACCGTTTTTTCGCAGGGCTTGCGCTGGTTGCCGGACATCATCGCTACGGAAGCGCGGCGGCAAGCCAGTCAACGGCTCGCCGCAACTGATTTCGAGTGCGTCGGGTATGCATCGCTCGTCGTAAATTGCTGAACAAGTCTTCGACCCGTTCGCAATAGGACCGGCTCACCGGGCGCAGCGAGCCGGCCAGTGGTCCGCCGCTCAGACCAGCGCAGGCTCCAGGAACCCCGCGAGCCGCTGCACGATCAGCTGCTCGGCTTCGTCCATGATGCGGTCGATCAGCTCCTGCACCGTCGGAATGTCGTTGATCAGGCCGACCACCATGCCGCAGCTCCAGGCGCCTGCATCCATCTCGCCCGCCAGCATCACCCGCGGGTAGACGCCGGCCACCTGGTCCATGATGTCTTCGAACTTGAGGTCGGCGCCCTTTTCCTTCTCGATCCTGATCAGCTGCTCCACGGACGAATTGGTCAGCACGCGCTCGGTGTTGCGCAGCCCTCGCATCACGAGCCGCGTGTCCAGCTCGGTGGCGGCCACGATGGCGTCCTTCACGTTCTGGTGGATCGGCGCTTCCTGGGTCGCGACGAAGCGCGTGCCCATGTTCATGCCCTCGGCGCCCAGCGCCAGCGCCGCCACCAGGCTGCGCGCGTCGGCCATGCCGCCGGAGGCCACGAACGGGATCTTCAGCTCCTCGGCGGCGCGGGGCAGCAGGATCATGTTCGGCATGTCGTCCTCGCCCGGATGCCCGCCGCATTCGAAGCCGTCCACGCTCACGGCGTCGCAACCGATCGCCTCGGCCTTGAGCGCGTGCCGCACGGAGGTGCACTTGTGGATCACCCTGATGCCGGCCTTCTTGAGCGCGGGCATGTAGGCCTCGGGACTGCGCCCCGCCGTCTCGACGACGCGCACGCCCCCTTCGGCGATGGCCGCGATGTACTCGGGATAGGGCGGCGAAGACAGGGTCGGCAGGAACGTGAGGTTCACGCCGAAGGGCTGGTCGGTCATTTCGCGGCAGCGGGCGATTTCCTTGGCCAGCAGCTCGGGTGTGCGCTGCGTCAGCCCCGTGATGAGCCCGAGGCCGCCGGCATTGGAGACGGCCGCGGCCAGCTCCGCGAAGCCCACGTAGTGCATGCCGCCCTGGATGATCGGGTGACGGATGCCGAAGAGTTCAGTGATGCGTGTTTTCATGTGTCTTTCACCAGGTTTCCATGTAGGGGCGCAGGTCCAGCTCGAAGGTCCAGGCATCCCGGGGCTGGGTGTGCAGGTACCAGTAGTTCTCCGCAATGTGCTCGGGGTTCAGGATGCCGTCCTGTTCCTTCAGTGCATATCGTTCCGGAAAGTTGCTGCGGATGAACTCCGTGTCGATCGCGCCGTCGACCACGATGTGCGCCACATGGATGCCGCGCGGGCCGAGTTCGCGTGCCATGCTCTGGGCCAGTGCGCGCAGCGCGTGCTTGGCGCCCGCAAAGGCCGCGAAATTGGCCGAGCCGCGGATGCCGGCCGTCGCACCGGTGAAGAGAATCGTGCCGCGCCCTCTCGCAACCATCCGGCGGGCGACCTCGCGCGCATTCAGGAACGCGCTGAAGGTGGCCATCTCCCAGATCTTCATGTACTTGCGCCCGGTCTCCTCCAGGATGCTGCTGGGCACGTTGGCGCCGATGTTGAACACCATCACCTCGATGGGTCCGCGTTCCTTCTCCACCTGGTCGATGAGGGCGACGACATCTTCCTCCTTGCGCGCATCGCTGCCGTAGCCGAACGCCTGGCCGCCGGCGGCACGGATGCGCTCGATGGCCGGTTCGAGCTTGTCCGCCGAGCGCCGCGTCAGGCACGCGGCGTAGCCCTCGCGGGCAAAGCGCGCGCCAATGGCGCTGCCTGTGGCGTCACCGGCGCCGACGACGAGAGCCACACCGCGGTGGTTGGCTGGTTTGTCCATGCGTTCTCCTTTAAGAAACGGTCGTTAAGTCATCGCACGTTAATCACTGAACGTACGTTTGTCAATCAAGAAAGAGGTCCAGTGAAACCCCGTTGACGCGCCTGCATTAATCACATAGCTTCCGTTCATCAAACGTTCGTTTATTAAAGGAGCCCTGAATGCGCAAGTCGCTTGATTTTTTCTTCGATGTCGGCAGTCCCTCTTCCTACCTCGCGTGGACGCAGCTGCCCGCCCTGTGCGCCGCGCACGGCGCCGACCTCGTGTACCGGCCGATGCTGCTGGGCGGCGTCTACCAGGCCACCGGCAACGCCTCGCCGGCCACCATCCCCGTCAAGGGACGCTATACGCAGATGGACTACGAGCGCCACGCGCGCCGCTATGGCGTTCCGTTCCAGGGCAACCCGCACTTTCCGGTGATCACGCTGTTCCTCATGCGCGCGGTCACCGGCATCCAGCTGCGCCGCCCCGAGCAGCTGCAGCAGCTGCTGGGCTGCGTGTTCAAGGCGCTGTGGATCGATGCGCTGAACCTGAACGATCCGCAGCTGACGGCCCGCATCCTGGCCGAGGGCGGATTCGATCCCGCCGACATCGAGCGCCTGTCGCAGGAAGCCGAAACCAAGGCCGCACTGAAGGCCACGACGCAGGAAGCGGTCGAACGCGGGGTGTTCGGTGCACCCACGCTCTTCGTCGGCGACCAGATGTTCTTCGGACAGGACCGCATGGACTTCGTGCGCGAAGCCCTGTCCTGAGCCGCCGCCCACCGCACGAAGGAAAGACTCATGGAAAACCGCCCCTGGCATGCCTCCTACCCCGCGGGGCTTCCCCGCGAGATCGTCCTGGACGACAGTGAAACCCTCGTCACCCTGCTCGAACGCGCGTTCGCGCAGTACAGTGCCAGAACGGCCGTCACCTGCGCCGGAGAATCGCTGACCTTCGCGCAGGTCGAGCACGCGTCGGCGCTGCTCGCCCGATCGCTGCAGGCCGCCGGCCTCGAGCGCGGCGACAGGGTGGCCCTGCTGCTGCACAACAACCTGGCCTACCCGGTGGCGCTCGCAGCCATCCTGCGTGCGGGCATGGTGGGCGTGACGATGAATCCGCTCTACACGGCGCGCGAACTGCAGTACCAGCTGGCCGATTCGGGCGCGTCCGCGCTGGTCGCTGCCGAGCCGTTCATGGGGCTGGTCGACGAAGTGCTGGGCCAGACTAAGCTTCGGTATGTCATGACGGTCCCGATGAAGGACGTGAAGCAGGCGCTGTTCGCAACGGGCGGCCCGCCGGACGCCAAGGCGGCGGACGGCGTCCCGCGGATCGCGAGCTTGCGCGACGCCACCTCCGCGCTGCGGGACGCCGACTTTGCGAGCGAAAAGGTCCTTCCCTCGGACCTGGCCTTCCTGCAGTACACCGGCGGCACCACGGGGGTTTCGAAGGGCGCGTGCCTGACGCACCGCAGCGTGCTGGCCAGCACGCTGCAGATGCGTTCGTGGCTGTCATTGGTACTGGACATCGACAACTTCGAGATCGTGACGCCGCTGCCGCTGTATCACATCTTTCCGCTCGGCACGACATTGACCGCGCTTGCCAGCGGCGCCCACAACCGCCTGGTGGTGAACCCGCGCGACGTGCAGGCGCTTTGCGCCGAACTCCACAGGGCTCCGTTCGACATGCTGATCGGCGTCAACACGATGTTCAACGGCATGGTGACCCTGCCCGAGATCTCGACCATCGACTTCTCCCGCTGCAACGTGGTCATCGGTGCCGGCGCGTCGATCCAGGCGGCGGTCGCCACCAAGTGGCTGGCAGCGGGCGGCCCGCCCATTACCGAGGCCTACGGGCTCACCGAAACATCGCCCAGCGCCACCTTCAATGCGCCAGGGCGCAACGGGACGATCGGCGCACCCGTGCCCTCCACCGACGTGCTGATCGTCGACGACGAGGGCGCGCCGGTACCCCTCGGCACGCCGGGCGAACTGCTGATCAAGGGCCCGCAGGTCTTCGCGGGCTACTGGAACCGCGAGGAAGAAACGCGCAGGTCCTTCACGCCCGACGGCTGGTTCAAGACCGGCGACATCGTCACGATGGATGCGCAAGGCCTGATGTACATCGTCGACCGCAAGAAGGACATGATCCTGGTCTCGGGATTCAACGTCTATCCGAACGAGATCGAGGGCGTGGCGGCCATGCATCCGGACGTGCTCGAATGCGCGTGCATCGGCGTGCCTGACGAGCGATCGGCCGAAGCGCCCCACCTCTTCGTCGTGCGCCGCGCACCGGGGCTCCAGGCGCAAGCGCTCGAAGCGCATTGCCGCAAGCACCTTGCGGCCTACAAGGTGCCGCGCCACATCACGTTCATCGATGCGTTGCCCAAGTCGGCGGTGGGAAAGATCCTGCGCAAGGAGTTGCGGCCGGTGGCCGGCGCGGCGCACGCGGCCACGGTCGCCGGCTAGGCCCCGTTCCTGCGCCAGGCGCCGGGCGACACCCCGCACTCGCGCTTGAAGGCCCGGTTGAAAGCGGCTTCCGACTCGTAGCCGACGCCTTCGGCAATGCGCGCGAGGCTGCCCTGCTCCTTGCGCAGCATCCCGCGGGCCAGGACCATGCGCCAGTGCGTCAGGTACTGCATGGGCGGCATGCCCACCAGCTCGGCAAAGCGTTCTGCCAGCACGCTGCGGGAGATGTGGGTTTCCTGCGCCAGCGCATCGACCGTCCAGTTGCGCGCGGGCTCGGCATGCATCAATGCGAGGCAGCGGCTCACGTGCGGGTCGCGCAACCCGGCCAGCCAGCCCGCGTTGCCGGCGGGCAGGGATTCGACGTAGCCGCGCAGCACTTCGGCGAACAGCACCTCGGCCACCTTGGCGGCAACCATTTCCGAACCCGGCGTGCGCGATGCCGCATCGCCCAGCACGAAGTTGACGGACTGCTCGATCCACGGGCCCGCCGGCCTGCTGCGCAGCGGCGTGGTGAAAAGGGACGGAATGTTCGCCATGAGCGGGTTGGGCGCATCGCCTTCATAGGCGAACCAGCTGCACACCAGAACGGTCCGATCGCCGTCGCCGCCATAGCGGATGCGTTCCAGCTCGGGCGCGCGAGGCCTCACCACATGTTCCACGTCCACCGCCGCGTGCTGCAGGCCGCTGCCCAGCACATGCGAATCGCCGTGCGGCACCGCGATCACGTCGCCCGCATGGACGCGGAGCGGCTCCCCGCCTTCGACCTGTGCCCAGCATTCGCCTTGCAGCACCAGGTGGCAGATGGCCAGCCGCTGTGCGCCGGGCCTGAGAAGCTGCGCCATGTCCCTGCCCTTGGGCACCTTGAAGCACCACGGCGCATGCATGTCTCCATTCAGGAACAGCGCGCCCTCCAGGCGAATGGTCCGCAGCACGTCCGACAAGACATCCATGGTCACCTCCCAGGCAAGCGAGGGCGGGGTTTGGGTCAACAAGTCCGGAGTGGCGGGCAATACGCGGGTGCTTCGCGCCGGCACCATGGGTCCTGGTCGCCTTTGACCGATTCTAGACAGACAGGAGTCCACCATGCCCAATTTCCTCATCGAACGGCACATCCCCGGCGCCGGCAAATTCACCCCGTCGGACCTGAAGGCCATCTCGCAGAAGTCCTGCGGCGTGCTGGGCAGCATGGGCCCCGACATCCAGTGGGTCCACAGCTACGTGACCGAGGACCGCATCTACTGCGTCTACCAGTCGGCGGACGAAGCCCTGGTGCGCCGGCACGCGGAACTCGGGGGCTTTCCGGCCGACCGGATCGACCGGGTGTACAGCGTGATCGATCCCGCCACTGCTGAGTAAAGGAGCGCGGCGGCGCGTAGGAGAGCGACTGTCAACTGAAAGCGCCAAACGCCATGGCCGCGCGCCGTCGATGCATGCCATGTTGGCCACACGCGTCCTTCCGCGTGGCCCATGGAGAACGAGTTGGCAGGTGTCCTGCATAAATCAGCGGCGTCCGGCGGCCAGCCCGGCGGGCTGGCCGAGCCTCGTGAAACTCCGCCGCCCTGCCAGGAAGCGCTCATCAGCCATGTCCGGCGCATCGCCGTCCACGTCGACGAGCCGCATCCGGGCCACTTCTTCTGGGTGCTCACGGAAGAATGCGATGACGCGAACCTCTGGAGGGAGCTCGAGTCGGCCCCCCTGTCCCACGACAGCTGGCGCGATGCACTGCATGCCGGCGTGAGGGCGCTCGAGGGCTACGCGCCGGATCCGCGCACCGGCCCCCGCCAGCCCGGCGAAGACGAAGACGCCGATCCCGTCGGGTAGCCGGCCTCCGCGGGTGCGGGCATGGACAATGCCCCCTCCGGAGCCCCGAAATGAAACTACCGACCGAAGTCGAAGGACGCCAGCAGCTGGCCGACGAAATCCATGCGCGCCCGTTCGAGCCACTCTCGACGCCGGGCGCCGCATTGGCCGTTGCCATGCTGCGCGAAGGACCGCAGGACGACGCACTTTGCATCGCGCACCTGGCGCGGCTGGGCGGCGATGCGTCCGGCGCGGGCGCAGCGACCCAGTGCCAGGTGCGCTGCGGCGCGCTGCGCGTGCGCTGGGAGCGCCACACCGAATTCCACACCTTCACCGTGTTCACCGATCTGGGCGAACTCGCGATGGACCGGGCTTTCGACACCGGCTGGCTCGATGCGCTGCCGTCCGGCTGGCTTGCCTCGCTGCCCGGCCGCATGATTTCCGCGACGCAGCTGGCCGTGCTGCCCTGCCCCGGCGATCCGCCCCATGCGCGGCGGGTGGCGCCGCTTTTCGGCAGCGATCCGCTGGTGGGCAACCGGGTGGCCGAAGGCGCAGCGACCGTGGTGTCGGACTTTCGCTCGAGCGCCGGCGTGACGCGCTTCCTCGTGTTCGACCACGCGATGAACCGGCGGCGCGCGGGCCGCACCGCCCAGCGGCTGATCGAGCTCGACACCTACCGCATGATGGCCCTGCTCAGCCTGCCCCTGGCGACGCGCCGGATGGGCCAGCTTGCGGCCGAAGAGACCCAGCTGGCATCGCTGATGGCCCGCTTCCACGATGCGTCGGATGGCGACGAAGTGCTGCTGCACGAACTCGTCACGCTGGCCGCCCAGGTCGAGCATGCGATGGCCGAGAACGGGGCGCGCTTTGCGGCCACGCGCGCCTACAGCGGCATCGTGAACCAGCGCCTCGCCGACCTGCGCGAGACGCCGGTGCAGGGCCTGCAGCCGCTGTCCGAGTTCATGGCGCGCCGGTTTCGGCCGGCCACCGACAGTTGCGCCGCCACCGCGGGACGGCAGACGCAGCTGTCGGAGCGCATCGCACGGGCCGCGCAGCTGCTGCAGACGCGCTCCGAGGTGGAGCGCGAACGCCAGAACCAGGCGCTGCTCAGCTCGCTCGACCGGCGCCAGGGCCTGCAGCTGCGCCTGCAGGAGACCGTCGAGGGCCTGTCGGTGATCGCCATGACCTACTACGGCGTGGGCCTGAGCAACTACCTGCTGAAGCCCCTGGCCAAGGCCATGGGCTGGCACGAAACCGCGGTGACGCTGGTCGCCGTGCCGGTGATCGCCCTGCTCGTGCTGCTCAACGTGCGCCGGTTGCGCCGGCATCTGCACCAGTCGGCGGACAGCTAGCGTCTACGTCCCAGTGGATCTTGTCCGACGTGCGGATGCGCGGGCCGCGCGCCCACGCCGCCGGCAAGGCGCCCAAAGGTAGAGGCCTCCGCCCAGCACCCCAAGGAGCACACGATGAAGAAATCGCCCACCCCCGATCCCGCGTCGGGCGGCCAGCGCGTGAAGGCGCCCGATGCAGTGAACGGCGAGGAGCCCGCGATCGCGAACCGCGACGTCCAGAGCCTCGAGCGCGACATGAAGAAAGCCGCCGACCGCGATGCCGCGGCGCCCGAAGCGGACAGCCAGGACACGATGAAGCGCCGCGCGGCCCGCGGCACGCCGCGCGAGAACGACGCCGGCGCCTGAACCGCCGGGCCGCCCGCTAGCCTTGTGCGGCCTGGCCCGGCCCGGACCGGCGAAGGAGGTCGAGCGCCACGTCCACGATCATGTCTTCCTGGCCGCCCACCATCTTGCGCGCGCCGAGCTCGACCAGGATGTCGACGGTTTTCAGACCGTACTTCCCGGCGGCCGCTTCCGCATGGCGCAGGAAGCTCGAATAGACCCCCGCATAGCCCAGGGCCAGCGTCTCGCGGTCCACCCGGACCGGGCGGTCCTGCAGCGGGCGCACCAGGTCGTCGGCCGCGTCCATCAGCTTGTACAGATCGGTGCCGTGGCGCCAGCCCTGGCGTTCGGCCGCCGCGATGAACACTTCGAGCGGCGCGTTGCCGGCACCGGCGCCCATGCCGGCCAGGCTCGCATCGATGCGGTCGCAGCCCTCTTCCACCGCAACGATGGAGTTGGCAACGCCCAGGCTCAGGTTGTGGTGCGCATGGATGCCGGTCTGCGTTCCGGCGTGCAGCACGTCCTTGAAGGCGCGGAAGCGGTCCCGCACGTCGTCCATGCCGAGCGCGCCGCCAGAGTCGACCACGTAGACGCAGCTTGCCCCGTAGCTTTCCATCAGGAGCGCCTGCTCGGCCAGCTTTCTCGGCGTGGTCATGTGGCTCATCATGAGGAAGCCCACCGGGTCCATGCCGAGTTCGCGCGCGTATTCCAGGTGCTGGCGCGACACATCCGCCTCGGTGCAGTGGGTTGCAACGCGCACGATGCGCGCGCCAGCGTCGTAGGCGTTGCGCAGGTCGTGCGTGGTGCCGATGCCGGGCAACAGCAAGGTCGCGACCTTGGCGGTCTTCACCGTTTCGACGACGGCCGCGATCCATTCGACATCGGTGTGCGCCCCGAAGCCGTAGTTGAAGCTGGAGCCTTCGAGCCCGTCGCCGTGCGCGACCTCGATGCTGTCGACGCCCGCGGCATCGAGCGCTGCGGAAATCGCCTTGACGTCGGCAATGCTGTATTGGTGCCGAACGGCATGGCTGCCGTCGCGCAAGGTGACGTCGCTGATGTAGAGCTTCTTGCCGCCGGTCATGCGAATTCCTTCAGCCCGCGGGCGATGCCGCTCGCGATGCGTCGCTCGGCCATGAGGTCGGCGCACGCGAGCGCGGCCGAGGTCATGATGTCGAGGTTGCCGGCATAGGTCGGCAGGTAGTGAGCGGCGCCTTCGACCTCCAGGTACACCGAGGTCTTGAGCCCGTGGCGCAGGCCGAGCCGGGGCACCTTGAGCGGCCGGCCGGCGGGAACCAGGTCGAACTGCACGCGCTGCTTGAGGCGGTAGCCCGGCACGTAGGACTGCACGCTTGCCACCATCTTTGCGATGCTGTCTTCCACGGCCGCTTCGTCCGCGGCTTCGGACAGCACGAACACCGTGTCGCGCATGATGAGCGGCGGCTCCGCCGGGTTCAGCACGATGATCGCCTTGCCGCGCTCCGCGCCGCCGAGCTTCTCGATCGCGGCCCGGGTGGTCTCGGTGAACTCGTCGATGTTGGCGCGCGTGCCGGGGCCGGCGCTTCGGCTCGAGATCGATGCCACGATCTCGGCATAGTGCACCTTGGCGACGCGCGAGACGGCGGCCACCATGGGGATGGTCGCCTGCCCGCCGCAGGTCACCATGTTCATGTTGCTCGCGTTCTCGGCTTCGAGGTTGATTGCGGGGATCACATAGGGCCCGATGGCCGCGGGCGTCAGGTCGATGACCTGGACGCCATGGGCCTGCAGCACGTCGTTGTGGTGCGCATGGGCGCCGGCCGAGGTGGCATCGAACACGATGTCGATCTCCGGGAACACGCCGAGCCGCAACAGCCCTTCGATGCCTTCGGCCGTGGTCGCGATGCCCAGGCGCGCGGCGCGCGCCAGGCCATCGGATGTCGGATCGACGCCGACCATCGCACCCATCTCCAGGTGCTTGCTGCTGCGCATGACCTTGATCATCAGGTCGGTGCCGATGTTGCCCGGACCGATGATCGCGACCTTCAATTTCTTTGTCACGTGGGTTGTTCCTTCAGTTGGCGAGCAGCTTGCCGTTGCGTCGGCGAGTTGTGTGTTGGGAATTCCGGAGGCGGCTTCCGCGGGGATGTCTTGTCGGGGCTGCGTCCCTCGATGATCTTGATCAGGGCGATGGGCATGGTTCACTCCTCGACGTGGAAGCCGGCGGTTCCAAGCCGCTGCATCTCGATCGAGATGTACTGGCCCGGCTTGATCCACTCGGCGGGCGTGGCGCCGCCCGCCATCACCACCCAGCCAGCCTGCAGCGGCTCGCCGGCGGCGGCCGAGAGGCGCGCCGCGGCCACCAGCGAGCGCAGCGGATGGCCCAGGATGGCGGCGGTGGAGCCGACCTGCACCACGCGCCCTTCGATGCTCATCACGAGGCCCAGGTTGCCGAAGTCCTTCTTCGGATCGCTCCAGGCACCGATGACGAAGCCGCTCGACGAGGCGTTGTCCGCGATCACGTCGGGCAGGCTGAACTTGAAGTCGTGAAAGCGCGAGTCGATGATCTCCAGCGCCGGCGCCACCGCCTCGACCGCGGCGAGCGCCTCGGCCGCCGTGACGTCGCTGGCCAGCGGCTTCTTCAGCACGAAGGCCAGCTCGGGCTCGACGCGCGGATGCACGAAGCGCGAGAACTTCACCGCCGCGCCCTCCTCCACCTGCATGCCGCTCGACAGGCGTCCCCAGATCACGTCGTCGATGCCCATCTGGAGCATCTTGGCGCGGCTCGTGAAGCCCATCTTCACGCCGACGCGGCGCTCGCCGTGGGCCACGCGGCGCTGGATGGAGGCGGACTGGATCGCATAGGCATCGGCCAGCGAGAGCGCGCCGTCCGGGTCGATCTGCGGCACGGCCCTGGCATGGCGCGCCGCATCGTCCAGCCGATGCGCGAGTTCAAGCAGTTGGCTCATTGCAGTTCCTTCGGATGGGCATCGGCTTCGAACACGGCCTTGACGCTGCCGAGGCCATTGATGTGGGTTTCGAACACGTCGCCGGGCGCGGCCGCCACCATCGGGCCGAGCGCGCCCGACAGCACCAGGTCGCCCGCGCGCAGCGGCTGGCCGAGCGCGGCCATGGTGCGGGCCAGCCAGGCCACCGCATTGATGGGGTGGCCCAGGCAGGCCGCACCGGCGCCAGACGACACCGGCTCGCCGCGCCGGTTCATCACCATGCCGCAGAGCCTCAGGTCGATCTCCCTGAGAAGCCGCGGCGATCCGCCCAGCACGAAGGCGCCCGACGAAGCGTTGTCCGCCACCGTGTCGACGAACTGGATGTCCCAGCCCGCGATGCGGCTGCCCACCACCTCGATGGCCGGCAGCACATGGTCCACTGCCTGGATCACATCCGCATGCCCGGGGTTGCCCATGGCAAGGTCGCGGCCCAGCACGAAGGCGATCTCCGCCTCGACCTTGGGCTGGTGAAGCCGCCGCATCGGAATCGGCTCCGCATCGCCGAAGCTCATGTCGTCGAACAGCACGCCGAAATCGGGCTGGTCCACGCCCAGCTGCGCCTGCACCGCGCGTGCCGTGAGGCCGATCTTGCAGCCGACCACGCGGCGGCCCTGGGCCAGCTTGCGCTCGGTGTTGATCCGCTGGATGGCGTAGGCATCGGCCGCATCCAGGCCGGGATAGGTGGCTCTCAACGGTGGAATGAAGTGGCCGCCGGCGGCACGCCACAGGGCGTCGGCCGCTTCGGCCAGCAACGCGGATTGGGAAGGCATGGGTTCTCCGTTGCCCGCGCTCGGCGGGCAGATTGCAAGCTCGTTGGGAAAAGAAGATCGGCGCGCGGCAGGTTCGGCTGCCCGCGCACGGCTCAGAGGGCGCGGTCCTTCAGGCCGACCTTGCTGTAGATCTCGTTCACGTGCTTCTTCACGCTCTCGGGTGTCGTGTCGTCGACCGGCATGTGGGCCCAGCCGACTTTCGCGCGGGCATGCTGCCCGATCTCCTCGTCCTGGTCGCCCGTCGCGCCGCTGATGCCGTAGGCACCGACCATCTCGTTGCCCTTGAACACCGGCGCGCAGCCACCCGAGGCGACCACCTGGCCGTTGGTGAAGACCGATGCGTTGACCAGCATCTGCGGGTTGCGTTCCTTGAACCACTGCTGGATGACGAGGCCGTCGCTGAAGCGCGGGCTCATGGAGCGGAACGCGGCCACGGTGAACGCCTTGGCGCGGGCCGTGTCTGGCGTGATGAAGCCCGCGTCGTCCATGCGCTCGAGCGCGATCAGGTGGCCCTCGGGCCCGACGATGGCTACGGAGATGGGCACTCCCATTTCCGCGGCTTTTTCGGTGACCGCGGCGATGAATTCACGGCACTCGGAAGCGCGCAGCTTGGACATGTGGATGTTCCTTTGAAGAAAGATTTCTGTACTCACTCTGGCTTGATGCCCGTCTGCTGGATGAACTTCGACCACCGCGTGCCCTCGCCCTGCAGGAAGCGGGACAGTTCATCGCCGCTGGTCTTCAGGACGTCGATGGCCTGGGCCTTGTAGATCGCCTGGATCTCGCTCGAGTCGAGCGCCGCATGGGCGGCGGTGCGCAGCGCGGCGATCACGCTGGCGGGCGTGCGCGCCGGTGCCATCAGCCCCATCCACACGGAGGTGTCGAAGCCCTTGAGCCCGAGTTCGTCGAGCGTGTGCAGCTCCGGCGCAATCGAGGTCCGGCGCGGGCTGGTGACGGCCAGGGCCACCAGCTTGTTCGCGCGCACCTGCGGCAGCACCGTGGAGGCCGGCGAGAACATGAGCTGCACCTGGCCGCCGAGCAGGTCGGTCACCGCGGGCGTGCTGCCCTTGTACGGGACATGGACCATCGTGATGCCGGCCATGCGTGCGAACAGTTCGCCCGACAGGTGCGGCGAGGTGCCGACGCCCGACGAGGCAAAGGACAGCGCGCCCGGCCTGGCCTTGGCGAGCGCAATGAGCTCGGCCACGCTCGACACCTTGAGCGACGGGTGGACCACCAGCACGTTGGGCACGTTCCCGATCAGCGTGATCGGCGTGAGGTCCTTCAGCGGGTCGACCGCATTGGCGACCGGGAACGCGGCGTTGACCACGTTGGCGATCGTGATCGCGAACACCGTATAGCCATCGGGCGGCGCGGCGGCCACGGCCCTGGCCGCGATGTTGCTGCCGGCGCCGGGCCGGTTGTCCACGACGAAGGGCTGGCCCATGCGCCTGCCCATCTGGTCCGCGACGGCGCGCACCGCCACGTCCGTTGCCGTGCCCGGCGGAAAGCCCACCAGCACCTTGACCGGTGCGCTCGGGTAGGCGGGCTCTGCAACGCTCCATGACGGCAAGGCGGCAGCGAGCGCCGGCACGGAGGCAATGAGGAGTTGGCGGCGTTTCATGTCTCTGGTCTTTCTGTGTTGCAGCGATTAGAAGGCGCATGCGGCTGTGATTCAATCGAGACTTTCCAATCGGATGATTGGCTCCGCTCATGAATGTGACTCTCCGCCAGCTCCGGGCTTTCGTGCTGGTCGCGCGGCTTGGCAACTTCACCCGCGCCGCGCAGGCGATGCATCTCACGCAGTCGGCCTTGAGCCTGCTGGTGCGCGAACTCGAAAGCGCCATCGACAGCCGCCTGTTCGACCGCACCACGCGCACCGTGGCCCTGACCGCGGCGGGCAGCGATTTCTTTCCGCGCGCCGAACGCATCCTGGCCGAGCTCGAGTCGGCGATCGCGGGGGTGGACAAATTGGTGGCGCGCGAACGCGGGCGCGTCGTGGTGGCGGCACCGCTGGTGCTGTCCAGCACCTACCTGCCGCCCATGCTGGCCGCCTTCGGCGCGCAGTACCCCGGCATCGAGGTCGTGCTGCAGGACACGCTGCCCAACCAGGTGCTGCCGCTGGTGCGCAGCGGCGCGGCCGACGTGGGTATCGGCACCTTCGCATCCGACGAGGTCGACATCCAGCGCACGCTGCTGTTCTCCGAAGCCATGGCCGCCGCGTTCCCGGCCGGGCACGCATTCAGCCGCTTGAAGAAACTGACCTGGGCCGACATCGCCGAGGAGCCGGTGCTCGCCCTGCGCCGCGGCAGCGTCTTTCGCGACCTCACGGAAGCAGGCTTTGCAGCTGCCGGCCTGATGCTCAAGCCCGCGCGGGAGGCCAACTATGCCGGCTCGCTCATCGGCATGGTGGACGCCGGGCTCGGCATTGCGATTCTCCCCGGCTATGCGGTGAAGCTGGCCGACCCCGCGCGCATCGGCTGGCGCCGCGTCGAGACGCCCCGCATCGACCGCGAGGTCTCCCTCGTGCAGCGCGCCGGCGTCTCGCTCTCGCACGCGGCGCAAGGCTTCGTGGACTTTGTCCTCGCGGCGCCCTCGGCGGGCCAGGCGGCTTAGAACGCGTGGCGGATACCGAAGTCGTAGCCGGTCGAGGTCTTCGGCGTGAACACGCCTGCGCTGATGAATGACGGCCCGCCGACCGTCAGCGCCGCACCGTTCTTGTTGCTGACGCGGGCGAAGGTCGCATACAGCGCCGTGCGCCTCGAAAGGTTGTGCACGTAGCCGAGGCTGAGCTTGCCGGCTTTGGGGTCGGCGGCCGCCGGCGCGAAGGGTGTGGCCACCGGATTCAGGTCGTACTTCACGCGCGCATACGAGGCACGGATCAGGCCCGGCCCGACCGGGATGGTCGCGCCGACCAGGTAGCCGCTCAGGTCCGTGTCGGGCAAGGGAAGCGCCGGCGTCGCGGCGTAGTCGCGCGTTTTTCGGGTGCGGGACAGTTCGCCGAAGAGCTTCACGACGCCGAAGTCGTACGTTCCGCCCAGGTTGACGGTCTTCACGCTGTCGGTGGTGCCGGCGAAGTAGTCGTCGCCCACGGTGCTGTTGCCCACCGCGAACGCAATGTCCAGTGGACCATTGAGATAGCCGATGCGGCCTCCCACGTAGCGGCCGGTACGCGAGGACGCTGCGGCGCCGGCGTTCAGCTGGCCGGTGAGCGGGTTTACGCCCGGCGGCGTGGCGGTGCCCGGGTCGTAGCTGTTGTTCTCGTGCAGCGCGTACATCAACTGGCCATAGAGCCCGCCCAGCGTGGGAGGCAGGAAGTAGCCGATGGAATTGCTGGCGCGCAGGTAGTTGGCATTGCCGCCGAAGCCGTTGGGGCCGCCGGTCGTATTGAAGAGACTGGCCGAAGAGATCAGGTTGGCGCCGACGCCGACCGCGGCAAAGGGGTCGTACACCGTGTCGTTCCAGAAGCTGGGCGTGAAGTCGCGCCCCAGGCGGATCTCGCCGAATCCGCCCATGAGGCTCACGGTGGAACGGCGGCTGAAGTTGGCGAGGCCGGTTGCGCCGTCGTCGTTCGTGATCGGGCTTTCGAGCCAGAAGCCGGCCGCGAGTCCGCCGCCCAGGTCTTCCGTTCCCCGGAAGCCCAGGCGGCTGTTGTTGTAGGCCGAGTTCGCGAGCGTGCTTCGGCTCACGGTGCGCGAGCCCTGGTTGACGTAGAACGGCGATGCCGGCGTTGCGAAGTTCCGGTCTTCCGACTTGCTGGCGTACTGGCTGACCGAGGCATCGACGACACCGAAGATGGTGACCGACGACTGCGCGCATGCCACCGCGGCCGAGCCGAGGGCGAGCATGCCGAGCAATGTGCGTTTCAGTCTGCCGCGATGGCGTGTGTGGGGATGGGGCTTCACGTTGTCTCCAGTTTTTTGGGTGCGATCCAGGCAAGGGGCCGGAAGGTGGATCAGTCCGATCCGGCGCGAAAATTCATCATCTCTCGTTTATGCTATCGTTAGCATAAATTCTAGAGAGCATTTCGCCTGCCAGTCAATCGCTTTTCGGGTTGAGGCCTTGTTCTTTACGTGCTATCGTTAATGCACTCCCCCACACCGCTGCCCGACAGCCCGCACATGGTCACGATCAAAGACATTGCCCGCCGACTCGAGGTCTCCGCTTCCACCGTGGGGCGCGCCCTGTCGGACGACCCGCGCATCAGCGCCGCCATGAAGCAGAAGGTGGCCGAGGTCGCGAACGAGCTCGGCTATGTCGCCAACCGCGCGGCGCGCATGATGCGCGGCGCGTCCAGCAACCTCGTGGGCCTGGTCGTCCCGGACATTCGCAACAGCTTCTACTCGACCATCGCGCATGCGCTGTCCAAATGCCTGGAGAGCGCGGACCTGCAGCTCACGCTGTCCGAGACCGACGACGACCGCCTGGTCGAGCTGCGCCATATCCGCGAGCTCACCAGCGTCAACGTGGCCGGCATCATCATCGTGCCCACGGCACGGCCGCATCCGGAGTCGGTGCGGCTGCTCAAGATGACGCCGCGCATCCAGCTGCTGCGCCGGCATGCGGCGCTGGGCGAGCACTGGTTCGGCATCGACGACGCGCAGGCGCTGTTCCAGGCCACCCGCCACCTGGTCGAACTCGGCCACCAGCGCATCGCCTACATCGGCGGCACCACCGACCTGCCCACCGGCGCGGCGCGGCTGCAGGGCTTCCAGAACGCCCTTGCCGGCAGCAAGGCGGCCACGCATGCGCGCGAGGAACTCGGCGCCCCGGCGTCGACCGATTTCGGCCGCGATGCGATCCGCCGCCTGCTCGCGCTGCGCACCCCGCCCACGGCGGTGGTGCTGGGCTCGGTCCAGAACACGCAGGGCGTGCTCGAGGAACTGCTGGCCAGCGGCGTGCGCGTGCCCGAGCAGTTGTCCGTCGTCGGCTTCGGCGACGAGCTGGGCTTTCGCTGGTGGGGCCCCGGCCTCACGACCGTGAGCCTGCCGGTCTCCGAACTGGCCACCGCCTGCGGGCTCTGGTTCATCCATCAGCTCAAGCAAAAGCCCGCAAGCGCGGCGCCCTACAGCGCCGTCTCGCCGCCCACGCTCGTGGTGCGCGGCAGCACGCGCGCGCTCGAATCGGCCAGCACCAAACGCGGCCAGGCCCGCCTGCTCGCCGACCAGGCTTCCACCTCCTCCACACCATGAACCACACTGTCCTGCTCACCGACTACGCCTGGCCCGACGACAGCATCGAGCGAAACATCATCGAAGCCGCCGGCATGCGCCTCGTCAGCGGCCCGGCCGTCCCGCTGCCCGCGGACGGCATCGAAGCGCTGGCGCGCGAGCACCAGCCATCGGCCATCCTGACCTGCTGGGCGCCCGTGTCGGCGGCCGCCATCGCGGCCGTGCCCGAACTCCAGATCGTCGCCCGGCTGGGCGTAGGCCTCGACAACATCGCGGTCGATGCCGCGAGCGCGCGCGGCATCTGGGTCACCAACGTGCCGGACTATTGCGTGGAGGAAGTGTCCGATCACGCGGTGGGCTTCGCGCTCGCATGGACGCGCGGCCTGGTGCGCTTCGACCGCGAAGTGCGCGCCGGCCGCTGGGACCCCGCCACGGCCAGGCTGCGCCGCCTTGCCGAGCTCACCTGCGGCATCGTGGGCTTCGGCCGCATCGGCCGCGCGACCGCGCGCAAGCTCGGCGCCTTCGGGTGCCGGGTGCTGGCACACGATCCCCATTTTTCCGGCGAGGCCGAAGGCGTCCAGGGCGTGGCGCTCGACGCACTGTTCTCGCAGAGCGAGATCGTGATCGTGCATGCGCCGCTCGCGCAAGCAACGCGGCGCCTCGTCAACCGCGAGCGGCTCGCACTGATGCCGCATGGCGGCCTGCTCGTCAACGTGAGCCGCGGCGGCGTGGTCGATACGGATGCCGTGATCGAGGCCCTCGGCAGCGGACGTTTGTCCGGCGCGGCACTCGACGTTCTCGAATCGGAGCCCGATGTTCCGGCTGCGCTCCGAAGCCACCCCGGCGCCATGCTCACGCCCCATGTCGCGTTCTCGTCGGATGCGTCGCTGGTCGAGCTGCGCCGGCGTGCGGCCGAGGAAGTGGTACGGGTGCTGCAGGGCGCTGCGCCGCAGCAGCCGCGCAACGCCGGACCGCAAGGCTGAGCTTGCAGCCCGGCGCCGGCCGGGTTCAGCGAGCCGCTGCCTGGCCCCACTCGCGTGCGACGTGCGCAAGCCGGCTTGCGGGGCGCAGCACCAGCGGCGCGGCAAACGCGCGCACCGCATCGCGCTGGGCTTCATCGACCACGTACTCGACCGGCGACTTGCCGTCGATGCGCGCCAGCATCAGCGCCGGCAGCAGGCGGGCCGCGCGTTCCTCCAGCGCCGCGCGCGGCTCCCAGTTCGCCTGCTCGAAGTAGGCCTCGGCCAACATGGCGAACGATGCGAGCAAGGCCTCGCATTGGTCCGCACGCGCGAGGCATTTCAGCAGCAGGTGGTTCAGGCAGAAAGCCAGGTCGAAGGCCGGGTCGCCGTACCAGGCGCATTCGGCATCGATCAGCACCGGCCCGCGCGGACCCACGAGGATGTTCTTGGGGCTGACGTCGCCGTGCACCAGCGCGATGTGCAAGCCGGCCGTGCGCTCCACCAGGTCCATCAGCGCGGCGCCCAGCGTCGGATGGCGCTCGGCGGTCGCGGTGAAATACGGCTCGAGGCGGAGCGCGCGGAAGTTGTCCGTGGTGTCGAATGCGGCGGCGAGCTCGGGCCTTCCCGCGCTGGCCGCATGCAGCTCGCCGAGGACGCGGCCGACCGCTTGCGCCGTGCGCGCCGAGACCTCGCCGGCCATGAGCTGCTCCTTCCACACCGGATGCGCCTCGGGTGCGAGAAACGACATGGCGAAGAGCCCGGCCTCGGAATCGTGGGCGATCGGATGCGGCGCGTGGTCCGGCGCATGGCGGGCCGCGAACTGCAGCCATGCCCATTCGAAGGCATTGCGCGACACCGGGGCTTGCCAGTCCGCCGAGACCTTGAGCTTGGCAAGCGCGCGCTTGATGCACATCGACCGGCCCGGGAGATCGACGCGCCAGATATCGGACGAAACGCCCCCCGCCAGCGGATGCCAGTGCGCCGGCTCCTCTGCACTGGCGAGTCCCTGCGACACCAGGAATGCGCCGAGCATGGCTTTGGTACCGTTCACGCCGCGTCCACGGCCTGCGGAAGCACGACGTAGTTGCTGAAGCCGCCGTCGCGGTCCTTCAGCCCGGAGATCGCCTCGTTCACGCGAGAGAGCGGAAAGGCGCGATGCTCCAGGTACGACAGGTCCAGCGTGCCGGTGCGAACCATCTCCGCCATCTCCTGGCCCTGCGCGGTCGTGAACCAGTTCGATCCGATCAGCTGGATCTGCTCGTCCATCAGCCACTTCACGTCGATCGGCAGGTCTTCGGCCACGCCGCCCACGTTGACCACCTTGCCGCCGCGGCGCACGCCCCGCATCGAGTCGAGCATGGTGGCCGCGGGCGCCTTCGCGCCCAGTGCGCTGATGGCGAAGTCGGCGCCCTCGCCGCCAGTGAGCGACTTGGCCCATTCGCCGGTGGAGCCCTCGCCGAGCCGCATCACCTGGATGCGGTCGGGGGCCAGCGCCTTGATCCGGGCGAGCAGCCGTTCGTCGCGCCCGGTGCCCAGGATCTGCGACAGGCCCATGGCCAGCCCGAGCATCGTGGCTGCGACGCCCAGCGTGCCCGTGATGCCGTCGATGAGCGCGACCTGGCCCGGGCCGGCACCCGCGTTCTTCAAGGCGCCGTAGGAGGTGCCGAGATAGCCGAAGCGCCCGGCCTGCTCGAAGCTCAGGTTGTCCGGCAGGTTGACGATCGCGTACTCCGGCGCCGTCATGTACTGGCTGAAGCCGCCGTACGGATAGAGGTCGAAGATGCGCTGGCCATCGCGGCTGGTGCTGAAGTAGCCGTTGAGCGTGAAGTAGCGGCAATGGCTGCGCTGGCCCGCGCGGCATGCCCTGCAGGAGCCGCAGGAACGCAGCGGGCTCACGTACACGCGGTCGCCGGGCCTGGCATTGATCACGGCCTCGCCGACCTCCTCGACCACGCCCACCGCGTCCAGCCCGAAGATGGCGGGGAAGCGCGGCAAGGGCTGGTGCGGAAACCAGGTCGGCCAGTTGTTGATGACGTTGGCCATGTTGGGCACGATGCCGCACGCCATCACCTTCACCAGCAGGTCGCTGGGGCGCGGCTTGGGAACCGGGATCGTGTCGAGCGACATCGGCGTGCCGAGCGCGTGCAGCCGGGCTGCGGTCATTGTTCTGTTCATGAAAACCTCTTCTTGAAAAAACTCAAGGGGCGACGAATGCCGCACCCGACGGACGGAACCTGGGCGGCCACACCGTGACCCACTTGCCGTTCTGTGCCTGCTTGACCTTGGTGTCGGCCGCGCCGCTGTTGAACTTGCCGTCGAAGCGGCGCGTGCCCAGCACGGTCTCGACCGGGTTGGCGCGCAGCCATGCGGCCATGGCCTTGTCGTCGAGGCGGCCGACGCCCTTGGCCGCGGCTTCAAGGATCTGCCAGGCCGCGAACTCCGCCGCAGCCTGGGAATCGACGTGCGGCCAGGACAGGCCGGCGGCTTTCGCGCGGTCGTTGTAGGCGGCAATGAACTGGGCGGCGCCTGCGTCCTGCGTGAAAGGTGCGTGGTCCTCGAACCACGTGAGCGTGGTCAGGCCGCTCGCCTGTGGGTTCGACACGGTCGGCCCCGGCGCCGGAAACAGGTAGAACTGGCGCGCGGGCTGGTAGTCGATGCGCTTCATCGCATCGAGCAGCTGCGCCGCCTCGAGGCCGACCGCACCCGACCACAGCAGGTCGGGCGCGGCATCCTTGATGCGCGCGGCAATGCCGCCGAAGTCGCGCGTGCCGAACTCGTACTCGAGCGACAGCACGGTCTTCAGGCCCCGCTTGGCCGCGATCTCCTGCCCGCCCTTGGCCAGGTCGAGCGCCGATGGAAACTTGCTGGTGACGAAGGCGATGGTCTTCGGCGGCGTCGCGGTGCTCGCATAGGCGTCGAGCAGCACCTCGGTGGCGCCCAGGCGCGGCTCGGGTCCCAGCGGGAGCGCCGGAAACTGCATCTCGTAGGGCGCCAGGCTCGGGTCGCCGAGGCTGCTCTGGATGAAGAGCTTGTTGAAGCGCTGCGCCACGCCCATCGCCGCGATGATCGCGCTGGTGCCATAGGGGCCCATCAGCAGGTCGACCTTTTCGCGCGTGATGAGGCGTTCGTACAGGGTGCGCGCATTGCCCGGCTGCGACTGGTCGTCCAGCAGCATGAGCTCGACCTTGCGGCCCAGCAACCCGCCGCGCTTGTTCAGCGCATCGACGAACACCTCGGCCGCAACTTTGTGGATGCCGCCGACGGGTGCAAGAGGTCCGGTGAGGGGCAGCGTGCCGCCCACCCGGATCGGCTCTGCGCCGCCTCCACCTTGTGCATGCGCGGGCAAGCCATAGGCCAGCATGAGGGTGCCGGCCGCGGCAAGAAGGACACGGCGCTGTGATTGAAATCTGGTGATGCTCATCGTTGTCTCCTGGAATGTCGGAAGACCGGCTCGGACCGCGCCGGCCGGGCGTGCGGCGGCTGTGGTCAGCGGTATCCGTCCTCGAGCTCGATGGCGAGCGCACCCATGATGCGAACGCCGGAGTTGTACCAACCGATCGTGAGCACCAGTTCGACCAGCTGGCGCTCGGACAGGAAAGCCGCGGCCTTGCGCCACGTGGGTTCGCTCACGTCGACCTTCAGCGTCGACTCGCGCGCCAGTGCCATGACGGCGCGCTCCTCGTCGTCGAAGAGCGCAGAGCTTTCGAAGTCGGGCACGGCCTTGAGCTGCTCCGCGCTGATGCCCGCCTTGAGGCCATGCGACTGGTGATGTGCGATCTCGTAGGCCGACGCGGTGCAGTGGCCCACGGTGAGGATCGCCAGCTCGCGCAGCCTGGGGCTCAGCTGCGAGCCGCGCAGCGTGTTGGCATAGGAGATGAACCCGTCCAGCACCTGCGGCGCGTGCGCCAGCGCACGGAAGATGTTGGCGGTGGGCACCTTGCGTTCGCGTTCCAGCCTGTCGAACAGGGCGGGATCGGCGTCGGTGTCCGATCGTTGGAGATATCTGACTCGTGCCATGGCAGTGACCTTTCTGGTGTTTACTTCTGCATGGAGAGCGCCAGCGCGTAGCTCTCCAGCGTTTGGGGATTGGGTTTCTCGGCCGGCTCGATGAGCGCCGCGTCGGCGAAGGCGGTGGCCTCGAAATACCAGCGCGCGGGGGCGGGAATCCCCCATCGGATGTTGGTGCTCAGCGAGGCGGCTTCCCAGCGCACGGGTTCGATCTCGATGTCGATGGTCTGGTAGTGGCTGTTGAAGAGTTCCACGCGATGCCCGTCGGGGTCGCGCAGGTAGACGAACAGCATCCCGCCGGGCCCGTGGCGGCCGGGGCCGCGTTCCACCGATTCGGCATAGCCGAAGTTGCCCGCCAGGTCGCAGGCCGTGAAGATGTTGTGCGACTCGGAGACGGTGTAGGCGAAGTGGTGCAGGCGGGGCCCCGCGCCCTGCACGATCGCCAGATCGAGGCAGGTGCCCTTTCGGTACATGAAGGCGCCCAGCAGCTTGTCGCCATGCGCGATGTACTCGGAGTTGCGAAAACCCAGCCGGCTGTAGAACGCGCACAAGGCGTAGGTGTCCGGGGCCAGCAGCTGGTAGTGGTCCAGCCGCTGGGCATGCGCGCCGGTGAAGCTCTCGACCTTCAGGTACATGCGGGGCAGCGTCTCCATCTGCGCGCAGAGTTCGATCCTGGTGCCGATCGGGTCTTCCACGTGGAGCGTGCGGCCCTGGTGCGGAACATCGACCCATTCGGCAGCCAGCCCTTCGGCCTTGAAGAAGGCATGGGCGCTGTCGAGGTCTTCCTCGAAGAAGACGCGAAAGCCGATCCGCTTGCAGGTCTGTTCGCCGCCCCGCGACTGGATCAGCACCAGGCTGTGATGGCAGGCCTCGGCCAGGCCGCGCAGGTAGCAGACGCCTTCGCCCTCGTCCGAGATGACGAGCCCGACGATGTTGACGTAGAAGTCGCGGCTCCTTGCGAGATCGGCGACATGGAGGACGACGTGGCTGGCACGTGTGATGTTGAACGGCGGACGCAGATTGACGGCGGGCAGCATAAGAACCTCGCGAAGGGTTGGGTGGGGAGGAAAGGACCTGCTGCCGCTCAGCCCAGGGCTGGCTGCACCGCAGAAGGTCGGGCCGCACGCAGCAGGCCGATCTCGGCGATCAGGTCGTCGATGGCTTCGAGCGCGAAGGCCAGGCTGGTGGCGTCTGCCAGCCGCCCGTCTTCGATCTTGGTGTGGACGCCCGCGACGACGACCTGCGGCCTGGCGATCACGCGCGACAAGGTGCCGCCCAGCGTGTCGCGCAGCTGGGCCTGGGCGCGCACGCCGCCGGTGAACGCCGGCGAACTGGTCATCACCAGCACCGGCTTGCCCTTGAGCGGAGACGCGAACGCCGGCCGCGAGGCCCAGTCGAGCGCGTTCTTCAGCACGCCCGGCATGCCGAAGTTGTATTCGGGGGAGCACAGCACGAGGCCGTCGCACACATCGATCGTGGCCTTGAACGCCCGGACGGCATCGGGGAGATCGGGTCCGTCGAGGTCCTGGTTGTACGAGGGAATGCCGTCGAGCGGCAGCAGCGCCATCTCGACGCCCTCCGGCAGCAACGCCTGGAGTGTGCGCAGGATGGCCGTGTTGCTGGATGCCTTGCGCAGGCTTCCGGAAATGCCTGCCAGCTTGATCGTGTTCATGGCGATGTTCTTCCTGATGGGGTGGGGTGATGCGCGGCGTTCATTGCGCGCGATGTCGGAACGGCATTGCGGACCAGCCGCTGAACACCGCGTCGCGGCCCAGCGACTCCTCGATGCGCAGCACTTCGTTCCACTTCGCCATGCGCTCGGAGCGCGAGAAGGAACCGACCTTGAGCTGGCCCGCGTTCCAGCCGACGGACAGGTGCGCGATGGTCACGTCCTCGGTTTCGCCGGAGCGCGCCGAAACGATGGTTCCAAAACCCGCCCGCCTGCCAGCCTCGAGCGCCGCATGCGTCTCGCTGACGGTGCCGGCCTGGTTGGGCTTGATCAGCACCGCGTTCGTGCAGCCGTCGGCTGCGGCGGCCGCCACGCGCGCCGCGTTGGTCACGAGAAAGTCGTCGCCGATGACCTGGCAGCGGCTGCCATAGGCGGCGGTGAACTGCCGGAACCCGGCCACATCGTCTTCGGCGAGCGGGTCTTCGATGGAGAGGATCGGGTAGGCATCGAGCCAGTTGCCGAGCATCGCGATCATCTCGCCGGTGTCGAGGCTGCGGTCATCCAGCGCGAGCGTGTAGCGGCCGTCACGGCCGAATTCGGAGGCCGCGATGTCGAGCGAAATGCCGACCTGCTCGCCCGCGCGCAGGCCCGCATCGGCGATGGCCTGCATCAGCGTGTCGAGCGCCTGTTCGTTCGAACCGAAGGCCGGCCAGTAGCCGCCCTCGTCGGCGACCCCTTGCAGCTTGCCGTGCTTCTTCATCAGCGCGCCGGCCGCAAGGTAGATCTCGGCGGTCCATTCGAGCGCCTCGCCGAAGCTGCCGGCCGCGGGGCACATCACCATGAAGTCCTGCACATCGACGCGCCGCGCCGCATGCGCACCGCCGCCGAAGATCTGCACTTCGGGCAGCGGCATGCGCACCGGGCCATCTCCAGCGAGATGGCGCCACAGCGGCAGTCCGGCGGCTGCAGCCGCGGCGTGGAGCACCGCCATCGAGGTCGCCACGATCGCGTTGCCGCCGAGGCGGCTGCGGTTCGCCGTGCCGTCGAGCGCCACCATGCGCGCGTCGATGCCGGCCTGGTCGCGCGCATCGAGCCCTTCGATCGACGCCGCGATCTCACGCATCGCAGCAAGCGCCTTCCCTACGTCCAGCCCGCCCGAAGCGCGGACCGCCGTCGCGCAGCTCGAGCGCCTCGCCGCTGCCGGTGGAGGCACCGGCGGGTGCGATGGCGCGCGCCACGGTGCCGCAGGCCAGCGTGACCTCGGCTTCCACCGTCGGGCGTCCGCGTGAATCCCACACGCGCCGCCCGTGCAGGCGCGTGATCCTTGTGTCATTCATGAATGTTCCCTGTGTCGGATGGGCTGTCGTTGCGTGCCGCGGCCGAAGCGCCGATCAGCACGAAGGCGAGCGTCGCCGGACGCTCGCTCCTGTTGCGCCATGCATGGCGGGTGCCGTGCTGCACCACCACGTCATGGCGCCAAAGATGCGTGGAACGTCCCTCGTCGAGCTCGATCCAGATCTCGCCGTCGAGCACGACGGCGTAGTCCATGGTCGGCGTCGCATGCATGCCGTCAGGCTCGAAGCACTCCGCCAGGCCGGGGCTCACGGCCAGGTTCTCGGCGGCCGCCGCAGCCGGGTCGAACGCGCGCGCCGCGAACACGCTGTCGGGCGGGAACGTGACGACCAGGAAACGCGTGGCACCCGCGGCGGGAACGATGCTGGCCACCGCGGCGGTCGGATCGGCGCCATCGAAGGGCAGACCCGGCACCGGCGCGCTGGCCCACACCAGGCGCGACACCATGCCCGGCACATGCTGGAAGACATGGGAGCGCGGCACGTCGCAGTCGAGCGCGATCTCGGACGCACCCGTCTTGTCGTGGCCCGTGACGACGCGGCGGATGGCCAGGGGCGCGACTTCGCCCGATGAGGGATCAGACGCCAAGATAGGCCTCCCGGATGCGAGGATTGCCGAGCAGCGTGTCCGCTTTTCCCGAGGCCACGATGCGGCCCTGCTCGATGACATAGGCGTGGTGCGCCATCTCCAGCGCCTTGTGGATGTTCTGCTCGACCAGCAGCACGGCCACGCCGCGTTCGTTGATCGTGCGGATGATCCGGAACATGTCGTCGACCACGGCCGGCGAGAGGCCGAGCGAGGGCTCGTCCATCAGGAGCAGCCGGGGCCGCGCCATCAGCGCGCGGCCGATCGCCACCATCTGCTGCTGGCCGCCCGACATCGAGCCTGCGATCTGGTGGCGGCGCTCGCCGAGGATCGGAAAGAGCGAGAACACCCTTTCGAGCGAGCCTTCGCCCGAGGCCCGAGCGTCGGCGCGCCAGCCGCCGAGCTGGAGGTTCTCGAGAACGGTCATGTGCGTGAACAGGCGCCGCCCTTCGGGGACGATGGCGATGCCGTGCCCGCACACGCGGTGGCTCGGGACCTTCGCGATGTCCGTGCCGTCGATGCGGATCTGGCCCTCGCGTGCACGCAGGATGCCCGCGATGGTGTTGATCAGCGTGCTCTTGCCCGCGCCGTTGGGCCCGACCACGGCCACGATCTGCCCCGCGGCAACATCGAGCGATGCCTCCCAGAGTGCAGGCGCGTCGCCGTGGGAGACATGGAGGTTTCGTACTTCAAGCAGCATGGGCGGTCCCCAGGTAGGCGCCCACGACGCGGGGGTCCTGCATCGTTTCGCGCGGGAGCCCGAGGGCGAGCAAGGTGCCCTGGTCGAGCACCGCGATGCGGTCGGCCAGGGCCACCACGGCGCGCATCAGGTGCTCGACGAAGACGATGGTGGTGCCGTCCGCCCTGATCTTGCGGATCATCGCGATGGCGTGGTCGACCTCGGTCGGGGTGAGGCCGCACAGCACCTCGTCCAGCAACAACAGGCGCGGCTGCGCCGCCAGGGCACGCGCGAGCTCGACGAACTTGCGCTCGTGCAGGTTGAGTGCGGGCGGCAGCACGTCGGCCTTCGCTTCGAGACCGGTGAACGCGAGCCAGCGGCGCGCGAGGTCGTCGGGACTCTCGCTGCCAGCGTCCTGCGTGCCGCCGAAGAAGGCGCACAGCCGCACGTTCTCGAGCACCGTGAGGTGATTGAACAGGCGCGGGATCTGGTAGGTGCGCGCGATGCCACGGCGCGCGACCTCGTGCGGCGCCAGGCCGCCGATCGATGCGCCGTGCAGCTCGATGCTGCCGGAACTCAGCGGAAAGTGGCCGCTGATCATGTTGATCAGGGTCGACTTGCCGGAGCCGTTGGGCCCGACGAGCGCGAGGATCTCGCCCTCCTCGACCTGCAGGTCGACGCCCTGCAGCGCGCGGATGCCGCCGAAGGACTTCGCTACTGCGCGGCATGTCAGCAAGGGCCGTGCGGTGGTGGCTTGCGGCTTCATCACGACGACGTTGCCCGGCTCGCTCGCCGACACAAGTGCGGGTGCGGATACGGGCGCAGCGTTCCTGCGTGGGGCGAAGCGGCCGAACAGGCTGGGCGCGATGCCCTCGGGCAGGACCAGGATCACGACCACGAGTGCGAGCGCCACACCCGCGCGGCCGAGCTCGGCGTGCCCGCCGCCGACGAAGAGACTCAGTGCCACGGTGATCAGCGCCGCGCCGATGGCCGGCCCCGCCCAGTGGCGCGCGCCGCCCAGGATGCTCATGAGCACGACGTACAGCGGCACGGTGATCGAGAAGGTTTCGCCTACCGTGACATACCCGACGTAGGCGGCCTGGATGGCGCCCGCGGCACCGGCAATGGCCGACGAGATGGCGAAGGCCGCGAGCTTGTAGTGCAGCGTCGGCACGCCCTTGACCTCGGCCACGTCCTCGTCGTCATGGATGGCCAGCAGGCCGGCGCCCAGGCGCGAGCGGAGAATGCGGCGCGAGACTGCGAGCGCGGTCAGTGCCAGCACGAGCCCCAGCAGGTAGATGGCCCCCGGCACCGTGGTGCCGAGCTGGGGAATCGAGACATTGCTGAGGTAGACCCCGCCCCCGCCATCGATCGGCGTGTTGGAGATCACGGCCGCCAGCACGTAAGTGACCGAGAGCGTGAGCAGCGCGAAGAATTCGGCGCGCAGCGTGTTGATGCGAAACACCACCCAGCCGATGCCCAGTGCGAGCGTTGCCGCGATGCCCGCCGCCGCCGGAATGGTCAGCAGGAAGGGCACGCCCCATTTGCCGGCCAGCGTGGCCGTCGTGTACGCGCCGGTACCGAAGAACGCCGCGTGGCCGAAACTCCAGTAGCCCGAGTAGCCGCTCAGGATGCCCCAGCTGCTGGCCAGCGCAATCCAGAAGAAGACGACGTAGAGGTACGAGAGGTAGAAGTCGGCAACGCCTGTGAAGGGCAGCGCGACCAGGCCGGCCACGGCCGCCGCCGCCGCTGCGCGTGCGTGTCGTGGGCTCAGAGCCATCTGGGCCTCCACAGCAAGAGGAGGATCAGGATCGAGAAGGCCACGAGCGGTGCCCAGGCGGGGTTGACCGCTGCCATGGTCACCGACTCCGAAACGCCGATCAGGCAACCGGCCGCCAGCGCGCCGAGCGGGCGCGCGAGCCCGCCGATGATCACCACCGCGAAGACCACGCCGATCCAGGCTTCGATCTGCGAAGGCGCGAGCGTCGAGGTCAGCGCGATGAACACGCCCGCGACGCCGGCCGACGCCGCGCACAGGCCGGCCAGCAGGTACGAGAGGCGCTTGGCGTTGATGCCGAAGGCCGCTGCGATCGGGCCGTCGTGCGCGGCTGCGCGCAGCGCCTTGCCCAAGAGCGTGCGGTTCAGGCCGGTCCAGGCGGCGGTCGCAAGCAGCGCCGCGCAAGCGAAGGCGGCAAGCTCCAGCACCGGCACGAACAGCGGCCCGATGCGCAGCGACGACTGCGCATAGCCGGACTCGAACTTGCGGTAGTCCGCGGACCAGAGCCACTGGATCAGCGACTCGATGAGGATGGTGATGCCGAAGGTGACCAGCATCGACGCGAACTCGCTGACCTGGAAGCGTACGAACAGCGCGTGCAACGCAATGCCGGCAACGAAGAAGGCCGGCACCACGACCAGCGCCGACAGCCACGGCGCAATGCCGAACTGCGTTCCGAGCTGGTAGGTGAGGTAGGCGCCGAGAAAGGCCAGCGCGAAGTGGCTCAGGTTGACGAGGCGCAGCAAACCCCAGCTCACGCTGAGGCCGAGCGCGAGCAGCCCGTAGATGCCACCGAGCAGCAAGCCCCCGATGGCCGATTGGGCGAGCAAGGTCGCGCTCATGGCGAGCTCCTTGTGCCAGGCCGCGCAAGCGGTGCGGATTCGTTCATGAAGTTTGTCTCCTTGTTTGTGCTAACGTTTGCGCATATTCTGGCAAACGCGCATCCTGCTTGTCAACGGCTTTCAGAATAAACAGCTTGTGGAGCCTTCGTTGACAACCGGCATCTGGAAAGCTAACGTTAGCATCAGGCATTGGCCACAACGGAAAAAATCGGAACCACCATGCACATCGCCAGATACGCGTTGGACGAATGCGTCCACTACGGAATCATCGAGAACGAGGGCTCGATCGCTCGGCTGGAAAGCTCGCCGCTCGAAGGCCTGAAGCGCAGCGGCGCCATCGACTCGCTCGCGGCCGTGCGGCTGCTCGCGCCCATCGCGCAGCCGCGCGTGTTCGGCCTCGGCTACAACTACGTCGCGCATTCCCACGAGGTGGGCAAGGCGGTGCCGCAGCGGCCCGTGCTGTTCATGAAGCCGAGCACCAGCGTGATCGGTCCGGACGCGTCGATCGTCTATCCCGACGACGGACAGAACATCCACTTCGAAGGCGAGCTCACCGTGGTGATCGGCCGGAAGGCGCGCCACGTGTCCGCGGCCGATGCGCTGGACCATGTGCTCGGCTACACCTGCGGCAACGACGTGAGCGACCGCGTGCTCCAGCGCAGCGAGAGCGAATTCGGCTGCCTGCTCGCGGGCAAGGGCTACGACACCTTCGCGCCGATGGGGCCGGTGATCGCCACCGGGCTGGACCCGTCGCGGATCGGCATCGTCACGCGCGTCAACGGCGCGGTGCGCCAGAACGGCACGACCGCGGACCTGCTCTTTTCGGTGCCGGAGATCATTGCCTACCTGAGCCGGTACATGACCCTGCTGCCCGGCGACATGATCATGACCGGCACCCCCGCGGGCGTGGGTCCGATCCAGGTGGGCGACACCATCGAGGTCGAGATCGAGGGCATCGGCATCCTGCGCAACGGCGTGGTCGCGGAAGATCGCGGCAGCGCGCCGCGCGGGTAGCGGGCGGCCGGGGTCGAAGCCGGCCTTGAGGGTGTACGGCTTCGTCATCGCGGTGCCCTTCACTCAGGCGAAGGACGATGACTCAACGCACCGTGTCCGCGATCCAGCCGAGGATGAAGTCGGCGACCTGCAGGTTGTTCCTGTCCTGCATCATCATGTGCGAGTTGCCCTTGAGGCCCACGTCGGGAAGCCGCACCAACGTTGCCCTGCCGCCTTCGAGACGGTTGATCCGCTCGACCACGGCCTTGCGCGCCTCGTAGCGCGGCTGGCCTGTGAAGACGGGTGCGTCGAGGTGGTCGCCGAACAGCTCCAGCACGGGAACACCGCGGTAGGCCGCAACCTGCGCGTCGGTGGGAAGAACCGACTGCGCGCCCTCGATGTTGACGACCGCCTTGACCAGGGCCGGACGCAGCCCGACCAATGCATCGGCAAAGGGCCCTGCGAGCGAGTGCACCACGACGATGGCGGGCCCGATGTCGTCCAGCAGCGCTGCCAGCGCCGGCGGCGCGGTGCCCATGCCGCCGCCCTCCAGCAGCGCCTCGGCGAAGGGCACGCCCTGCGCGGCGAATTTCGGGAAGGCCTCGACCGGGAACTGGGAGTCGGGATACGCCGTGCCGTGCGACGGCCCGAAGCGAAAGAGCGGCCAGGCGAGCTCGGCCGTCACCATCAGCACGCTGGGCGGCAGCGCAGAGACGTTCCCCTCTGCCTTCGCTTCGTTGATGGCTGTCGCATTGAAGCCGGAGCGCCCGCGCCCGGGCGTGTCGACGACATAGACGGCATGGCCCTTGCGCGCGAAGTAAGTCGCCCAGCCTTCGCGGCCGTCTGGCGTCGTCTCGTAGCTCATGCCGCTCAATCCGCCGCCGTGCACCAGCACGATGGGGAGCGCGCTGGTCCGGACGGCGGGGATGCGGTAGTGCACGTACATCTGGTTCACCATCACGGTTCCCGGCCGGGCCGGGCCGGCCGGCGACACGCCGGGGTACCTGGACGCGGCGGGCTTTGCATGGACGAAGAACATGCCTTCGTCCGAGAGGGCCAGCGGCCCGCCGAGCGAGGCCGCCGCGGCCGTCCCGACGCTGGTGCAGCCGACCACCAGCGCACAGGCGATGGCCGCGATCTTTCCATCGATATGAAGCATGAAGAGTCTCCGTCGTGTTCGTGGTGGTGCACGAATTAGAGGTCTTCGGATGCGGTGCGTCCAACGAGGAAAGCAACTGAACTCATTGGGTCTGCTCATCGGCGAGCCTGCGCCAGGGCACCGCCATTTCGTGACGTATTGCTCGAAAGCCGCGTTTAAAACGTGAACAACTGTCACATCGGAGCAGGCGCTGATAAATTTTCCTTCCGCCCTTGTGCGGGTCCGGCCATTGGGTACAGCGCGCGCCGGCCACGGAGAATCGAATGCCGCTCATGTTCCTGGCGAGGCTTCTTCGCACCCCCCTGCCCGTCCAGGTGGTCCAGCCGGAGGAAATCCGGCATGTGTCGGTGCTGATGGCCACGGGCTTGGTCGAGGCGAAGATCGCCCCCCTCCAGCGCACCGGCTTCTACGCCGAGCCGGTCACCGCAACCGTGGAGCGCATCACCGAGGAGGGCCTGGCCGAGCTCGCGAAGATGGGCGACCTGCCGAAATTCGCCAGGACATCGATGAAATTCGCGCGGGGTCTGCGCTTGATGTGAGTCGGCCTTTCGCGGCCTTGCCGGACTCTCCCTAGCCCAGCGCGTCGTTCACCTGTTCGCGGAATTCGGTCAGGCTGACCGCCGTGCCGAGCTCTCGCGGCAACGCGTCGCGCACCGAAAAGACGCCGAGGATCTTGGTCCCCGCCACCAGCGGCAGATGGCGAAAGCCCCGTTCCAGCATGAGCACCACGGCGTCGGACACCAGCGTTTCGGGCGGCACGCAGATGGGGTTGGGCGTCATGACTTCGCGCACCGTGGTGCGGTCGGGATCGAGCCCCCGGGCCAGCACGCGGGTCATCAGGTCACGCTCGGTGAGAATGCCCAGCAAGGCGTCGGGCAGCTCCATCACGAGCACGCTGCCGCAGCTCGCGCGCGTCATGACGCACGCGGCGTCGCGCGCGCTGGCCTGCGGGCCCAGGCTGATCACGTGGCTGCGCGAGATCGATTGGAAAACGGTGCGCTCGGACATGGTGCGCCCTCCATGGGAAGGATGTGAATGGTGCCGCTGCCCGCGGCTCAGCGCAAGGAGGCGTTGAGCCGCTCCAGCGCCTGGGCGCCGGGACACAGCTCGGCCGTCCCGAGCGCATTGAGTGGCCGGTCGCAGGTGTTGAGCGCGGTGTGCAGGTCGGTGGCCAGCGGATCGACGTAGAGCAGGCCGGTCACCACCTCGCCCATCTCGTGGTGGCGCTGCATGTAGGCCATGGCGGCATGGCGATCGCCGGGGTCGTAGCCGGGGTGCAGGCTGCGCAGGCGCAGCAGCGTGCCGTCGTGCTGGCGCACGTCCATCACGTCGCCCGGTTCGATGTCGACGGCGATCTCTTCCCGCGCGCTGATGAAGTCGATGCGGCTCACCGCCTCGTTGTGCTCGCGCACGTAGTCGTAGCTCTTGGTGCTGCCGGGGTGGTTGTTGAACGCGACACAGGGGCTGATCACGTCGATGAAGGCGACGCCGCCGTGGCTGATCGCTCCCTTGACCAGCGGCACCAGCTGCGCCTTGTTGCCTGAGAAACCGCGCCCCACGTAGCTGGCGCCCAGCTGCAGCGCCATGGCCACGAGGTCCACCGGACTGTCGGTATTGACGACGCCCTTCTTGCTCTTGGAGCCCTGGTCGGCGGTGGCCGAGAACTGGCCCTTGGTGAGCCCGTAGACGCCGTTGTTCTCCACGATGTAGGCCATGTTCACGCCGCGCCGCATGGCATGGGCGAACTGGCCGAGCCCGATCGACGCCGAATCGCCGTCGCCCGAAACGCCCAGGTACAGCAGGTCGCGGTTGGCCAGGTTGGCGCCGGTCAGCACGCTGGGCATGCGGCCGTGCACGGTGTTGAAACCGTGCGATGCGCCGAGGAAATAATCCGGCGTCTTGGAGCTGCAGCCGATGCCCGAGAGCTTGGCGACGCGGTGCGGTTCGATGTCCAGTTCCCAGCAGGCCTCGATGATCGCGGCGGAGATCGAGTCGTGGCCGCAGCCGGCGCACAGCGTCGAGATCTTGCCTTCGTAGTCGCGCCGCGTGTAGCCGACCTTGTTGGTGGCCAGCGTGGGATGGCGCAGCCGCGGCTTGGCGAGGTAGGTCATGCAGGCTCCCCGGTATGGGTGGTGGCAGCGCCGGATGCCTGCGCCTGCAGGTGCGATCCGATGGCCCCGGCGATGAAGCGCGCAGTGATGGGCGTGCCGTCGAAGTGCAGCACCTTCACCAGGCGCGCGGGATCGATGTCCAGTTCGTTCACCAGCAGGCTGCGCATCTGGGCATCGCGGTTCTGCTCGACCACGAACACCTTGGCGTGCCGCGCCAGGAACCGGGCCACGCTGTCCGGAAACGGAAAGGCGCGCAGCCGCAGCGCATCGAGGTGGATGCCGCGCGCCTCCAGCGCTTGCAGCGCCTCGTGCATGGCGGGGCTGGTCGAACCGAAGTAGATCACGCCCAGGGCCGTTTCCTCGGCGGCCGGGCGGAGCACCGGTTGCGGCACCAGCCTGGCCGCGGTCGCGAACTTCTTCAGCAGCCGCTCCATGTTGTAGATGTAGTCCGGCCCGCGCTCCGAATAGCGGGCGTAGGCGTCGCGCGTGGTGCCGCGCGTGAAGTAGCTGCCCTTGCTCGGATGCGTGCCCGGCAGCGTGCGCCACGGAATGCCGTCGCCGTCCACGTCCTTGTAGCGGCCGAAGTCGCGTCCGGCCTCGAGCTCTTCGGCGCTCATCACCTTGCCGCGGTCGTAGGCCTTGGCATCGTCCCAGTCGAAGGGCGCACACAGGCGCTGGTTCATGCCGATGTCCAGGTCGGTCATCACGAACACCGGCGTCTGGAGGCGGTCGGCCAGGTCCAGCGCCGCCGCCGCATGCTCGAAGCACTCGTGCGGATCCTCGGGGAACAGCAGCACGTGCTTGGTGTCGCCGTGCGAGGCGTAGGCGCAGGCCAGGATGTCGGCCTGCTGCGTGCGTGTCGGCATGCCGGTGGAAGGGCCGCCGCGCTGCACGTTGATGAGGGTGACGGGAATCTCGGCGAAGTAGGCGAGGCCGATGAATTCGGCCATGAGCGAAATGCCCGGCCCCGACGTGGCGGTGAACGCCCGCGCGCCGTTCCAGCCGGCACCGACCACCACGCCGATGGAAGCCAGTTCGTCTTCCGCCTGCACGATGGCGAAGCGGTGCTGTCCGGTGGCCGGGTCGACGCGGAATTTGGCGCAGTACTTCTGGAAGGCCTCGGCCACCGACGATGAAGGCGTGATCGGGTACCACGCCGCCACCGTGGCGCCGCCATACACGCAGCCCAGCGCCGCAGCGCTGTTGCCGTCCACGAAGATCCGGTCGCCCACGCGGTCGGCGCGGCGAACCTGGAGCCCCAGCGACTCGCGCAGGTTCTCCCGCGCGAAGTCGCAGCCCAGGTGCAGCGCCTGCACGTTGGAGGCAAGAAGCTTTTCCTTGCCCTTGTACTGCTCGCCGAACAGCGCCTCGATGACCTGGGGCTCGATGCCGAGCAGGATGGCCAGGGCGCCCACGTAGACGATGTTCTTGAACAGCTGGCGCTGGCGCGGATCCTGGTAGACCGCGTTGCAGATCTCGGTCAGCGGCATGCCGATGACGCGGATGTCGCTGCGGAATTTCGACGGCGGCAGCGGCCGCGTGCTGTCGTAGAAAAGGTAGCCGCCAGGTTCCAGCTCGGCCAGGTCGGCGTCCCAGGTCTGCGGGTTCATGGCCACCATCATGTCGGTGCCGCCGCGCCGTCCCAGGTGGCCCGCTTCGGTCACGCGCACCTCGTACCAGGTCGGCAGGCCCTGGATGTTGCTGGGAAAGATGTTGCGCGGGCTCACCGGCACGCCCATGCGCAGGATGGCCTTGGCGAACAGCTCGTTGGCCGAGGCCGAGCCCGAGCCGTTGACATTGGCGAACTTGATGACGAAATCGTTCACCGCCTCGATCTGCGGGACGGCACTCATGACGCCACCCCCTGCCCCGCCGGCGTCATCTTCAGCAGGAACTTCTGCATGTCCCAGGCTCCGGTGGGACAACGCTCGGCGCACAGCCCGCAGTGCAGGCAGACGTCCTCGTCCTTGACCATCACGCGGCCGGTCTTGAGTCCGCCGGACACGTACAGGTCTTGCGCAAGATTGAGTGCGGGGGCCTTCAGCCTCGTGCGCAGCTCGGCCTCCTCGCCGTTGGCGGTGAAGCTGATGCAGTCCATCGGGCAGATGTCCACGCAGGCGTCGCATTCGATGCAGGCGGTCTCGTTGAAGACGGTCTGCACGTCGCAGTTCAGGCAGCGCTCGGCCTCCTTGAAGGCGGTGGCGGCGTCGAAGCCCAGCTCCACTTCCACCCGGATGCTGGCCAGCGCCGTCTCGGCCTTGGCCCAGGGCACCTTGTAGCGCAGGTCGTTGGAGGTGTCGTTGTCGTAGCTCCACTCGTGGATGCCCATCTTCTGCGACACCAGGTTGGTCATGGGCGCGGGCCGCACGTACACCGGCTCGGCGCGCAGCAGCTTGTCGATCGACACCGCGGCCTCGTGGCCGTGGGCCACGGCGGTGATGATGTTCTTGGGACCGAAGGCCGCATCGCCACCGAAGAACACGCGGGGCACGCTCGACTGGAAGGTGTTCTCGTCGAGCACCGGCAGGCCCGACTTGCTGTCGAAGGCGATGCCGCAGTCGCGCTCGATCCACGGGAAGGCGTTCTCCTGGCCCACAGCCACCAGCACCTCGTCGCATTCGAAGAAGGCGTCCGGTTCGCCGGTAGGCACCAGCGTGCGGCGCCCGTGTTCGTCGTAGGCGGCCCGCACGCGCTCGAAGCGCATGCCGACCAGCCTGCCCTCTTCGCTGACGAAGGCCCTGGGCACATGGAAGTTGATGATCGGAATGCCTTCGTGCTGGGCGTCTTCCTTCTCCCAGGGCGAAGCCTTCATTTCATCGAAACCGCTGCGCACGATGACCTTCACGTCGGTGCCGCCCAGGCGGCGGGCCGATCGGCAGCAGTCCATGGCGGTGTTGCCGCCGCCCAGCACGATCACGCGCCGGCCGATGCGCGTCACGTGCCCGAACGAAACGGAATTGAGCCAGTCGATGCCGATGTGGATGGCAGCTGCCGCCTCTTGGCGGCCGGGCAGCTCCAGGTCGCGCCCGCGCGGCGCGCCGCAGCCGACGAAGATCGAGTCCCACCCCTCGGCCATGAGCGCCGCCATCGAGCCGATGCGGGTTCCGCCGCGGAAGTCGATGCCCAGGTCGAGGATGTAGCCGGTCTCCTCGTCGATCACCGATTCCGGCAGGCGAAAGCGCGGAATCTGCGTGCGGATGAAGCCGCCGGCCTTGGCGTCGGCGTCGAACACCGTCACCTCGTAGCCCAGCGGGGCGAGGTCGCGCGCGACGGTGAGCGAGGCCGGGCCCGCGCCGATGCACGCAATGCGCTTGCCGTTGCTGGGTGCGAGCGTCGGCATGCGCGCGCGCACGTCGTCCTTCATGTCGGCTGCCACGCGCTTGAGCCGGCAGATCGCCACCGGCTCCGGATCCTGCGCGTTGCTCTGTTCCACGCGCCCGCGCCTGCAGGCAGGCTCGCAGGGCCGGTCGCAGGTGCGCCCCAGGATGCCCGGGAACACGTTGGAAGCCCAGTTGATCATGTAGGCGTCGCTGTAGCGGCGCTGCGCGATCATGCGGATGTATTCGGGAACGGGGGTGTGCGCCGGGCAGGCGTACTGGCAATCGACGACCTTGTGGAAATAGGCCGGGTTCGCAATGTCGGTTCGCTGCAAGGCGTGCCTCCTGACAGTCGCCCGGAACCCCGAGAGGGGCCGGCGGGCGGCGTGCCGCGAGTATGCGCCGCACGTGCGGCCGCAGAGCCTTGGTGAAATCCCGCAGCGGTGGCCGAGGGCATCGACGCCGCCACGCTGAACCTGGGGCGGCGTTCTCGGACTAGGCGTTCCAAGGCCTGGGCGCGCACCTGGACTGGATGGGCCTGGCTGGGATGACGGTCTTCCGCAAGGTCGACCGCGTGTATCCCGCGAACTGGAAGCTGACGGTCGACGCCTTCCTGGAGGGGTATCACATCCGCATGCTGCACCGCGACACCATCTATCCGTTCTTTGCCGACGCATACACGGTCAACCTGATGCCGGGCCGCACCAGGACTTGCTGGTGGCGCGGCGAGCCGCGTTCGAGAGTTCGAGGTGCCGAAGGAACGCGAGGCGCTGTGCAGGCTCGCCACACAACAAATACACTAACGGCAAAAGCTTAGGAAAACCAGCACCAACGCAGCGCTGACCTCGAGCACATGCAAGCTAAGAATGCACTTCACCAAAAAAACAAGTCGCCCGCCGTTAGCGTATTTTTCATGTCGTCCCTCCCCCTCTTTCCCGACCCCCCAGGCGAATCGCACCAGGATGCCTTCGACGCCTGGCTCGCTGCGCAGCAGGGCAACGGCGCCCTGCGGCAGCCCTCTTCGATTGCGGTCTATCGCGACATGTGGGGCAGCTTCACGGCCTGGTGCCTCGGCCAGTCGCCCGCGGTGACGCTCGCGTCGCTGGACAAGAGCGACCTGTCGGCGTTCCAGCAGGCGCGCTTCGGCATGAAAAGCGACGACCTGTCGCTGTCGCCGCGCTATGCGCTGCGCCTGCTTCGGCTGATCGACAGGGTGATGCGCCACCATGCCGAGACCCGCGGTGTTGCGCCCAACACCGCGGCCGCCGAGTGGATTGCGACACAGCCCGAGGTGCGCTATGCGGATTCCACGCGCGCGGACCCGCTGCCGGAATTTCTCTCGGTGTCGGAGGCGAGGCATCTCATTACCTTCCTGTCCAATGCACGGCCGCGTCCCGGTGCCCGGCATGGCCAGGCAGCGCTGAGCTGGCAGGCACTGCGCAACCGCGTGGCGGTCGCCCTGCAGCTGGGCGCGGGGCTCGCGCCCGGTGACGTGCGCGTGCTGCGGCTCGACGCGCCGACTTCGCACATCGCCGGCCGCCGGCAACGCCCATGGAAGCTCGCAGTTCCGGGCAACGGCAACTCCCCGGCGCGCGAGGCGCCGCTCGCACCCTGGGCTGGAGAGCTGCTCCAGCATTGGCTCGCAGTGCGGGCCGAGGCGGCGATCGCGGGCGATTTTTTGTTTCCGGCCACGCGCACCGGCAAACCCTGGAGCAAGGAGGCGCAGTACGTGGCCGCCAAGCAGGTGCTCGAAGAGGCCGGCATCGAGGCTGCGGGCGGCGGCTCGTTCCTGCTGCGCCACACCTTCGCGCTGCGCCAGTTGCGCCGGGGCGCCAAGCTCGACCAGGTGGCGCACTGGCTCGGCATCGAACCCGAGGCCATGGGCAAATACCAGCGCGTGCTCACGGGCCCCGCGGAAGTCGTCTGAGGAATCAGCCGGTCACTGTTCGGGCCGGCGCCACAGCCAGACCGCCACGGCCGCCATGAAGACCGGAGCGCCGATCTTGACCGCCACCGGCGCGGCCGTGACGAGCAGCACCACCGTGCTCAACAGCATCATCGCGCTCGCGGTCCACTTCGCGCGGCGCGGCACCGCGCCCGCTTCGCGCCACCGCCGGACGTAACCGCCATAGCGGGGATGTTCGAGCAGCCAGCGCTCCAGCGCAGGCCAGCCGTGCCCTGCTGCCCAGGCAGCCGCCAGGAGAAAAGGCACCGTCGGCAGGAGCGGAAGAAAGGCGCCGAGCAACCCGAGCCCGACGAGCACCAGCGCCAGCACACGCCAGAGCAGCTTCGCGACGGGGCCGGGAAGCCTCATCGGAAGCCGTGCTCGCGGAAGCGGCCCCGGGGAGAACTGCGAAAGGGGCATCGGTGGATGGTAAGCCCCGTTCCGCCGGGGTCCGCGCACGCCGCAGAAGGTCGTCGAAGACCTGACGAAGCGCCCGGAAAGTAGCCATGTTGCAAGAGCACGACAGCCACAGACACCCGCGATCTGTGACTTATTACCGAAGTTCACCTTTACGCAGATTACATTTAAAAATGAGAACTTAAGAACTCACACAAATGTCATCCTTTAGTTACACTCCGGGCTCCCGAACGTCAAAAACTAGGCCCAAAGCATTCATTGTCATGAAAAAATTTCTTCTGATCGCCGCCGCAGCCGCCGCCCTGGCCCCCTTCGCCAGCCAGGCCGAGTCCAATTTCGTGACGGGCTCCGGCTCGACCACGCCCCCCGCCAACGCCAAGCTCGACTTCAAGATCGTCGTTCCGAAGGTGCTGTTCCTGCAGGTCGGCACCGGCACCAGCATGGCGAGCAACACCACCGTGGATAAGCTCACGTTCACCGTGCCCGCCAACGGCATCGGCGGCGGCACCGCGGTGGCAGCCACCGGCGGCGACATCTCCGCCAGCGCGGTGACGGTTCGCGTGCTCGGCAACAGCGGCGACGTCAGCCTGTCCAACGCGACCACGGGTCAGCTCAGCAACGGCGTCAGTGGCGACCCGACCGTGCCATGGACCGACATCACCGTGACGGCCGCCGCGCTCACGACCGCCACGCCCGGCTACTCCACCACGGCCATTGCCCACCCGGCATTCAATAACGGCACGACGGGCGGCTCGTCGGCCGTGGCCATCACGCTGCCCGCATCGGGCGGTCTCGTTCGCCGCGAAGGCAGCTGGACCTTCGCGTACGCCAACACGACGGTGATGCCGGCTGGCACCTACGGCGACACGGTTGCGAACAACGGCCGCGTCACCTACACCGCCACCGCCCCCTGAGCGCCCGCACGTCCATCCGACAAGCGGCTCCCCCCATGCGATTGCGTGAAGGCAAGGCCAGTCCCGCCTTCGCGCAGCGCCAGGAACGCGGCATGAAATCCTCGCCCATCCCGTTGTCCCATGCCAAAGGCGTCCTGATCGGATTCGCCCTGGTGTGCGGCGCCTGCCTGCCAAAGGCGCACGGCTTCACCGTAGGCATCTCGCCCGGACAGCGCGCGCTTTACCTGCAGGTGGGCGTGGGCTCCATGTCGGGCGGCAATTTCAGCAACGGCGGCACGCCCGGCGACAACCCCACGGTCAACAGCGCATCTGTCACGGTTCCGGTGGCGCAACTGGGCACCGGTACACCGCAGCCCATGACGACCGACAGTCCCGTCACCGCGAGTCCGTGGGCGGGTGCTGCCTTCTGCACCTCGCCCTCGACCACGGGGCAGGTGTACGTGGGCGGCTTCTTCCGCCGGCCAGGACAGGGTGCAGGGGGCAACCAGGCCATCCTGTCAGTCACCGTGCCGGCCGTCCTCACAAGCACCAGCGGCGACACGATCCCGTTCAGCCGGATCGCGTGGACCTCTTCCGGCAATGGCGACGCGACCGCGACCATCCCGAGCGGCACTTTCGTCGGCGGCTCGCAGGATCTGCTGACGATCGGCCGCAACACGTGGTTCGAGAGCTGCCTCGCGTTCCGCTACCTCAACACGGAGATCGTTCCGGCAGGCACCTTTACCGGCACGGCGACCTTCACCCTGACCGCACCATGAGCGCCCGACACACGCATGCCATGCTGGCCGGCCTGTTGGCCCTGGGCGCGGTGCTGCCCGCCGCTGCCGCCACTTTCCGCATCGACGACACGGGCACCTTCGCGAGCCAGCCGGTCACGCCGATGCGCTGGCGCCAGCTGGCCCCCGGCCGTGCCGGCGACCACACCGTGGAGGGCCGCGTTCCGGTGCAGCTTCGGCTCAACCTGTCGTCGTGGGTCGGCCGGCCTGCCCGCATCTACCTGTCGCTGGCGCCCACCGATGGCGAACAGCTGGTCGCCACGTGGCGCACCCAGGGCCGCCTGCTTCCGGGCACGGTCCGCGGTGGCGGCCGTACGCTGGTGTTCGACGGTCTGGTGCGCGACGCTTTCCTGCAGGAAACCATCGTGATCGATCTCACGGCCGACGGCCGCCAGCTCGAGCACGCGCAATCCCTGCAATTCTTCTTCGAGATCGAGGTATCGCCCTGATGCGCCGAGCCGCACTTTCCTGCCGTGGCCGCCGTGCGGCTATTTTCCTGCTTGCAGTCCTGGCCATGGCCACGACCGCCCAGGCGCAGTTTTCGCTGGCCGTCTCGCCGCCGCGGTTCGAACTGTCGACCCCCCCCGGCGAGCGCGTGCGCGACGTGATCGAACTCACGCACCGCGACACCCCATCGGGCGCCTACAAACTCAAGACCGCCGACTGGACCTTCCGGCCCGACGGATCGGTCGATTTCAGCGACGAGCTGTTGCCCGGCAGCTGCCGGCCCTGGGTGGCCATCGAGCGGCGCGAACTCACCATCACCTCCGGACGCCCCTACCGCTTCCGCTTCGAAGTGACGCCGCCGGCGGGCACGCCTCCCACCGAATGCCGCTTTGCGGTGCTGATCGAAGGCCAGCAGCCTGCCACCGCCCCCGGGGTGCCGATGGCGCTGGGCGCACGCATCGGCGTCATCGTCTATGTGGCCGTGGGGAACGTGGCGCCGGTGCTGGAAATCGTGGGCGCCTCGGTGCGCACGGTCGACGGCCGGCCCGCCCCCGTGCTGAAGATCCGCAACACCGGCAATGCGCATGGCCGCCTGGCCGGTTTTCTCTCGGGCACCGACGCGGGCGGCACCTCGCTCGAGCTGCAGGCCGCCACCACCCCCATCATGCCGGGCGAGACCCGCGACATCGCGCTCGCGGCCAACAAGCCGGGCGAGGCCGAAAACGCCGTCGCGGTGCGTTTCCCGGTCACGGTCACCGGCAAGCTGGAGTGGGGCAAGAGCGGCTCGCTGCCGATCAATCAGCGATTCGCTCCATGAAGCGATGGCTCCGTAGCAGCGCCCTCGGATTGTGCGGCGCGGGACAGGTGCTGGCCGGCACCCCGGCATGGGCGCAGGCCCAGGCGGCGCACTACGTCGATCGGGTGCTCGACGACAGCCCGCAAGCGGCACCGGCCGACGAAGCCCGGGAACAGGGCAGCGGCTGGCCGCGCGGCTGGACCGTCGAAGGGCAGTCCACCCAGCAAAGCGGTGATTCGCGCGCACGAAGCCATTCGCTGCTCTTCTCGGGCTACCTGGACACGCCGGACTACGGCACCCTGTCCGCCAACCTGAACCTGAACCGCGATTCGGTGCCGGTCAGCGGCATCGCGCTGTACGGCACCACCGGCACGCCCCTGACGCAGGTACCCTACAGCTACCGCAACGGCAGCACCTGGCGCATCGACCAGCGGGCCATGCCTTTCAACGGCGGATGGTTCGGCAACAACAGCATCGGCAACATCAACATGGCGAGCACGCCGCTCGCCCGCGGCGTCGGCCGGGTCTACCTGCCCAGCCTGCCGATCGAAGGCGCCTCGCTCAGCATCGAACAGCCGGGACGAACCACGCTGAATGCATCGGCGGGCCGGCTGGGCTATTTCGACGGCATCTCGTTCCAGGGCTTCTCGTCGGGGCGGGGAACCGCGGCGGGAGCCGGTGCCCAGACCCAGCTGAGCGGCAGCAACGGCGCCTACGCCCTGGGCCGCACCGATGCGGCGGTCCAGCTGGTGGAAACGCGCAATTTCAACGCCAATGGCGTGCCAGGCTACGCCCAGGACACCCGCTCCGTATGGAGCGCCGTTTCATGGCAGGGCGTGGCGCCGTGGGCCGAATCGGTGGGCAACGGCTATGGGGGCGTCGGAGAACGCGTGGGCGGCCTGCGGATCCAGGCCAACCTGGCGCACAGCAGCGGCCAGCCTTCCGATGCCTTGTCGCGCGCGCCGCGCGACTCGGGCACCGGCGGCTGGGTCGATGCAAGCTGGCGCACGCAGCTGATGCAGCAGAGCGCGTCGGTCTTCTACTTCCAGCCCTCCTTGCGCTGGGGCGGCGACTCGCTGCCGAGCGACCTGCGCGGCGCCTCGTGGCGCGGCGAGGTTTCCACCCGCCAATGGCAATTGGGCGGCAACATCGAGGTGAGCGACAGCGTGAGCGGGCTCCAGCGCCGCTCGCTCTACGGCAATCTTTTCGGCCGTTATCGGCTGGACTCGCGCGACTCGATCTCGGCCAACGTGGCGGCGCGCACCGGCAACTATGCGGCACAGTCGGCACAGTTCACCTGGGAGCACAAGTCCGACTGGGGCTACACCCAGTGGCGCACAGACGTTGCGCACGGCACCGACCTGCGCGTGCTGCGCACCGGCGTGGACCACGCCTGGAGCGTGAGCGAGGACCAGACGCTCTCGACCTCCCTGGCCTACGAGCAGTCGCGCCAGTCCGGCGTCGAATCGCGCGCGGTGCACTGGGGCGTGCTCGGCACCACGCCGCTCGCCGCCGGCGCGCGGCTCGACCTGAGCCTGCGCGGCAGCAACGGCATCGTCGGCACCGATTCGCGCTTCCTGAGCGCCAATGCACGCCTGAGCTGGCCGATCGGACAGGGCTGGTCGTTCATCGCGCAGTACGCGGCGGCCCGCGGCCAGGAGTCGCTCAATCCGGCCGTGGTGTCGGCCCTGGCCACGGCCCTGCAACAGGCGGTGCGCGTGCTTCCCTCGAACCGCTCGTTCATGGTGGCGCTGCGCTACGAGAGCCGCGCCGGCGTGGCCAGCGCGCCCATCGGCGGCCACCCCGGCGCAGGCGCCGGCAGTCTCGAGGGCTATGTTTTCTTCGACCAGAACAACAACGGGCTCCGGGAAGCCAGCGAAGGCGGCGTACCCGGCGTGACGGTGGTGCTCGACCGCGGCTACGTGGCCCGCACCGATGCGCAGGGCCGCTACAGCTTTCCGTCCGTGGCGGCCGGCAGCCACCAGATCGAGCTGATCCAGGACAACCTGCCGCTTCCTTGGAGCAGCGCGGGTTCCGCCGCGCGGCGCGTGAACGTCTACGTGCGAGACGCCGCCCTGACCGACTTCCCGATCCAGAAAGAACGCTGATCCGACGAAAGGCAGTTGCACGCGCACCTGCTCCGGTATTTACTTGCTCCCGACGGACTTCATATCATTGAAGCCGTCTGCCGATATACGAAGGTCGGGCATCTCCGAGATGCCTTCAGTCCAATGTCTTTCGGGGAGGGAGCCTTATGTCCGGGAACAGGATATCGACCGGGGCGTGCCTGAAGGGCGCCCTGTGTGCCTTGCTGCTTCTGCCGCCTCTGTGCGCGGCGGAAACCATGCTCGGGGGCGGCCGCGCCACGGGCCAACTGGGCTTCAGGGTGGACGTGCCCGCGGTCATGCGCGTGCTGCAGGTCACACCGCTGGCGGACGGCCACGAATACCGCATCTGGACCAACACCCGATCGGTCTCCTTCAACGGCCGCGAATTTCGTTTCTCCAGGGTGGGCGAACACACGCTGAAGGTGCCGTCGTCACCCCAAGGGACGTTTCTCGTTCACGGCCTCTGAGGCCACCGGGCCGGGCACGGCGCCCTGGTAGAGCGGCAGCCAGAGCTTGAAGCGCGTTCCGGCGCTGCCCGATTCCCAGCTCACCACGCCGCCGATGGCCGAGGCGCGGCGCTGCTGGTTGCGCAGCCCGCGGCCGCTTCGGCGCAGCGCTTCATCGACCGCGAAGCCCGCGCCGTTGTCTTCGATCACCACGCACACGCCCTGTCCCTCCACGGCCGTGCTGAAGCAGATGACGGTCGCGCGCGTGTGGCGCAGCACGTTGGCCACGCCCTCCTGCATGATGCGCAGGATGTGCAGCGCACTGCTCGGGTCGAGCCAGGGCAGCGCGGGCACCGACTGCACCTCCCAGCGCAGCGCCAGCCCGGCGCTCTCGATGCGAGGCGCCAGCCGGAAGCGAAGGGTTGCCAGCAGCAGCAGCAGGTCGGCGTCCACGCTCTCCATCGAGTCGATCGCCAACTTGAGGTCGTCCATGCATCCCTTGAGCACACCGGTGATCTCGGCATCGCTCAAGGTGCCCTGCTCCACCGAGCGGATGGCGCTGATCAGCGATGAACCCAGGCCGTCGTGCATGTCCTGCATCAGCCGCCGGCGCTCCGCACCGAGCATGTGCTCGTTCTCGATCACCCGCATCCGCTGGTAGCTTTGCTCCAGTTCGGCTTCACGCGCCTGCAGGCGCTCGGCCAGCCCCATGTTCAGCCGCCCCACTTCGGCGAACGCGCCCGTGTAGTGCTTGAACATGATGTACGAGAAGACGAAGAACAGGCTGATGATGGCGTAGGGCGAGGTGTAGACGCTCTCCGGACTGACCAGGTTGTTCTGCAGCAGGCCGTCGTAGGAGGTGAACACCAGGGCGAACACCGCCCAGCCCGCCACCAGCCTCCCTTCGGGCAACCTGGCGCGCAGCGCCTTGCGCAGGTTCACTGCAAAGATCAGCACCGCCATCGGCAGCACCATCAGGTTGAGCAGCGGCGTGACCAGGTACAGGCTTGCGAACGACGTCTGAGGCAGCGTCGAGATGCTGCCGGCTGCCGCCAAGGCCACCGACAAGCGCGTCAGCCAGCGCGAGGGCTGCTGGTGCAAGTGCTGGAGGAACAGGTGGATGAGAATGATCAGCCAGAGCAGGGAGGCCACCGTGATCCACTCGAACCAGTCGTCCGGGACCGGCAGGTTGTCGCCGCTCACGAAATAGTGAAGCGTGCGCAGGAAAGCCGTGGCCGAGATCGCAAAGAACAACAGGTAGAGCGATTCGCGCCGCCGGCCAAGCCACACGGCGAACGCGAAGGCCCCCACCGCCAGGAACGCGGCGCTGCCCATGAAGGGCAACTGGACCTGCAGCAACTGGCGGACCTGGTAGCGCCAGTTGAGTGGCCAATGGTCGCCCACCCAGACCGTCGAGAAGCCGCTCCCGCTGCTGCGCAGCCGGTCGACGCGAATCAGCACCGATGCGGGCGACAGCGTATGGGCGGTCGCGTTCAACGGCAACAGCAGCGGGCGGTTGTAGCCGTTGTGCACCGGACTGCCATGCGAGTGGTAGAGCAGCGCGCCGTCGCCGTACACCGCGATCTGGCCCAGGGTTTTCCAGCGGGGAAGGTACAGGAAGCGTGGTCGTGTCGATGGCGCGAGCGCCGCCAGGTCGATGCGGTACCAGTCGGTGACGGTTTGCACCCCCGCGGACGATGTGGGCACGAGTTCGCGCCCCGATGTATGAGGAAGGCCGACCGTCTTCCAGCCGTCGCTCGGCAGCTTCGCATCCTCTGCACGCCGCGGGGGGGCAGAATAGCCCGACCCCGCAACCGACAGCAGCTCGGCGTGGATGATGTGCAGCGTGCTGTCGCCCTGCTGCACCTCGTCCGCGGCGGGTGGCTCATGGGCATGCGCAACCTGCAAGGCGACCAGCGGCAACGCGAGCCACAGCGCCGCGATCCAGCGGCCAGCGAGCCGTCGACCTTTGCCGCCACGCGTCATGAAATGCTTCTGCCGCCGGGGCTCGCATCCCCCGCCACCATCGCGACGCGACGCGTTGGGTCGCCAGGGACAAGGGGAGACGCTTTCATCAGGACACAATTATGTCTCCGCGCCTGCGCGAGCAGGGTCGGCGCCTGCCCTGCGCCTCCTGCGGGAACGGCGCGCAGGCCGATTCGATCGGGCGCGATGTCTGGTACAAAGTCCCGATGACGACCCCCGTCGCCGCCTCCATCCTCGACCTCCTGCTCGGACTGGAGCTCGGAGCGCTCGGCCAGGCCGCCCGCGACCGCTGGTCGCTCGAGGGCGTCAGCTTCAAGCGCCGGCCGGACGGCGTGCTCGAGGCCGGCGCCCGGCATTTCGAGGCCACCGCGCTGCACCTTGCGTCCGGGGAGCTCGCGCTGGAGATCGGCCGCGTCGCCGTGCATGAGTGCGTGATGCAGGTACGCACCGCGTCCGGTGTGCCGCGCCTGGCTGCCATCGAAGCGGCCGAGGCCGAGCTCTCGGGCGTGACGCTGCAGGGCCCGCTGACCGTGCCGCCGCAGATCCGGGCCGCCTGGGGCGCCTTGCAGAGCGATGGCGGCGCGGCGCCCGCCCCTGCGGCGGCCGACGCCTGGTGTCTCGAAGCACTCGCTACGGCAGAGGGCACGGTCCGCGGACAGATCACCGACGCACACCTGCTGTTCGACGCCGATGTCACGGTGCCGATACGGCACGGCGAGATCGACTTCAACGATGCGACCGTCGAACACGTGGGCCCGGACTCGCGGATGGGCGTGAGCCGGCTGGGCCTCTATGTCGATGCGCCGAACGGACGCAGCTATCTCTACCAGTTCGCGTCCGCACCGCTCGCGGGTGTCGAGTTCGAGCGCCGCGGCGCCTTGCTGAGTCCCTGGGTCTCGGAGCGCGGCAAGCTGCACCTGAAGGCTTTCGCCGAAACCATGCTGCGCCAGCTCGGTGGCGGCCAGCGCCAGGGATTGACCGAGCAGGCGCGCCTGCTGCTGGGCCGCACGGCGCTCTCGGGCGAGGTCCGCCTCGGCGACGGACGCTTTGCCATGCCGGGCCTGCAAGCGCACGTGGACGGGCGGGCCGAAGGCCGCAACGCGGTTGCCCTGCGCTCCGAGGCGCTGGGCCAGGGCCTCGGCATCGAGATACCGTCACTCTCGGCGCGCGACGCGGCGGCGGACTTCCGGGGCGCGCGGCTGGCGTGCGACAGGGTCACGGCCCGGGTCAAGCTCCAGCTGCTCGCCGACGGGCCGCGCATGCGCTTCGTGCTGGAAATGGAAAACTGCAAGCTCGCAAGGCCACGGCTGGAAGCTGCTGCGCATTGAAGAGAGGGTTTGTCCCGAGGATGCAAAGCGGCAAATGTCGTCCGCGGTACAAACTCTGCGCGCCCGCATCCCTACGATGACCGGGCCCACAGGAAACCAGCCATGTTGCCCGCCAAGGAACTCAATGCCTTCTTCGAGCGGTGCATCTGGCCGCGGGCCCTGACGCAGGCAGAGCGGACGAAGGCCTTCGAAGCGCTGTACGTCCGTCACCATGAAGCGCACTCCTGCGTGTGCCAGCGCGACGAGATCGCCGACAGCTGGATCGGCGTGCTGGAAGGTTTTCTTCGTGTCCAGGACACCACCGCGGACGGCCGCCTGATCATGTTCACCGGCGTGGCATCGAGCGGCTGGATCGGCGAAGGATCTCTCCTGAAGCCCGAGCAGCGCAAGTACGAAGTCATGGCGACGCGCCCGACCACCACCGTCCATCTGCCGCGGGCCACGTTCTCCTGGCTGCTCGAGCGAAGCATCCCGTTCAACCATTTCGTGCTGTCCCACCTGAACGAGCGGCTCGGCCAGTTCATCGCGATGGTGAAGTTCGATCGGGTGCTCGAACCCACGGCGCGCGTCGCTCGCGGCATCTCCAGCCTCTTTCATCCGGTGCTCTACCCCAACACCGACTCGACGCTGCGCATCAACCAGGAAGAGATCGGCATGCTCGTCGGCATCTCGCGCCAGCGCGTCAATACCGCCCTGACCGAACTCGAAAGCGCGGGCCTCATCCAGCGAGGCTACGGCTACATCACGGTGATGGACAGGCCGGCACTCGCGAAGTACCCCTAGCGGGGCTGCGTGCGCCCGAGCACGCCGAAGGGTTTTTCCTTAGAAGTTAGCGGCCCGAATGTCGGTTGCGAACCAATTGCCGGAAGTCTCGCCTTCCAGAATCTCCTGGGCATCGCTCCATCTCGTTGCGGTGCGCAGGCTGAACACTGACAAAGGAATAGAGACATGCACTTCTTATCCCCAAGGGCATCATTCGCCCGCGTAAAGCTTCATGCCGCTGCCGCCAGCGTGGCGATGCTGGCCGCTTGCGGCGGCGGGTCCGGCAACCATGGCGCGCTGCCTGTGCTGCTTCCCTTACCGCCCGCCGCACAACCCGAAAATCCCCCCGCCCCGCCCGTCGTCACGGCCCAGAAGGCGTGCGGCGAACTGTCCGGTAAAACCGTGGCCGGCGCTGCACTCTCCGCCGCCATGTCGGCCGCGACCGCAGACGTTCCCGTGTACTGCAAGGTGACCGGCACCATTTCCCCTTCGCTGAACTTCCAGATCTCCCTGCCCGAGGCATGGAACGGCAAGCTCTACTACCAGGGCGGCGGCGGCTACAACGGCGCCATCACGCCGCCCTCGGCAGAAGCCCTCCGCCAGGGCTACGCCGTGGCCGCCAGCGACTCCGGCCACCAGGACAATGCCTTGAGCGCGAACTTCGCGTTGACCGACACCTTCGCCGCCCAGCTGTTCGGCAGCCTCTCGGTGCCCACCGTGATGTCGACCGCGACCGAGACGCTGGCGGCCGCCTACGGGGCGCCGCCGGCGAAGTCGTACTTCGAGGGCTGTTCCAACGGCGGACGAGAAGCCTTGATGGCGGTGCAGCGCTCGCCCAATCTCTTCGATGGCGTCATCGCACGTGCGCCCGCGTACAACTGGGTGGGCTTCATGGGCGCCTTCAATCGGAACTCGAAGGCGCTCGCCGCGCCTGGCGGCGCATTCAGCGCGGCAAAGACCGCCCTGCTGGGCAAGCATGTGCGAGACGCCTGCGACGGCCTGGACGGCGTCGTGGACGGCGTCGTGTCCAACCAGGCCGCATGCACGCCGGCGCTCGTGAACGTGGCCGCGCTGCGCTGCGCAGGCGGCACCGATGGCGGCGACAGCTGCCTGTCGGATGCACAGCTCGGCGTGGTGGCCTCGTGGACCACCGAAGCCACCTTCACAGGCAGCACCACCTTCCGCAACGCAGGCTGGAACCTGACCGGCAACGAGGACGATCCCGGTGCCTGGAGGACCTGGCTCACGGGCGACGGCGACGTCACGATGGCGCTGCAGTTCCTGTTCCAGGATACGACCGTGAAGAACTATCTCGCCCGCGACCGGACTGCGAGCTCGCTGGCCTACACGCCCTGGGACCAGAACCAGAACGCGCTCTACGCCATGGCCGCGCTCAACGATGCCACCAACACCGACATCCGGCCGTTCCTCAACAGCGGCGGCAAGCTGATCCTCTGGCATGGCGGCAACGACGCCGCGCTCAGTGCCAGGTCGACCGTGGAGTACTACGGCAACATGCGAAGCGCAGTGGGCGCCGCGGCGGCCGATGCGTCCACGCGCTTCTACATTGCGCCGGGCGTGAACCATTGCGCCGGAGGACCGGGTGCCGACACGGCAGACCTGCTGACGGCGCTCGACCAGTGGGTGACCAAGAGCAAGGCACCTGCCACGCTGGTTGCACAGAAGCGCGACGGCGACGGCACGGTGGCGCTGAGCCGGCCCCTGTGCCAGTACCCGCAATATCCGCGATACACGGGGCCGGCCAACGACGCGGCCGCTGCGAAGCTGGCCGCCAACTACGCCTGCAGCTCCTGAGCGGCGGCGCGGGTGGGCGGGCTCACCCGCGCGCCACGTCGACCACGGCCTTCGCGAAAGCCTGGGGCGCTTCCTGCGGCAGGTTGTGGCCGATGCCGCCGGCGACCAGCCGGTGCTCGTAGCGGCCCGAGAACTTCTTCGCATAGGCGCTGGGGTCGGGGTGCGGCGCGCCGTTGGCATCGCCTTCGAGCGTGATGGTCGGCACGCCGATCACCGGCGCCTTGGCGAGCCGGTCTTCCAGCGCCTGGTACTTCGCCTCGCCATCGGCCAGGCCGAGGCGCCAGCGGTAGTTGTGGACCGTGATGGCCACGTGGTCGGGGTTCTCGAAGGCCACGGCGCTGCGCTCGAACGTGGCCGCGTCGAAGTTCCACTTCGGCGATGCGAGCTGCCAGATGAGTCTGGCGAAATCGTGCCGGTTCTTCTCGTAGCCCGCACGGCCGCGCTCGGTCGCGAAGTAGTACTGGTACCACCACTGCAGCTCGGCCTCGGGCGCAAGCGGATTCTTGCCGGCCTGCTGGCTGCCGATGAGGTAGCCGCTGACCGACACCAGTGCCTTCACGCGCTCGGGCCAGAGCGCGGCCATGATGCAGGCCGTGCGCGCACCCCAGTCGCAGCCCGCAACGGTCGCGGTTGGGATCTTCAGCGCATCCATCAGCGCGACGATGTCGACGGCCACCGCCGACTGCTGCCCGTTGCGCGGCGTGTCGGCCGACAGGAAGCGGGTGGTGCCATAGCCGCGCAGGTACGGCACGACCACGCGGAAGCCCGCAGCGGCAAGCCGCGGTGCGACGTCGGCGAACATGTGGATGTCATAGGGCCAGCCGTGGAGAAGAATCACCGCCGCGCCATCCGCGGGCCCGGCCTCGTAGTAGCCGATGCGCAGGCTGCCGGCCTCGATGCTTTTGAGCGGCTCGAGGCGTGCGGCGCTGCCGGTGCCAGTGGTTTGCGCGAACGCGGGCGTCATCGCGCCCAGCTGGGCGGCGGCCAGGCCGAGCGCCGCCTTGGCGAGGAAAGAGCGGCGGGGCAGCTGGAGGGAAGCGGTCATCGGGAGTCCTTTCGGGTCTGTGGCGGGCATCGGGTGGTGGGCTTGCCGGCCGGATCGCATGCGCTGTCCGGCCCGGTGAAGCGATTGTTCGGCGCGAAGGCCGCCCGCCGCCCGGCTTGCGTATGCCTGTGTATCCAGCGCGGCTTCGCGGACAATAAATTTCAAACCGCGGCCGCCCGCCGGCCCGCCCCTACAGACCCAGGCGCGTCAAGGCCAAGGCCACGGTGGCCAGTTGGACCACGTTGAGCATCATCCCGGCGACATGAAGCCGGCGGAACCGGTACACCGAATTGCCGGTCTCCGGGATGGAGTGGCGCAGCAGGTCCATGCGCGGGATGATGATCCAGCGGCGCAGCGCGAACGCCAGTGACGCGATGCAGGCCATGCCCAGCGCGAAGGCCGGCCTGCCGGACCAGGCATAGCTCAGTGCTGCCGCGCTGGCGGTCAGCGTCACGGCCACGTAGTACACGTTGAACAGGCCGCGGATGAAGCGCGAGTCCAGCGGGGTGTCGTGCTTGAGCACCAGCAATGGCAGCGAGCCCATCATGAAGAAACCCATCCACACGAGCAGGACGACCGTGGCGATGAGCGCAATGACCATGGGGAGCATCCGGAATCCTCCGTCGCGGCCGTCCGGGCCGCCAGCCGAAGTATGGGAGCGAGCGGCAGCAGCGGGAAGACCTACGCCGCGATGTTGACGGGATGCGCGCGCAGGGCCACGATGACGCATTCCCGCAGCGGAGCCCGCAGGCTTCGCGCAGGGCCTGCAAGGAGATCGCCATGGCCGAGAACGACAAGCTTTTCGCGGGTTCGATTCCCCGGATGTACGACACGCTGATGGTGCCGCTGATCTTCGAGGCCTATGCGGCGGACATGGCGGAGCGGGTCGCGGCCTTCGCGCCCGCTGCGGTGCTTGAAACCGCAGCCGGCAGCGGCGCGGTCACGCGCGCGCTGGCACCCCGGCTCGGCGCCGTCGCACGCTACGTGGTCACCGACCTGAACCAGCCCATGCTCGACCATGCCGCCGCACGGCAGGGTCCCGACGGCCGGATCGAATGGCGGCAGGCCGATGCGCTCGCGCTGCCGTTCGACGATGCCTCGTTCGACGTGGTCTGCTGCCAGTTCGGCGCGATGTTCTTCCCCGACCGGTCCGCCGGCTACGCCGAGGCGCGCCGCGTGCTGCGGCCGGGCGGGCACTTTGTCTTCAACGTGTGGGACCGGATCGAGGAAAACGCGTTTGCGGACGACGTCACCCGTGCCGTGGCCACCGTCTTTGCGCACGACCCGCCGCGATTCCTCGCGCGCACGCCGCACGGCTACCACGACACCGCGCTGATCCGCGAAGACCTTCGGCGCGCGGGCTTTGCCGACATCCGGATCGAGACGCTCGAGAAGCTGAGCCGCGGACCCTCGGCCCGCGACGTCGCGATGGCCTATTGCCAGGGAACGCCGCTGCGCAACGAGATCGAGGCGCGCGACGCGCGCTTGCTCGGGGAGGCGACGGACCGCGCGGCGCAGGCGATCGCGAGCCGGCATGGCCAGGGCCCGGTGGCCGGCAAGATCCAGGCGCACGTGATCGTGGCCGCGGGATAGCGCGGCCCCGGTCCGGCCTCAGTTGGCCTTCGACAGGCGCCGCCGCGCCTTGACCGCCGAAGCCAGGCTCTCGAGCACCGGCACCGTCTGCGCAAAGCCGATGCAGGCATCGGTGATCGACACGCCGTGCCGCGGCGTGACGCCCGGCTTCAGGTCCTGGCGGCCTTCCTCGAGATGGCTCTCGATCATGAGGCCGGTGATGCGCCGCTCGCCGCCCGCGATCTGTGCCGCCACGTCTTCGGCGACCACGATCTGGCGCTGGTGCTGCTTGCTGCTGTTGCCGTGCGAGACGTCGACCATGACCTGCGGCCGCAGCCCGTTCGCCAGCAATGCCTCGCAGGCGGCCGAGACATCCGCGGCCGAATAGTTGGGCGCCTTGCCGCCGCGCAGGATGACGTGGCAGTCGTCATTGCCGCGCGTCTCGAAGATGGCCGCCATGCCCATCTTGGTCATGCCCATGAAGGCGTGCGGTGCGCGCGCCGCAAGGATCGCGTCGGCCGCCACCTTGACGCTCCCGTCGGTGCCGTTCTTGAAGCCGACCGGGCAGCTCAGGCCCGAGGCAAGCTGCCGATGGCTCTGGCTCTCTGTGGTGCGCGCGCCGATGGCGCCCCAGGCAATCAGGTCGGCAATGAACTGCGGGCTCAGGAGGTCCAGGAACTCGGTGCCCGTCGGCAGGCCCAGCGTGGTCAGCTCGAGCAGCAGGCGCCTTGCCTTCTCCAGCCCTTCGTTGATCGCGAAGCTGCCGTCCAGGTGCGGGTCGTTGATGTAGCCCTTCCAGCCCACGGTGGTGCGCGGCTTCTCGAAATAGGCCCGCATCACGATCAGCAGGTCGTCCTGCAGCGAGTCGGAGACGGCCTTCAGCCGCTGCGCGTATTCGATCGCCTGGTCGTGGTCGTGGATGGAGCATGGGCCGACCACGACCACCAGCCGGTCGTCGCGGCCGTGCAGCACGTCGGCAATGGCGGCACGGCTGCCCTCGACCAGCGCGAGCGTGTTGTCGCGCACCGGCACGCGTTCCTGCAGCAAGGCAGGCGTCATGAGCGGACGAACGGCGCCGATGCGCACGTCGTCGATGCGCGTGGTGTCGAGCGTGCTGTCGCGGGAGCCGATTTCGGCGTCGTGAAGGGGGTCGTCGAGACGGGGCATGGTCGTGGTCTTGATTTTCGGAAAAGGGGCTGCCTCGATTGTCCTCTCGAAGGCAGCGGCGCCTTTTCAGAAAAGAATGACCCGTTCCGTTCGCCCCGGCACGCGCCGGGAGGGCACTCAGCGAACAGCCTTGTTGCCGCGCACCCGAGCCGCGTCGCGGCGCGCCTGGCGGTGCTTGCGCGCCACCACGCGCGTCGCCACGCTGATCACGAAAAGGCCCACGGCCTGCTGCAGGAGCTTGGCGGTGGCCTTGCGCGTGCGGTCCTCGAGCTTGCGCCGAGTCTCCTCGACCTTCTCGAGCGTCTCGGTGTCGTCCTCGAGCTCGTGCGCCCGCACCGCGCTGCTGTCGGTGCCCTGCTCCGACTGGCGGGCGGCAAGTTCGGTGGCCGCCGTGGCCTTGCCCGCGGCCACGGAGCCGTGGGCGTTCGCATAGACCTTCGTGAATTCCGCGCCAAGCAAAAATATCTGCGCCGCGTAGTACACCCACGCCAGCAGCACCACCAGCGATCCGGCCGCGGCGAAGGATTCGGTCACGCTGCTCTTGCCGAGATACAGGCCGATCAGCACCTTGCCCACTTCGAACAGCACGGCGGTCACCGCCGCGCCGATCCACACGTCGGGCCATGCGATGGGCGCACTCGGCATGAGCTTGTAGATCATGGCGAACAGCACCGTGAGAATGCACAGCGTGAGCACTGCATTGACGATCTGGAGCACCAGCTCCCACCCCGGAAAAAAGCCGACGCTCCAGTTGCCCAGCGCCGCGAGCATGGCGCTGACGACGAGCGACACCATCAGCAGGAACGCAAGCCCCAGGATCAGCCCGAACGACAGCACCCGGGCGCGCAGGATGCCCCACACGCCGCTGGGCTTCGCACGCTCGGGCACGTGCCAGATGCGGTCCAGTGCGCTCTGCAGTTCGGCAAAGACGGTGGTCGCACCGACGACGAGCACCACGGCGCTGATGCCTCCGGCAATCAGCCCGCGCGACGGTTCGTTCGCGCTCTTGATCAGCGCCTGGACCGCCTCGGCGCCTTCCTGCCCGATCAAGCCCGTCAGCTGCGCGGCGATCTGGCCTTGCACCGCCTCCGCGCCGAACAGCGCGCCCGCCAACGCGATCACGATCACCAGCAGCGGCGCCAGCGAGAACATCGTGTAGTACGAGATCGCAGCTCCCATGCTCGGCGCATAGTCGTCCACCCAGGCCATTGCGGCCTCCTTGCACAGGCGTAGCAGGTGCTTGAGCTTGTTCATGGGAGATGGAAAGTCGCTCTTTCACAAAGGCGGCTTTGTAGGCAGACGCCGCTTCAGCGTGCAAGGCCCGCGGTGAGCGCGAGCCGCGGCAGTGCAGCTAGGCGGGCACGGTCCGCATCGCCGCGCACACGCGGTTGCGCCCGCCGGCCTTCGCCGCATACAGCGCCTGGTCCGCGGCACGGATCAGTTCCTTGGGCTGCGCCGCGCCGGGCAAGGGCTGGAGTGCATCCACGCCCGCGCTCAACGTCACGAATCCGTCTTCGGTGCCGGCATGGACGATCTTGAGTTCGCGTACCGCGCTGCGGATGCGCTCCGCCAACACGACCGCCCCCGCCACGTCGGTGTTCGGCAGCAGCACCGCCAATTCTTCCCCGCCGTAGCGCGCCGCCAGGTCTCCCGGCCGCCGGCCCGCGACCCGGGCGATGGTGCGGCCGATGGTCTGCAGGCATTCGTCGCCGGCCGAGTGGCCGTAGATGTCGTTGTACTGCTTGAAGCAGTCCACATCCATCATGATCAGCGCGAGCGTGCTGGCATTGCGCATCGCGCGGCCGAACTCGTTGTCCAGCGTCACGTCGAACTGCCTGCGGTTCGCGAGCCCGGTCAGGCCGTCTTCCATGGCCAGCGTGTTGAGCGTCTTGTTCAGCGTCTCCAGCGCGTCGCGCGCGTGCCTCAGCTCGTCCTCCGTCTTGATCTGGAGTTCGAACTGCTTGACCAGCCGCCATCCGACGAATCCGACGACCAGCGCGAGCACCATGACGCCGGCCGTATGCCAGAGCGTTTCCTGCCACCAGCCGGCCAGCGTCTCGTCCTTCGACAAGGCCGCGCTGACGAACAGCGGGTAGTCCTCGAGCCGGCGGAAACTGTTCAGCCGCATGGTGCCGTCCTGCGCCGACTTGATGAACGCGGCGCCGGCTCCCCCCTGCGCGGCATAGGCGCGAAACAGCCCCGTATCGCGCATGTCCCGCCCGACCATCTCGGCCACGAACGGCCGGCGCGTCATCATCGTTCCGCTGTCGAGCACCAGCGCCACCGCGCCGCCCTCGCCGATGTCCAGGCTGCCGTAGAACTTCATGAAGAAGTCGATGTCGATGGTCGCGAGCGCCACGCCGGCAAAGCTGCCGTCCGCATGGTTGATGCGCCGCGACACCGGCACCAGCAGCTCGCCGCTGGTGCGGCTCTTCACCGGAATGCCGATGTGCGGGCCACGGTCTTCGTTCGTGCGATGGAAGATGAAGTACTCGCGGCTCGCGTTGTTCAGGTTCTGCGGCGGCGTGCGGCGGGAGTTCGCGACCCAGTTGCCGTCCTGGTCGTAGATGTGCAGGCCGTCGAGCTGCGGAAACTCGTCGACCTGCGCGCCCAGCACCTTGCGAAGCCGCTCGACCGCCGCCGGTCCGGTGCCGTCGTGTTCGACCCGTTCGACGATGCCGACCAGCGCCGAATCCGCCGCCTTGAGCGTGTCGTTGGCCTGCTGCGCCATCGCGCGCGCAAGGTTCGAGGCCGCCACGTTCATCTGCCGCAACTGGACCGTGCGCGACTGCCAGCTGTTCCAGCCGTCGATCGCCAGCAGGCCAAGGCAGACGATGGCCACGAAGGCCATCGTCCTGAAGGTGATGGAGGGTCGGCGAAACACGTTGGGGTTCCAGGGTCGGATCAAGGGTCGGTCGCACTTTGACACATCCGGGCCCCGATGGCGCCGAATCGACGCAAAACAGCGGGGCACCCCGCACCCCGGCGGCAGGGTTTGCCCTATTTTTTAGTTATTCAATAAAACTATATTGATTATCTTGAATAACTTCATCATCGCCGGATAGCACCCGGCAAGGAGACACCGATGCGCCAGATCATGTTCTCTTCGCGCCGCCCAGCTTGGGCCGCGCTGGCCGCAGCTTCCGTGCTCGCCGCCTGCGGGGGCGGCGGCGGCGGGGGCGGCGGCGGTGGCAACACCGGTTTTGCCTTCGTTCCGCCCGCCCCGGGCGTCGGGAGCGGCGCGTTGCCGGAGGCGCGCCCCGGCACACTGCAGTCCTGCAGCGATCTCGCGAGCAAGGCAACCTTCGCCAACACCGTCTACACCAGCGTGACGACGGTGCCGGCGGGCACGCTCGCCGTGGTGGGCGTGGGCACGCCGGCGCCCGCGCACTGCCTGGTGCAGGGCCAGATGAACCAACGCACCAGCAGTGTCGATGGCAAGACCTACGCCATCGGCTTCGAGATGCGCCTGCCGGTCGACTGGAACGGCCGGTTCTTCTACCAGGCCAACGGCGGGCTCGACGGCAGCGTGGCGCGCGCGACGGGCGGCATCGGCGGTGGTGCGCCCACGAGCACCGCACTGCACAGGGGCTTCGCGGTCATCAGCTCCGACGCCGGGCACTCGGGCGCGCAGATCCCGACCTTCGGCATCGACCCGCAGGCGCGGCTGGACTACGGCTACAACGCCGTCGCGCAACTGACGCCCATGGCCAAGAACCTGATTGCCGCGGCCTACGGGCGCGCACCCGACCGCTCGTACTTCGGCGGCTGCTCGAACGGCGGCCGCCATGCGATGGTGGCCGCGGCCCGGTCCGCAGGCCAGTACGACGGCATCCTGGCCGGCAACCCGGGCTTCAACCTGCCGAAAGCCGCGGTGGCCCAGCTCTATGGCGTGCAGCAATATGCCAAGGTGACCACCGCCACCACGCCGGCCGGCAAGCCGGACCTGCAGACCGCATTCACGCCCGCGGAGATGACCACGGTGGCCAACGCCGTGCTCGCGCGCTGCGACGCCATCGACGGCGCGACCGACGGCATCGTGGCCGACGTGCAAAGCTGCAAGCAGGCCTTCGACCTGGCGAGCGCCGTGCCCACCTGCGGCGCCACGCGCAACGGCAGCTGCCTCACGGCCGCGCAGAAGACCGTGCTCGACAACGTCTTCACGGGCGCGCGCAACAGCGCCGGCACCGCGCTGTACAGCGGCTTTCCGTACGACGCGGGCATCAGGGGCGCCGACTGGCGCCAGTGGAAGTTCGCCAATTCGCAGAACCTGGACACCGCCGCCGTGGGCTTCGTCTTCAGCACGCCGCCGCTGGGCACGAGCCGTCCGCCCGGCATCGACTTTGCGCTCGGCTTCAGCATGGACGCCGATGCGCCGGGCATCTTCGCGACGACGGCGCTCTACACCGAGTCGGCGATGTCGTTCATGACGCCGCCCAATCCCACCAACCTGTCGGCGCTGCGCCAGCGCGGCGGCAAGCTCATCGTGTACCACGGCACCAGCGATGCGGTGTTCTCGTCGGACGACACCACGCGCTGGTACGAGCAGCTGCGCGCGGCCAACGGCGGCGATGCCTCCGGTTTCGCGCGCTTCTTCCCGGTGCCCGGCATGAACCATTGCGGCGGCGGCCCGGCCACCGACCAGTTCGACATGCTCGCACCGCTGGTCGCGTGGGTGGAACAGGGCAAGGCGCCCGCCTCGGTCATTGCCAACGCACGCGGGCCCGGCGCCAACGTGGTCAATGCCGAAGTGCCGGCCGACTGGTCACCCGCTCGCACACGGCCGCTCTGCCCCTACCCACAGACCGCGGTCTACATGGGCGGCAGCCTCGAGTCGGCCGCGAGCTTTTCCTGCCGATAGGCGACACGGCGCTGCGCAGCGCGTCGCGTCGCCGGTGCCGTGCCACCCTTCGGATGGATGCCGGCCAGCCTCACTCATCGAACTCCTGGCCTGTACGAGGCGCACCAGGAGCCTGCTCGTCGAGGGATTGCCGGTACCTGATGCAACCACGCATGAACTGCGGCCACGCGGGAACGGCGATGGCCGGTTCCAATCGCTCCGGCAGCAGCAGCCAAAGGTCCGGGTGGTGCCAGCACAGCTCGTGGCTGCTGGAATCCCTGTGCTGCCGGATCGCGGCGCGCAGCTTCCGCACTTCCGCGACGAGTTCCGCACGGGACATCGCATCGAGGTCTTCGTCCATTTGCCAGCACCTCCGCAAAGGGATGAGGCGGGCGAACTGCGCCTGGGCGCAATCCCCAGCCCGAGAGTGCGCAGGATAGTGCGAGGCGGCCGAACTGCCCAGCTTTCGAACGACCGGCTGGCGGCCTATGCCGCGCCCGCGTGCGACCAGCCGAGCGACACGCGGGTGCCTTCACCGCGCCGGCTCTCGATGCGCAGCCGGGCGCCGATCGCCTCGGCCTGCTCCCGCAGTCCCACCAGTCCGTAGTGGCCCGCCGCCTCGGCGCCCGGATCGAAGCCGATGCCATCGTCGGCGATCTCCAGCTCGACGCCGCCATCCGCCGCGCGCTGCAGGCGGACCAGGAGCCTCGCCGCGCCCGCGTGGCGTTCGACGTTGCGCAGCACTTCCTCGCACATGTGAAACACGGTCTCCGCCGGCTCGGCCGCCAGTGCGGACAGTTCGGGGTCGATGCGGGCATCGAGCTCGATGCCGGAGCGCTCGCCCAGGCTCTTGGCCAGTTCGGCCAGGGCCGCACCCAGCCCGATGTCGCGCACCGGGTTGCTGCGCAACTGCTCGATCGCGCGGCGCGCCTCGTCCAGGCCGTCCCGGGCCGCCTGCTCGGCGCGGACCAGCTCGTCCGGCAGCGCATCGGGCCGGCTGGACGCCAGGCGCTTGAGCACCCGAATCTCGGTGAGCATCGCCATCATCGAATGCGCCAGCGTGTCGTGCAGTCCGCGCGCCAGCCGCAGGCGCTCGCGCACCACCGCGGCGTCGCGCGATTCCTTGGCCAGCCGGTTGATCTCCTCGGTGCGCTGGCGCACGCGTTCGTCCAGCTCGGCATTGAGTTGCCGCAGTTCATCGCGCTCGCGCTGCAGCGTGTCCAGCAGGCGGTCCAGCGCGCTGCCCAGCCGCGCGGCCTCGTCGACGCCTTGCGGCACTTCGATGCGCGTGGCGCTTCCGGCCAGCACCGCGTCGGCCGAATGCGCGATCACGCTCACGCGGCGCGTGAGGCGGTGCGCCACCACGACACCGGCCGCCGCGGCGGCCAGGCCCAGCAGGCTCAGCACGATGGAGATGCGCCATTCGATGGCGGTTGCAAAGGCCGCGACCGATTCGACCGGCTGGATCACCACCGCGTGCCAGCCGAGCCGGCGCAGCGTGCCGTCGCGGGCATTGGGCGGGGTCGCGATGAGGTAGGGCCGGTTGTCCAGCAGCCGCCTGGTGCGGATGCGCGTCGGCAGATCGGACCCGTCGGTGCCCAGGCCGGCCACGGTCGGATCGAAGGGCGTGACCGGTTCCCCGAGGTCTTGCCAGCGCTTGCCCAGCAGCGCGCCCGGACCGTGGCGCACGATGCCGTCGCGATCGACCAGGAGCCATTCGCCCGGCGAGGCGCGGATCTCGCCCACCATCTTCTGCACCCAGTTCCAGCTCAGGTTGGCGGCAACCACGCCGATGATCGCGCCGTCGGCGTTGCTCACCGGCGCGGTGAGCTTCAGGAAGCGCTCGTTCGGCGAGCGGCCGTCCTCGATCCACGCGGCGTCCAGGCCTTGCGAGATCCATGCATGCTGGTTGACGTTCTGGCCGACCACCTGTTCGTCCGTCGCCGCGACGATGAAACCGTCGGCGTCGGTCACCGCCAGCCAGATCAGGTCCGGCACGCCGCGGCGCACCGCCTGCAGCGACCGCTTCAGGCGTTCGCCCTGGCTGTCCTGCACGTCTTCCGACAGCATGGTCGCCACCACGCTGACGGCCTGCAGGCGCAGCAGCAGTGCGGTGTCGAGCTCGGCATTGACGTGTTCGGCCGCGGCCTCCAGGCGCTGGCCGTGCTGCTCGAGCAGCGTGGTGCGCACGAAGCTGCGCAGCCACAGGTTGGCCGCGAGTGCCAGGCACAGGGTGAGCGCGATCAGCAGCCAGCCGATCGCGGCCGCCATGGAGCGCCGGGGATCGATGCGACGTGCGAGGTTCATTGCATGCGGATTCTCGCAAACGGAGGCCATGACTTTCGGCATGGGTAGTTCCCCTTGGCACTCGGGGTTTGTCTCGATCCGCCGCGTGACTTCCGGCAGGCGCGCCCGCGGCGGTTTGCGGCAACAGTTGCACCCATCGCGATCCGTGCCCCCAGCGCGACTGATTCACAACCCTGACAACGTGCCGCGACGCGATCGGCGCGACAACGAACGGAGACAAACGAATGAACCCCACTTCCCCGGCACAGCCCGCATCCGGCGCGCCGCCCCGCCTGTTCGACAACCGCTGGCTGCAACTGGCCGTCGGCATCGTCTGCATGATCGCCACCGCGAACATCCAGTACGCATGGACCTTGTTCGTGCCGGAAATCCAGGGCAAGTTCGGGTGGGAGCGGGCGTCGATCCAGATCGCCTTCACCATCTTCGTGCTGGTGCAGACATGGCTCGCGCCGATCGAGGGCTATTTCATCGACAAGTTCGGGCCGCGCCTGATCGTGGCCTTCGGCGCACTGTTCATCGGCGCCGCCTGGGTTGTCAACTCGCAGGCCACGACGCTGATGGGCTTCTACCTTGGCGCGGCCATCGGCGGCATCGGCGTGGGCTCGATCTATGCCACCTGCATCAACAACGCGCTCAAGTGGTTCCCCGACCGCCGCGGCCTGGCGGTGGGCCTCACGGCCGGCGGCTACGGCGCCGGCTCGGCCGCCACCATCCTGCCGATCGCCGCGATGATCGAATCCTCGGGCTTCCAACAGGCGTTCCTGTTCTTCGGCCTGCTGCAGGGCTCGCTGGCCTTCGCCGCGGCCTGGTTCCTGCGCCAGCCCAAGGGCAACGAAGTCCGCGGCTCGACCAAGCTCGCGCAGAGCCGCCGCGACTACACGCTGGGCGAAGCGCTTCGCACGCCGCTGTTCTGGCTCATGATCCTGATGTTCTCCTGCGTCGTCACCGGCGGCATGATGGCCGTCGCCCAGCTGGGCGTGATCGCACAGGACCTGGGCGTGAAGAACTTCAAGGTGGACCTGTACTTCGTCACCATGGCCGCACTGCCGCTCGCGCTGATGCTCGACCGGGTCATGAACGGCATTTCGCGTCCGCTGTTCGGCTGGATCTCCGACCACATCGGCCGCGAGAAGACGATGGTGATCGCCTTCACGCTCGAAGGCATCGGCATCATCGCGCTGGGCTACTTCGGCCACAACCCGTGGGCCTTCCTGATCCTGTCGGGCGTGGTCTTCCTGGCCTGGGGCGAGGTGTATTCGCTGTTCTCCGCGCTCGCCGGCGATGCCTTCGGCACCAAGCACATCGGCAAGATCTACGGCGTGCTGTACTGCGCCAAGGGTGTCGGCGCGCTGTTCGTGCCGCTGGGCAACCTGATGATGGAAGCCACCGGCACCTGGTCGACCGTGCTCTACACGGTCGCGGGGCTGGACCTGTTCGCGGCCTTCCTCGCCATCGTCGCGCTGCGGCCGATGCTGGCCCGTCACACCTCCGGCAACGCTGCCGCATCGCATGCGCCATCGCCGTCGCCTTCGCCTGAAATCGCGATGCCGGGGCTCTCGCCCGCAGGCCGCTCGGCCTGAGCGTCCCGCTCTCTGAATTCAATGCACCCGTGGGTCCGGCCTTGCCGGTCTCACGGGTGCATTTCGCATTCAGGGAGGCGCCGAGGCGCGTCGCGGACTACTTCTTCAACACCAGCACCGCCAGTTCGGTGCGCGTGTTCGCGTGAAGCTTCTGCATGATGCGGCTGACGTGGTTCTTGGCCGTTCCCTCGGCAAGGTTCAGCGCGGTGGCGATCTGCCGATTGCCGTAGCCCTTGGCGATCAGTTCGAGCACCGCGGCCTCGCGCTCGGTCAGCGGCTTGGTCGCATCGGGCTGCGGCGACGTGCCGGCCTGGGCCTCGGCGCGCGCATCCGGCACGGGCATGGGTGCGGGAGCCGGCTCCTGCGCGACGCGGTCCGCGAGCAGGCGGAACTGGTCCATCACCTTGCGCGCGATCTGCGGCGTGAGCCGCGATTCGCCGCGATGCACCGCGCGGACCGTGTCCAGCACCTCTTCTTCCGAGGCATCCTTGAGCAGGTAGGCTTGCGCGCCGGCACGCACCGCGTCGAACACGAGGTCGTCGCGGTCGAAGGTGGTCAGCACCATCACGCGCGTGTGCGGCAGCGCGGCCGAGATCTCACGCGTGGCGAGCACGCCGCCCTTGCGCGGCATGTGCAGGTCCATCAGCACCACGTCGGGCCGCGCGCGGCGGGCCAGCTCCACGGCTTCGACGCCGTCGGCGGCCTGGCCGACCACTTCGATGTCGGGCGCGGCATCGAGCAGCATGGCCATGCCGCGGCGGATCAATGCCTGGTCGTCGGCAATCAGCACGCGGATTTTCGGCGCGGCCTGCGCAGCGGAAGGCGAGGGTTCGGCAGTGGTGCTCATGGCTAGGCCGATTGTGCCCCGAGGCGTGCGGAAAGGGTGTTGCAGATGTGTACGGCCTCACGGCCTGCCTGCACCCTTTGGATCTACGCGTACCCCAGGAGAATCTTCGTGAGCGCTTCAGGCGCGAGCCGCGGGATATCGTGTGCGCAGTCCAGGCCGTGCGTGGCCCATCCGGGGTCCGCTTGCAGGCGCTGGTACAGATCGGCGAACGGACTGCCCTCCCAGCCGCACGCCGCGATGAAGGCCTTGCTGCGCACGAGGCGCCAGTTGCCCGTCAACGCGATCGCCTGCAGGAAGGTGGCGATCGGATGCGGACGGCACCGGCGGTCCAGATGCGCCGGCGGCGCGCAGTTCAACCCGTCCGCAGCGGCGCCCATGATGAAGCGCTCCCTGTAGGCCGGCCCGGCGAGTGCCCAGACCGACTCGCCGTGTTCCGGCACGTACGCATCGGCATAGACGATGGCCCTGACCAGCGAGGGCTCCTGGTCCGCCGCGCCGGTGATGACCATGCCTCCATACGAATGGCCGGCGAGCACGGCTTGCGTCTCGCGCGTGCGAAGGGCTTCCACCACCTCGTCGATGTGCCGCTCGAGATTGGTTCCGCTCGCCGGCTCGTCGCCGAGCCCCGAGAGAGTGAGCGCCTGGACGTCATGGCCCTGGCGCAAAAGCGCATCGCCGACCGCGTCGAATGCCCAGCCTCCATGCCAGCCACCCGGCACCAGGATGAATCTTGCCATCGTGTGTCCTCTCGAATGCGGCCGCAGTCAATTCGGCCCGCGCTCATTGTGGCCCGGAGACCTTCCGGGAGCCATTCGCCGCACGCAGGCAGGCACCACGCCTGACGCTTTTCGCCAATCGGCTCGAGCGCTGCTGCCATTGCCGCGCTGCCGCACAGCGCCTAGATTGCAGCCCACATGACCTCTTCTCCTGAATCCACGGCGCGCGCATCCACGGGTGCGCCGCTCGCCGGCGTGCGCGTGCTCGACCTGACCCGCCTGCTGCCCGGACCGCTGGGCACCATGCACCTGGCCGACCTGGGCGCGGACGTCGTCAAGATCGAAGACACCGGCGCCGGCGACTACGCAAGCCCCTCGGTGCGCGCGCTCGTCAACCGCAACAAGCGCGCGATCCGCATCGACCTGAAGCAGGCGCAGGGCGTGGCCACGCTGCTTCGCCTGTGCCGCGATGCCGACGTGCTGGTCGAGGGCTTCCGGCCCGGCGTGATGCAGCGCCTGGGCGTGGGCTATGACGCGGTGGCGGCGGTGAACCCGCGCATCGTCTATTGCAGCATCAGCGGCTTCGGCCAGACCGGCCCGTTGCGCGACACGCCGGGGCACGACCTGAACTACGCCTCGCTCGCGGGCGTGGCCGACCAGATCGGCAATGCCGCGGGCCCGGCCCTGTCGAACCTTCCGGTGGCCGACCTGCTGGGCGGCACCATGACCGCGGTGGCCGGCATGCTGGCCGCGCTGTTCGATGCCGCGCGAACCGGCCGCGGCCGGCATGTCGACATCGCCATGGCCGACGGCGTGCTGGCCCATGCAGTGCTGCCGCTGGCCGGCCTGCACCAGCACGGGCAGGTGGCGCGCGTCGGCCACAGCGCGCTCACGGGCGCCCTCGCCTGCTACGGCTACTACCGCACGGCCGACGACAGGCAGGTGGCGGTCGGTGCGCTGGAACCCAAGTTCTGGCAGGACCTGTGCCGGCTGCTCGAGCGCCCCGACCTCGCACCGCTGCACCGCAGCGGCGATGCCGCCACCGAGGAGCGCCTGCGCGACGCGCTGGCCGCCATCTTCCGCGCGCGGCCGCTCGCGCACTGGCGCGACCTGTTCCACGACGGCGTGGGCTGCGTGACGCCGGTGCTGCGCATCGACGAGACGCTGGAACATCCACATTTCCGCGCGCGCGGCATGCGCGTGGCCACCGACGACGCGGCGCCGCCGCAGCTCGGCTGCCCCATCAAGATGACCGGCTTCGAGCCCGCCCCGCCGCGCCCTGCCCCTCGCGCCGGCGAGCACACCGACGAGATCCTGCGCCAGGCCGGGCTCGACGCATCGGCCGTGGCCGGCCTGCGCGCGGCCGGCGCCGTCGATTGAAGCGCCCTCCCCTGCGGGAGCGCTGCCTACAATCCCGACGGCCGCATTGCAGCGGCCGCGAACGATGACGCCCACCCACCACACCGTTGCCATCCAGCAGGTGCACAGCATCCTGATGGGCGCGCGCCACCGCGGCGTCGATCCGGCGCGCGTGCTGGTGCGTGCGGGCATCGCGCCCTCGCTCCTGGAGTCGCCGCTCGCGCGCATCTCGCAGCGCCAGTACGCATCGCTGATCCGCGCGCTGCGGCGCGAACTGCGCGACGAGATCTGGGGCCTCTTGAGCGAACCGCTGCGGCCCGGCAGCTTCGGCCAGTGCATGCGCCAGCTGGTGCGCTGCGCCACGCTCGGCGAGGCGCTGCGCGACGGCTTTGCCGCCTACCACCTGCTGCTGGACGACTTCGTGCCGCGCCTCACGGTGCAGGGCGGCAGCGCGCGCGTGCAGTTCGTGCTGCGCCGCGAGGCCGATGCGCGGATGGACTATGCGGTGAAGGCTTTCATGCTGTTTGCCTTCAACGCATCGTCATGGCTGGTCGCGCGCCGCATTCCGCTGCTCGAGGTCGACTACACGGCCGAGCAGACGAATACGGAGACCTCGCGGGTCTACCAGGTGCCGATCCGCTACGGCCAGGCGCATGTCGGCATGTCGTTCGAGGCGCGCTGGCTCGACCTGCCAGTGGTGCAATCGCCACAGAGCCTGCGCGAGTTCCTGGCTGGATCGCCGGCCAACCTGATCGTGAAGTACCGCGACGCCAGCAGCCTCACGGAGCGCATCCGCCGGCTGCTGCGCAAGCGGCTGGGCAGCGAGCTGCCGTCGCTGGAAGAAGTGGGCGATGCGCTCGCCGTCACGCCCCAGACGCTGCGCCGCCGGCTGCGCGACGAAGGCCGCGGCTTCCAGCAGATCAAGGACGAGCTGCGGCGCGACGCCGCCATCGAATACCTGCTGCACACGCCGCTGCCGCTGCTCGACATCGCCAACCGCGTGGGCTTCTCGGAAGCCAGCACCTTCCACCGCGCCTTCAAGCAGTGGACCGGCGTGGCGCCCGGCGAGTACCGCGCCACGCACGGCCCCGAACGCTGAGCGGTTTCGCCAAGCCCTTTGGCGCTTCCCGCCATGGGTGCGGCGCACGGTGCGCCATAAGCTGTGCCGCATCTTCGTTATCCCTCGGCGGCTCCCATCGTGTACCTGACCCAAGGCCTGCATCGCGCGCTCCAGCGCAACTCCGGCATGACGGCGCTCACCCACGTGAGCGACAGCGGCGCACGGCGCCAGACGCACGTGCAACTGGCGGGCAGCGTGGCACGGCAGGCCGCCGCGCTGGCACGGCGCGGCATTGCACGCGGCGACCGCGTGGCGCTGCTCGCCCCCAACAGCGACCAGCTGGTAAGCGCCATCCTCGCGTGCTGGTGGCTCGGCGCCGTCGCCTGCCCCTTGAACGTCCGCTGGAGCACGCCCGAGCTCGCGCATGCGCTGCAAGACAGCGAAGCGTCGCTGCTGCTCGTGGACGACTCTCTGCTGACTCTTGCACCGGCCGGCGAGACCCCGCTGCTGCGCCTCGGCGCGCTCGAAGAAGAAGCCGCCGCGCTGGAGCCGCTGGCCGACACGCGCACCGGCGGCGACGCGCTCGCAGCCATCCTCTACACCGGCGGCACCACCGGCCGCTCCAAGGGCGTGATGCTGAGCCACGCGAACTTCTGGACCGCGTCGATGACGCGTGGCGCCGAGCTCAACAACGCGCCCGATTCGGTCTCGCTGCTGGTGGCGCCGCTGTTTCATGTGGCCGGGCTCGGGCGCCTCGTCGGCCAGCTGATCGTCGGCGGCAGCTGCGTGACCATGGCGCAGTTCCGGCCCGCGGCGGTGATCGAGGCCATTGCCGAGCACCGCATCGGCGACATCATCGTGGTGCCCAGCATGCTGCAGTCATTGCTCGACGATCCCTCGTTCACGGCCGAGCGCGTGCGCAGCCTCACGCGCATCGCCTTCGGCGCCGCGCCGATGCCGCCCGACCTGCTCGACCGCGCGCTGGCCGCCTGGCCGCATGCCGAGTTCTTCCAGGCCTACGGCCTCACCGAAACCGCGGGCGCGGTGTGCATCAACCTGCCGGCCAACCACCGGCCCGAGGCGCGCGCGCTGGGCCGCCTCAATGCCGTGGGCCGCGCAGGCCTCGGTGCCGAGATCATCGTCGCCGACGAAAGCGGCCGCGAGCTGCCGCGCGGCGAAGTGGGAGAGATCCTCGCGCGCGGCCCGATGGTGATGCGGGGCTACTGGCGCAACCCCGAAGCCACGGCCGCCGCGCTGCGCGATGGCTGGCTGCGCACCGGCGATGCCGGCCGCATGCTGGACGACGGCTACCTGTTCATCGTCGACCGCCTCAAGGACATGATCATCAGCGGCGGCGAGAACGTCTACTGCGCCGAGGTGGAGGCCGCGCTGCGCAGCCATCCGCAGGTGCGGCAGGCGGCGGTCATCGGCGTGCCCGACGTGCGCTGGGGCGAGGCGGTGCACGCGGCGGTGGTGCTGGCCGGAGAGGGTGCCGCCACGGCCGACGAGCTGCGCGCCTGGTGCCGCGAGCGCCTGGCCGGCTACAAGTGCCCGCGCGCCGTGAGCTTCATGCGCGAGCTGCCGCTGTCGGCCGCGGGCAAGGTGCTGAAGAACGTGCTGCGCGAACGGGTGCAGGCGTGATGAAACCCGTCACCGGCGCGGACCGACGCCACCTGTTCGGCCAGGTGCCGTTCATGCGGCTTCTGGACGCGCGCCGCGAGTTCTCCGAAGGCGGGCGCGCGCGCCTCGTCCTCGACGAGCGGGCCGAGCTCGGCAACGTCATCGGCGCCGTGCATGGCGGCGTGCTGGTCACGCTGCTCGACGTGGTCATGGCCAGCGCCGCCGTGTCGCTGTTCGACTTCGAACGCACCGCCGTCACGCTCAACCTCAACACCAGTTTCCACGCGCCGGGCCGCGGCCGCCTCACGGCCGATGGCGAAGTGGTGCAGCACGACGCCAACGTGGCGTGGTGCCGCGCCTCGGTCAGCGACGACGCGGGCCATGTGGTCGCGCGGGCGCAGGGCTCGTTCCGCTACCTGCCGCTGCCGCAACCCGCATGAGCCTCATGACCCGCAAATTTCAAACGACAGGAGACAACACCATGACGAAGATGCATCGCCGCGCGGCCCTGGCCCTGGTGGCCGCCTGCGCGCTGGCCGCGCCGCTGGCGCAGGCCGCCGACCCGTATCCGAGCAAGCCGATCCAGCTCGTGCTGCCGTTCCCGCCGGGCGGCTCCTTCGACCCGATCTTCCGCACGCTGGCCGAGGCCGCCTCCAGGGAGCTGGGCCAGCCCATCGTGCTGATGCACAGGGCGGGTGCGGGCGGCGTCACCGGCACCGCATCGCTGGCGGCCATGAACGACGCCGACGGCTACACGATCGCGGTCATGCACAACTCGGTGATCCGCGCGCCGCTGGTGCAGAAGGTGACCTGGGACCCGCTCAAGGACTTCACCTACCTGATCGGGCTGGCCGGCCTCACCACCGGCATCGTCGTGGCCGCCGACGCGCCCTGGAAGTCGCTGCCCGATCTGCTGGCCGACGCGAAGAAGCGGCCCGGCGCAGTGAGCTGGGGCAACGTCGGTGCGATCAGCATCAACCGCATCTATGCCGAGCGGCTCGCCAGGCAGGCCGGCACCTCCTTCAACCTGGTGCCCTACAAGGGCGGCAGCGAGGCCTTCCAGGCGGTGATCGGCCGCCATCTCGACGTCTACGGCGATCCCGGCTTCGGACCCCAGGTGCAGGGCGGCAAGGTGCGCCTGCTCGCCACCTTCACGGCGGAGCGGCTCAAGCGCTACGACGCGCCGACCGTGAAGGAGCTGGGCCACGACATGGTGATCGAGTCGCCGGTGGGCCTGGTGGCGCCGAAGAACCTCGATCCGAAGATCGCCGCCAAGCTGCACGCGGCCTTCGGCAAGGCCGCGGCCGACCCCGCCTACCTCCAGCAGCTGGAGCTGTTCGACATGCAGCCCAAGCTGATGACCGGCGAGGGCTATGCCGACTACGCGCGTGCACAGTTCGAGCGCGAACGGAAGATGCTGGCCGAGATCGGCTTCAAGCCCGAGTGACAGGAGCAATGAACCCCATGGACTTTTCCGCATTCGATTTCAAGGGCCGCCACGTGGCCGTGGCCGGCGGCTCCAGCGGCATCAACTTCGGCATCGCGCAGGCCTTTGCGCGTGCCGGGGCACGGCTCACGGTGCTGAGCCGCTCGGCCGACAAGGTGGCCGCGGCCGCGCAGCGCCTCGAGGCACTCGGCACCGAGGCGCTAGGCATCCCGGCCGACGTGCGCCAGCCCGAGGCGCTGGAGCGTGCCTTCGCAGCGGGCGCCGAACGCTTCGGGCCCATCGACGTGCTGGTCTCGGGCGCCGCGGGCAACTTTCTTGCGAGCGCGCTCGACATGTCGCCCAACGCCTTCAAGACCGTGGTCGACATCGACCTGCTCGGCAGCTTCAACGTCGCGCGGCTCGCGCACGCGCACCTGCGCAAGCCCGGCGCCTGCGTGATCCAGATCTCCGCCGGGCAGGCCTTCACGCCCACGCCGTTCCAGGCCCATGTGTGCGCGGCCAAGGCGGGCGTCGACATGCTGACGCAGGTGCTGGCGCTGGAGTGGGGTCCGCAGGGCATCCGCATCAACTCCATCGTGCCCGGCCCCATCGCCGACACCGAGGGCCTGAAGCGGCTCGCACCGACCGACGACACCATGGCCGCGATGGCCCAGCGCGTGCCGCTCAAGCGGCTGGGCCGCATCGAGGACATCAGCCGCATGGCGATGATGCTCGCGAGCGACTGGGGCTCCTACATCACGGGCGCGGTCATTCCCGTGGACGGCGGCCTCGCGCTGACCGGGCCGCGCGACTTCACGGCCGCCGCTGCCGCGTCGAAGCGGGGAGCCGCGCCATGAGCCTGCAGCTTGCGAGCACGGCGCCCGGAGGCGACGACCGGCCGCGCAGCGGACCGCAGCGCTACGTGCCGTTTTCCGAGCACCTCGGCCTCAGGGTCGAGCGAGCCGAAGGCGGCGAGTCGCTGGTGTCGGTGGCGCTGCGCCCCGAGCTGCTGAACAACCATGCCGCCGGCCACGGCGGCGTGCTGATGACGCTGCTCGACAGCGCCATGGCGCATGCCGCGCTTTCGCGCGTCGCCTATGCGCGCGAGGTCGTCACCGTCGACATGCACATCGCCTTCATGCGGCCTTCGAACGGCGTGCTGCAGGCCGAGGGACGCGCCACCGGCGGCGGGCGCTCGGTGTGCTTTTGCGAAGCCACGGTCACCGACGCGAGCGGCGAAGTGGCGGCGCGCGCCATGGGCACCTTCCGCTACCGCGACCCCGCGTGAGCGCAGCGCCGCGAACGCGCCGGTGAGCGTTTCGGCCAATCGTTTTGGGCCGATCCGCGATTGTCGGACGCGGTGCCCGGGCGGAGACTCATTCCATCGTCACCGCGTCCCATCAGGAGTTTCCATGACACGTATGCAACGCCCCGTCCATGTGGTCGGCGTGGGTATGATTCCCTTCACCAAGCCCGGCGCCAGCGACCCGTACACCGTGATGGGTGCACGCGCCGCCAGGCTCGCGCTCGACGACGCAGGCGTCGACTATTCGCTGGTGCAGCAGGCCTATGTCGGCTATGTCTACGGCGACTCCACCGCCGGGCAGGCCGCGATCTACGGCGTCGGCCTCAGCGGCATCCCGGTCTTCAACCTCAACAACAACTGCTCCACTGGCTCCAGCGCGCTGTTCCTCGCGCGCCAGGCGGTCGAGAGCGGCATGGTCGAATGCGCCATTGCGCTCGGCTTCGAGCAGATGCAGCCCGGCGCGCTCAAGGGCGCCTACGACGACCGGCCATCGCCGATGGCGCGCTTTGCCGATGTGATGGCCGAGAAGCAGGGCTACGTTCCCGAAGCGCCGCGCGCCGCGCAGTTCTTCGGCGGCGCCGGCCGCGACTACATCGCGCAGCACGGCATCCGGCGCGACACCTTCGGCCGCATCTCGGTGAAGGCGCGCCAGCACGCCGCACGCAACCCGCTCGCGGTGTTCCGCCAGACGCTGACGCTCGACGAAGTCATGGCCTCGCCGGTGGTGTTCGATCCGCTCACGCGCTTTCAATGCTGCCCGCCAACCTGCGGCGCGGCCGCAGCGATCGTCTGCTCGGCCGAGTTCGCCGAGAAGCACGGCCTCGACAAACGCGTGGTGATTGCCGCCCAGGCCATGACCACCGACACGCCCTCCACCTTCGAGAGCAAGGACATGCGCAAGCTGGTCGGCTACGACATGACCGTCGCCGCAGCCCGGCAGGTGTACGAGGACGCCGGCATCGGGCCCGAGGAGCTCGACGTGGTCGAGCTGCACGACTGCTTCACCGCCAACGAACTCATCACCTACGAGGCGCTGGGCCTCACGCCCGAAGGCACGGCCGAACGCTTCATCGTCGAGGGCGACAACACCTACGGCGGGCGCGTGGTGACCAACCCGTCGGGCGGCCTGTTGTCCAAGGGCCATCCGCTCGGCGCGACCGGCCTCGCGCAATGCGCGGAGCTGGTGTGGCAGCTGCGCGGCCGCGCGGAGCAGCGTCAGGTCGAAGGCGCACGCCTCGCGCTGCAGCACAACCTGGGCCTCGGCGGCGCCTGCGTCGTCACGCTGTACCAAGCGGTTTGAGATGATCGACCGCCGCCACATCGGCCACGACCTTCCGCCCTTCCAGGTGGTTGTGGAGAAAGGCCGCCTTCGCTTCTTCGCCAAGGCCACGGGGCAGACCGATCCCGTCTACACCGACGAAGCCGCGGCAGGCGATGCGGGGCACCCGGGCCTGCCGGTACCACCCACCTTCTTCTTCTGCCTGGAGATGGAAGCGCCGAACCCCGCGGCCATCCGCGAGCTGCTGGGCATGGACTACCGCAGCCTGCTGCACGGCGAACAGGGGTTCAGCTACCACGCCATGGCCTATGCCGGCGACACGCTGACCTTCCGCCAGCGCATCGAGGACATCTACGACAAGAAGAACGGCGCGCTCGAATTCGTCGTGCGCAAGACACGCGTCAGCAACCAGCGTGATGAACTCGTGGCCGAATTGCGCTGCATCACGGCGGTGCGAAACCAATGAACGACCGGAGCACGACGATGACCACCGCCAAACTCCCCGACTGGCGCGCGCTGCAGCCTGGCGATGCCCTGCCTCCGCTCGTGTTGCCGCCGATCAGCCGGCTCGACCTGGCGCTGTACTGCGGCGCCTCGGGCGACCACAACCCGATCCACGTCGACATCGACTTCGCCAGGTCCGCCGGCATGCCCGATGTGTTTGCGCACGGCATGCTCTCGGCGGCCTGGCTCGCGCGGCTGTTGACCTGCTGGGTGCCGCAGACGGCGATCCGTTCGCTCGACGTGCGCTTTGCCGCGCTCACCCTGGTGGGCGAGCGCATCCGCTGCACCGGCACGGTCGACGAGAAGTTCGAGCACGAAGGCCGCCGCAGCGTGCGCCTGAAGATCGCGACCGCCAACGCCGACGGCGCCATCAAGCTGAGTGGCGAAGCCCTCGTCGCCTGGCCCTGACACATCCCCGAGGAGACACCCCATGAACAGCAGCAGCAACAACAGAAAACTCGAAGGCAAGGTCGCCATCGTCTCCGGCTCCGGCCGCGGCATCGGGCGCGAGATCGCGCTCAAGCTGGCGAGCGACGGCGCGCGCGTGGTCATCAACGACCTGGACGCCGAACCGGCCGCGCAGACCGTCAACGACATCGTGGCCGCGGGCGGCAGCGCCATCGCCTGTGCCGGCAGCGTGACCGACAACGGCTTTGCCGACCGCTTCGTGGGCACCGCCGTCGAAAGCTACGGCGGCCTGGACATCATCGTCAACAACGCCGGCTACACCTGGGACAACGTGGTGCAGAAGATGAGCGACGAGCAGTGGGAAGCCATGCTCGCGGTGCACCTCACTGCGCCCTTCCGCATCCTGCGTGCCGCGTCCGGCTTCATCCGGGATGCCGCGCGGCGCGAAGCCGACGAAGGGATCGAGGTGTTCCGCAAGGTGGTCAACATCTCGTCCACCTCCGGCGTGTACGGCAACGCGGGCCAGGCCAACTACGCGGCCGCCAAGGCCGGCATCAACGGCCTGACCAAGGCCATGGCCAAGGAATGGGGCCGCTACAAGGTCACGGTCAACAGCGTGGCCTTCGGCCTCATCAAGACCCGGCTGACCGAGGCCGATGCCAGCGCGGGCGCGAGCATCGACATCGAGGGCCGGCAGATCAAGGTCGGCGTCAACCCGCAGATCCTCAAGAACGCCGAAGCCATGATCCCGCTCGGCCGCGGCGGCACGCCGCAGGAAGCGGCCGGCGCGGTCTACATGTTCTGCATTCCCGAATCGAACTACGTGAGCGGCCAGGTGCTGGTCTGCGGAGGCGGGCGGCCATGACCGGCGGGGCCGTTGCCACGCGGCCGTGGATGAACGAGGAACTCGAGATGCTGCGTGACAGCGCGCGGCGCTTCTTCGAGCGCGAATGCGTGCCCCATGAACCGCGCTGGCGCGCGCAGCACCACGCCGACCGCGGCATCTGGACCCAGGCCGGCCAGGCCGGCCTGCTGTGCGCCAGCATCCCCGAGGCATACGGCGGCGGCGGCGGCAGCTTCCTGCACGAGGCGGTGATCTGCGAGGAGCAGATGCGCGCGATGGCACAGGGCTTCAGCAACAACGTGCACAGCGGCATCGTCGCGCACTACCTGCTGGCCTACGGCACCGAGGCGCAGAAGCTGCGCTGGCTGCCGCGCATGGCCAGCGGCGAGCTGGTGGCCGCCATCGCCATGACCGAGCCCGGCGCCGGCACCGACCTGCAGCGCATCAAGACGCAGGCGCGGCGCGATGGCGAGCACTGGCGCATCAGCGGCAGCAAGACCTTCATCACCAACGGCATGCATGCCGGCCTGGTCTGCGTCGCGGCCAAGACCGATGCGGCGGCGGGTGGCAAGGGCATCTCGCTGCTGATGGTCGAGACCGAGGGCACGGCGGGTTTCCGCCGCGGGCCTCTCCTGGACAAGATGGGCCAGAAGACGCTGGACACCACCGAGCTGTTCTTCGAAGACGTGCGCGTGCCGGCCGACAACCTGCTGGGCGGCCAGGAGGGCGCCGGCTTCGCGCAGCTCATGGCGCAGCTGCCGCGCGAGCGCATGCTGATCGCCGTCGGCGCGGTGGCGACCATGCAGCGCGCCATCGCGGACACGCTCGACTACGTGCGCGAACGCCAGGTGTTCGGGCAGCCGCTCCTGAAGATGCAGAACACCCGCTTCAAGCTGGCCGAGTGCGAGACGCAGGCGCAGGTGGCGCGCGCCTTCGTGGACGACTGCATCGCCCGCCTGATGCGCGGCGAGCTCGACGTGCCCACCGCAGCCATGGCCAAGTGGTGGACCACCGACACCTGCTGCCGCATCGTCGACGAATGCCTGCAGCTGCACGGCGGCTACGGCTTCATGAACGAATACCCGATCGCGCGGCTGTATGCCGACGTGCGGGTCGGCCGCATCTACGGCGGCGCCAACGAGGTGATGAAAGAGATCATCGCCCGCGCGCTCGAAAAACAATGAGCGCCACAGCCGGTCAGCCGCCGCACTTCCGCTTCTGGCCCAAGGGCGTGGCACGCCATCTGCGCGTGCCACGCGCCAGGCTGCCCGACTACCTGGACACCGCCGCCAGGCGCTATCCCGACAAGCCGGCCATCGCCTACTGCGGCACCACCCTTGCCTACGCGCGGCTGCGCGAGCGCGTCGATGCCCTGGCTGCCTACCTGCAGCAGCGCCTGGGCGTGGCGCCGGGCGACCGCGTGCTGCTCGCGAGCCAGAACTGCCCGCAGTTCGTCACGGCCTTCTATGCCGTGCTGCGCGCCGGCGGCGTGGTGGTGCCGGTCAACCCCATGAGCAAGGCCGCGGAGGTGCGCCACCATGCGCTCGACAGCGGCGCGCGCGTGGCCTGCGTCGCGCAGGACCTGCTGGCCGCGCTCACCCTTGGTGAAGGCGACGGCGAGCTGCGCGCCGTGCTCGTGCATGCCTACGCCGATGCGGTCGATGCGAGTGTGGGCGACGACGTCTTGCCCGAGTGGGTCACGGCGCCGCGCGCGCCGCTCGACGATGCGCGGCTGCATGGCTTCGAACAGGCGATCGCGCCCGGCCTCGTGCCCGCCGATCTGCCGCTGTCGCCCGACGATCTCGCGGTGCTGCCCTACACCTCGGGCACCACAGGCCATCCCAAGGGTTGCATGCACACGCATGCCACGCTGCTGGCTTCGCTCGCATCCTCGGCGGTGTGGAAGCAGCTGCACGTGGAGACCGTGACGCTCGCCGTCGCGCCGCTCTTCCACATGCTGGGCCTGCAGAACGGCATGAACCTGCCGATGTTCCTCGGGGCCACGGCAGTGATGATGCCGCGCTGGGACCCGGCCATGGCCGCGCGCCTGATCGAGCGCCATGCGGTCACGGCCTGGTCGGCACCACCGGCGATGGTGATCGACCTGTTCTCCCACCCTGAAGCAGACCAGCGCGACCTCTCCAGCCTCGCGCTTCTGTCGGGCGGTGGCGCCGCGATGCCCGAAGCCGTGGCCGCGATGCTCCAGCAACGCCATGGCCTTTCGTACAACGAAGGCTACGGGTTGACCGAGACCGCCTCGTTCCTGCATGCGAACCCGCCCGCGCGCGGCAAGCGCCAGTGCCTGGGCATGCCCACGCAGGGTGTCGATTCGCGCATCGTCGATCCGGTCACGTTCGAGGAACTACCACCCGGAGAAACCGGCGAGCTGGTCACGCGCGGCGCGCAGGTCATGAAAGGCTACTGGCGCAACCCCGAGGCCGACCGCGAGGCCTTCATCGAGATCGGCGGCCAGCGCTTCTTCCGCACCGGCGACCTGGCCTCGATGGACGAGGAAGGCTACTTCTTCCTGCGCGACCGTCTCAAGCGAATGATCAACGCCTCGGGCTACAAGGTGTGGCCCACCGAGGTCGAGAACGCGATGTACGAGCATCCGGCCATCCACGAGGCCTGCGTGATCGCGGTGCCCGACGGCAAACGCGGCGAGTCGGTCAAGGCGCTGGTGGTGCTCAAGCCCGCACAGCGCGGCCTTGTCGGCGAGGAAGAGATCGTCGCATGGTGCCGCGAACGCATGGCCGTCTACAAGGCGCCGCGCGTGGTCGAGTTTCTCGACCGCCTCCCGAAGTCCGGCACCGGAAAGATTCTTTGGCGCGAGCTGCAGGAAGCCCATCGCGCCGCCGCCCAGGAGCCCACTTGACGAACGATTTCACCGCACTGCGCTACGAGCGCCACGGCAGCACCGCGCTGCTGACGCTCGACACGCCCGCCAATCGCAACGCCTTCACCCCCGTCATGCGCGACGACCTCGCACGGGCCATTGCACAGGTGAGCGCCGACACCGAGGTGCGCGCCCTGGTGCTCACCGGCGCTGGCGGCCAGTTCTGCTCGGGCGGCGACCTGCGCGGCATTGCCGATGCGAAGCTCGACAACGCCGGCTGGCGCGGCCGCATGCAGGCCACGCAACGCTGGTTCAGCGAACTGGTCCTGCTCGACAAGCCCGTGATCGCCGCGGTCGATGGTGCGGCCTATGGCGCGGGCTTCAGCCTGGCGCTCGCGGCCGACTTCGTGCTGGCGAGCCCGCGTGCGCGCTTCTGCATGTCCTTTCTGAAGCTGGGCCTGGTGCCGGACTGCGGCGCCTTCTACACGCTGCCGCGCGTGGTGGGCGCGCAGCGCGCACGCGAGCTGATGCTGTCGGCACGCGAGGTTGGCGCCGCCGAGGCGCGCGAACTCGGCATCGCCATGGAACTGCATGCGCCCGAGCAGCTGCTGCCGCGCGCATTGGCGCTGGCCGAAAGCTTTGCCGGCGCCTCGCCGCTCGCGGTGAGCCTGGTCAAGCGCGCAACCGGCGATGCGGGCGCGCTGGCCGCGCTGCTCGACACCGAGGCGAACGTGCAGGCGCTGGCCTTCGGCAGCGCCGAGCACCGCGACGCCGTGCACCGCTTTCTCGACAAGAAGCCGCTGGCCTTCCAATGGCCCGCGAACAAGGAACCGAACCCATGACCGAGAACACCACCGGCGTACAGGCCTTCCATCAAGGCGAGCTGGACGCCGGCCGCTTCCTGCTCCAGCGCTGCGGCGACTGCAGCCGCCATGTCTATTACCCGCGCGAGAACTGCCCGCACTGCGGCGGCGCGGCGCTCGAATGGAAGACACCCGGCGGGCTCGGCACCGTGCATGCGGTGACGACCGTGCGGCGCAAGCCGTCCGACGGCGGCGACCTCAACGTCAGCCTGGTCGAGCTCGACGAGGGCGTGCGGCTCATGAGCCGCATCGAGAACCTCGCGCCCGGCGCCGTGCGCATCGGCCAGCGCGTGAAGGCGCGGGTGCAGGTGAAGGATGGCCGCGGGCTGGTGCTGTTCGATGCGATCGAAGGAGTAGCGGCATGAGCGCTGGACTCAAGGCATTGCGCGGCAGCGCCGCGATCGCAGGCGCCGCCACCTTCGGCTGCGGCGAGATGCCGGGCTTCACCGACATGGAACTGCTCGCACGCGCCGCGCGCGCGGCCGTGGCCGATGCGGGCTTGCAGATGCGCGACATCGACGGCCTCTGCACCGCGAGCGCCTCGGCCGCGATGTGGGCCTTGCCGGTGGTCGAATACCTGGGCCTCAATCCGCGCTACATCGACGGCACCATGCTGGGCGGCAGCAGCTTCATCGCGCACCTGCTGCCTGCGATGCAGGCCATCCGTTCGGGCCAGTGCAGCGCGGTGCTCATCTGCTACGGCAGCGCGCAGCGCAGCGCCGCCTTCGGCCGGCGCGAGATCGTGGCGGCACGGCGCTTTCTCGACCCGCAGCCTTACGAGCATCCCTACGAGCCGATGCTGCCCGTTTCGGCCTACGCGCTGGCGGCATCGCGCCACATACACGAGTTCGGCACCACGCGCGAGCAGCTCGCCGACGTGGCGGTGGCGGCACGTGCCTGGGCCGGGCTCAACCCGGAGGCCTTCATGCGCGAGCCGCTCACGCGCGAAGAAGTACTAGGCGCGCGCATGGTGTCCGATCCGCTCGGCGTGCGCGATTGCTGCCTGGTCACCGATGGCGCGGGCGCCTGCGTGCTGGTGAGCGCCGAACGCGCCAGGGACCTGCCGAAAAAGCCGGTCTATGTGCTGGGCAACGCCACGGCGGTGTGGAACCGGCAGATCTCATCGATGGCGGACCTCACCACCACCGCAGCCAGCCAGTCGGGCCGCGAGGCCTTTGCCATGGCCGGCCTCGCGCCCAAGGACATGGACGTGGTGCAGCTGTACGACGCCTTCACCATCAACACGCTGCTGTTCCTCGAAGACCTGGGCTTCTGCCCCAAGGGCGAGGGCGGCCGCTTCGTGGCCGAGGGCGCCATTGCGCCGGGCGGAAGGCTCGCGGTCAACACCAACGGCGGCGGGCTCTCGTGCGTGCACCCCGGCATGTACGGCATCTTTGCGCTGATCGAAGCGGTGCGCCAGCTGCGCGGCGACTGCGGCGAGCGCCAGGTGAAGAACGCGCGCACCGCGGTCGCGCATGGCAACGGCGGCATGTTGTCGAGCCAGGCCACCGCCGTGCTGGGCACCGCGGAGGCCCTGTGACTTGCATCTGCGTGCGCGAAGCGATGCGCTGAAATTTTTCCGATCCACCCGAGGAGACAAAACACCGTGAAGACATCGAAGATGCGAAGACTCTGCCTGGCCGCCGGCCTGGCTGCGCTGCTGGCCGCGCCGGCACTGGCGCAAACGCCCTACCCGGCGCAGCCGATCAAGCTGATCGTGCCCTACCCCGCCGGCGGCGCCACCGACACGCTCGCGCGCACCATCGGCCAGAAGCTGCAGGAAGCCTGGGGGCAGACCGCGATGGTGGAGAACCGGCCCGGCGCGGGCGGCACCATCGGCAACAGCGTCGTTGCCAAGGCGGCGCCGGACGGCTACACGGTGCTGATTGCCATCACCGCGCTGATCCAGCAGCCGACGCTCATGGAAAAGCTGCCCTACGACCCGCTGAAGGACCTCGCACCGGTCACGATGATCGCGCGCAGCCCCAGCATGCTGGCCGTGCCGCTCGACTCACCGGCCAAGGACCTGAAGAGCTTCATCGCGCTGGTCAAGGCCAGCCCGGGCAAGTACAACTTCGGCAGCTACGGCGCGGGCACCTCCTCGCACATCCAGGGGGCGCTGCTCAACATGCAGGCCGGCATCGACCTGGTGCACGTGCCGTTCCAGGGCGCCGCGCCGCTCGTGACCAACCTGGTGGGCGGCCAGCTCGCCTCGGCCTTCATCGACAGCGCGACCGCGCGGCCGCACCTCAAGTCGATGCGGCCGCTGGCCGTGACCGGCACGCAGCGCATGCCCGGCCTGCCCGACGTGCCCACCTTTGCCGAACTGGGCTACCACTCGTTCGATCCGTATGGCTGGTTCGGCGTGTTCCTGCCGGCCGCCACGCCGGCCCCCGTGGTGCAGAAGCTCTCGGACGAGATCAACCGCATCGTGCACCTGCCGGAGGTCAGCGCCAAGATCGAGGCGCTGGGCCTGCAGGTGGCGGGCGGCAAGCCCGAAGAGTTCCAGAAGGTGGTGCGCGGGGATGCCGCCATCTACGCAAAGATCATCAAGGACGCCAACATCCGCGTGGCGCAGTGAGGGCGGCGCCCTGAGGCGCCGGAACTTCGCTTCAATGGGCCATGCACCTCGCGGCGTGGCTCTGGCGTGGGGTCCGAACGGGCGTCCGTCCAAAAGTAGGCGCAGCGTTGCGCGTGACTGTGGGTGTCATGTGTTCTCCCAGGACGCGACAAAATCGGACTTTCGTCACGGCCACCGGGTTTCGTTCCCGGGCGTCGTCACCGGCGCCCGACCATTGGCTACATTCGCGCCCAACGATGAAGCCCTATTCGCGCGAATGATCTACCGACTGGATCCTGTCTACCTGGAGCGACTGGAAGGTCAAAAGAACTTGAGGATGTTCTACGGCCATTCAATCGCGCTAGGTGTCTTCGTCGTATCAATCTCGCAGCTGGGGATCCGCGCAGCACCTCTCGCCGCCCTCGCCTTCGGCGCATCCGCTTTTTTTCATTGGAAGCTCGACCAGATTCATGCCCAGAACATGAAATCGGCCGAAGACTTCGAGGTTGAAGTCGTCGACGGCTACCTCGTTTTCCGGTCCGCGGTAGACGAGCATCGTCTCTTCCTGAAAGACCTTGAATCGGCTCGACAAGCATCCAGATTCGAGCCCATCAAACTGGTTTTCAGTGGGAGACCTCCGCTCAAGCTCGAAGGCTTGCGTGATGCACACAAGCTGGTCGACGAACTTGCCGGGCACGTCCGATAGCCCTTGGCGAGCATTTGGCCAGTCGCTGAAGTTGGCTGTGCCCCTCCCATTCGCTCTTCCTCAAAATGCACAAGTCCCCCCCTCTTTCGCAAGGAGAATACAACGGCCCACCGGCCGCAAAGAAGGATCGGTGGAGACTATCGCGACCAGCGACACGCAAAGGACCAAGCCCTCTCCGACGCAAAGCGAAGTTCAATGCACGCCAACGTGCATCGCGGCCGTGACTACACGCCTCTTTTCAAGTTCCTGCTGGCGAATGTAGGCAAGTCTTGGAACGAGATTTACTCAGAAGCGGCTAGCCGGCTCGATCGTCCCGAGCCGATTTTCTGGTTGGTTGCGTTGACTGAACGCGATCGTCGTGAGTTCGTTCGCGTGGGGGAGTCGTCCTACTACAGTGGCCTCTATGTCGACGACGGCCTTCTGCTACGAGTCAATCCGAAGCTCGGACCGTCCAGCCTGGCTCCGAGTTGCAAATGCTGTACACACACGTTCAACGGTGTCCGCTTCACTCAGCCGTTCCGATTGGCGGATTCCGCCTTAGAGTCAGGTTGAAATTCTGAGGTTAGGCGTACTCCTGCTGCAACGTTTTCGAGCCGAGCAAGTCAAGCCTTGTCCCGATCGACAATGTCTGCAGTTTCACACGGTTGCGAGCCAGCATGACCAAGATTTATGTTTACGGGGCTGAGGCGACGTACGCCGGAGAAGGCGACTACGAATGGGAAGCGCCCACCCTCGGTGCCACACATAGGCTTATGCTTTTTCTGGCACAAGAAGAAAATATCTCTCGAGAGGACAAAGCCACATCAGAGCTGGCGCGATTTGGATTCATCGAAGTGCACGTCGCCGCTGGGCGACCGATCGAGGTTGAATCGCTCAACGACCCGCGGATGCATGCGTTCAAGAAGCACTATGAGGGTGCGCTGTCAGAGGGCTCCTCACTTGTTTGGTATCCGTAGTGGAGCTAAGTGGGAAAGGCAACATTCGGCCTCAACCGGTCGTTTGCCGCGCTGCTGATTTCGACGGGTAGCCGACGTTCGAGGGCCCGTGCAATGATGTCTGTTCGGTTCCGGACCGCTTGCCGTTCCAGGATGCCCGAGAATCTCCGCATGCCCCATGCAGTCGCCCGCCTGCGCTCCGCCCGCCTGGCGCGCAGCTCCAAACCCTTTCTTGCCCGTGGCGGCTTCAAGCGCGAGCGCTGCGTGGACTGCCGGCTGGTGCCCAGCCATTGCATGTGTTCCGTGCGCCCTTCGTTGACCCACGCGCGCAGGGGTGTGTTTGCTCATGGCGGACATCGAGCCGCTCAAACCGAGCAACACGGGCTGGTTGGTCGCCGATGTGGTGGCCGATACCTTCGCCTTTGGGTGGACGCGCACCGACGCCGACCGAGACCTCCTGGCCTTGTTGAGTGACCCGCAATGGCAGCCCTACGTCGTGTTTCCGGGCCAGTACGCAGCGCCCGAACGGGTGGTGCGCACCGTTGATCCTCCCGACAGCCTCTTGGATGACGCTCGGCAGAAGCGCCCGCTCTTCATCGTGCTGGATGGGACCTGGTCCGAGGCGCGCAAGATGTTCCGAAGAAGCCCTTACCTGGACCGACTGCCGGTGTTGAGCCTGGAGCCCGACCGGACATCGCAATACAAGCTGCGCAGCTCCGGGCGCACCGACCACCTTTGCACCAGCGAGGTGGCCGCCCTGTGCATGAAGCTCGCGGGCGAACGCGTTGCCGAGCAAACGCTGGAGGCCTACCTGGCGGTGTTTACCCACCACTATCTACACGCGAAAAACCAACAGCCCATCGTGTGGGATGGCTTGGCCCACCAGCAATTGCACGAGGCGTCGCACCTGCCAACGGGATCTCTGGGGTAGGTGCTCAAAGGAACTGCTGGCAGAGCTGAACGCCCATGGCGCTCCAGTTCCGGAGGCTGAATTCGTGTACAGACTGACCGACGTCTTGTGGCCGGCTACGGCCGTTCCGTCCCGACGGCCACAAGAACGAGGAATCGATGCTTGGCAAAAAGAGCTTCGCCTGCACATCATTTTCGTCAGTACATATCGGCTGGCAGCGCCGTCACGCTCTCCGCACCCTCGACGATGCTGTCGCGCATCCCCGGCACCTTGTTCAGGATGTGCTCGGCATAGAAGCGCGCCGTGGCCACCTTGGCCTGCATGAAGGCGGTATCGACGTTGCGCGAGGCCAGGTCTTCCGCGATGACCAGCGAGCGTGCGAGCTGCCAGCCGGCCATGAGGTTGCCCGCGAGCATCAGGTAGGGCACGCTGCCCGCGAACACCGCGTTCGGCGATGCCTTGGTCTGCCCCGCGACGAAATCGACCACCTGCACGAAGGCCTCGCGTGCGGCCTTCAGGCGCTTCCGCACCGCGGCGGCCGCTGCGCTGTCGTGCTTCGCAAGCTCGCCCTCGGTCTTCTCGATCTGCGCGGCGATGGCCTTGGCGGTCTGGCCGCCGTCGCGCGCGGTCTTGCGGCCCACGAGGTCGTTGGCCTGGATCGCGGTGGTGCCTTCGTAGATCGTCAGGATCTTGGCATCGCGGTAGTACTGCGCCGCGCCGGTCTCCTCGATGAAGCCCATGCCGCCGTGCACCTGCACGCCCAGCGAGGTCACTTCCAGGCTCATCTCGGTGCTGTAGCCCTTGACCAGCGGCACCATGAATTCATAGAACGCCTGGTTCTGCTTGCGCGCGTCCGCATCGGGGTGATGGTGCGCGGCGTCGTAGGCGGCGGCAGCCACGCTCGCCATGGCGCGGCAGCCTTCGGTACAGGCACGCATGGTCATCAGCATGCGCTTGACGTCGGGGTGGTGGATGATCGGCGCGCTGGCGTTGATCGAACCGTCGACCGGGCGGCTCTGCACGCGGTCCTTGGCGTAGGCCACGGCGTGCTGGTAGGCGCGCTCGGCAATGGCGATGCCCTGCATGCCCACGGCATAGCGGGCCGAGTTCATCATGATGAACATGTACTCGAGGCCGCGGTTCTCCTGGCCTACGAGATAACCGACGGCGCCACCGTTGTCGCCGTACTGCAGCACCGCCGTGGGCGAGGCCTTGATGCCCATCTTGTGCTCGATGCTCACGCAGTGCACGTCGTTGCGCTCGCCCAGGGACCCGTCCTTGCCGACGATGAACTTGGGCACCACGAACAGGCTGATGCCCTTCACGCCTTCGGGCGCGCCGGTGACGCGGGCCAGCACCAGGTGCACGATGTTCTCGGCCATGTCGTGCTCACCGTAGGTGATGAAGATCTTGGTGCCGAACACCTTGTAGGTGCCATCGGCCTGGGGCTCGGCGCGGCTGCGCACCATGGCCAGGTCGCTGCCGGCCTGCGGCTCGGTGAGGTTCATGGTGCCGGTCCACTGGCCGCTCACCAGCTTCTCCAGGTACACCGCCTTCAGTTCGTCGGAGCCGGCTGTGAGCAGCGCCTCGATGGCGCCGTCGCTCAGGAGCGGGCACAACGCGAAGCTCATGTTGGCCGAGTTGAGCATCTCGCCGCAGGCCGCGCCGATGGTCTTGGGCAGGCCCTGGCCGCCGAAGTCCGCCGGATGCTGCAGGCCCTGCCAGCCGCCCGACACGTACTGCGCGAACGCTTCCTTGAAGCCCGGCGTGGTCACGACCTCGCCGTCCTTGAAGGACGACGGGTTGCGGTCGCCCGCCACGTTCAGCGGCGCAACCACGTCCTGGTTGAAGCGCGCGCATTCCTCGAGCACGGCCTGCGCGGTCTCGAGGCCGGCGTCTTCGAAGCCGGGCAGCTTGGCGATCTCGCCGATGTTGGCCAGGTGCTCGATGTCGAACAGCATGTCCTTGAGGGGGGCGGTGTAGCTCATCTCAACTTTCCTTTTCCTTCCTTTCATGAGCATCCACGAGCTGCGCGAGCAACCTCATGAAAACAACGCGATCTTCTGGCGACAGCGGTTCGATCAGCAGTTCTTGAGAGCGGTGAATGCTTTCTTGCAAGTCGTTGATCAGGTTGAGTCCATCCGTGGTGATTACCGAAAGCCTTGATCGACGATCGTCCGGGTTGACGCGGGTTTCGACCAACCCTTTGTCACCGAGACGCTTCAGAACTTCCGCCGTCGTTGTCCGGTCCAGCGAAAGCTCTCGACCGATCGCTTTCTGATCCAGCCAAGGGTTCATCGAAAGCGCCGTCAGCATGCCGACCTGCAGCGGAGTGATGCTTTCGGACTTGCATAGATCAAAAAAGATCGCCTGTCCGATCTGGGTCAACCTGCGGATGAGGAAACCCGGGCGGCGCCACATGACTTGGCGCAATGGATTGAAGGGCTCCAGGACCGGGGGCTTGGTCACTTCGGCGGAACCGGGTGTCTTTTTGTGAGCGGGAGAGCGCTTTGTCATTGTCTCGAGATCGCTGATAGTGGCGGCCGACGAGTTTATCGACTCCCCTGCTTGTGAATGGAAACAAGCGCGCTTCAGGTTGCCCTAGCGCAGGTCGACCTTCAGGTATTCACCAAGCAAGCGGTGGAAATCTTCCTCGTCATCCCACGGGATCATGTGCCCAGCGTTCAATGCGGTGCATTGCAACAATCCAGGCGCGAGAGCCTCGATTTCCGCCAAATCTTCCGGCAGCATCACCCCTCCTCGCCCCGCCGCCATCAGAAGTCCAGGCGTCTGCAGTTTGGGTAGATCAGCATGAATGTCGTCCTTGTGGAAGCCAGCATGCGCCTGGACGATGGCACCCTGGTCGCACGTATGAAGCCATTCGGCCCGAAGCTGCACTTGTTCGTCTGTCCAAGTGGGTGCATAGGGGCGAAGCTCTTCGGCCGTGATGCCGCTGACAGCCATTTGGATCGACTCGACATACCAAGACAGAGGGACTGGGTAAGGTCGGCGGCCCGGGCCGGACATTGGCGGATCGACCAGCAGCAGCCTGGCCATGCGTCCCGGATCGAGCGCTGCGGCGCGAATCGCCACGCGGGCGCCCATTGAGTGACCCAGTACCGTCACGGACGACCACCCCAGGACGCCCAGCAGATCCAGCACATCGGCCGCCATGGCGTCAAGGCTCGCGTCCATCCCGGGCGCGCTGAAGGACAGACCGCGCCCACGGAAGTCAAGGACATGGACGTCGAAGTGCCGCGCCAAACGCTCGGCGACGAAGCCCCACGTGATCGCGGGGCTTGTGATTCCGGGCAACAGGAGCAGTCGAGGGCCCTGCCCTCCGTAGCGCAAGAGGTGCAGCCGCACCCCGTTCGCTCGGACGTGATAGCCATGAAGAAAGCGACCCATGTCAGGCCTGCGGCGACTTTCCAAACCAGCCACGGATACGACTCCAGAGCACGCTCCACATCATCCCGGCGACGGAAACCGTGGGTTGTGGTTCGCTGGAAGCACCCGTATGCCCGCCCAGCCTTCGCGTGATCTGCTTTCCAAAGTCCGCGACCATGCGGCGCACGAAATCCTTCACGAGCCCGGAGCGCGAGAATTGAGCGAGCGGACCCTGAAGGGCATAGATCATGTCCACGTGGACACGGGTGCTGCCGGCCGACAGTGCTTCCAGGCGATAGATGATGTCTCCCTGGGTGCGCGATTTGCTCAGGCTGTCCTGGCCGGCACCACGCAGCACTGCGCGCCTGGCAACGTCGTCACGCTCCAGCCGCGCTGCACCGGCGAAGGCCGCCGACATCGGACCGAACTTGATCGCGATGGTGCCCTTGACCCTCTCCCCTTCGTGCGAGTCGATGGTTGCACCGGGCAAGCAGGAGGCAACCGCAGGCAGGTCGCCCATGAACTCCCACACCTGATCCGCCGGATAGGGCACATCGAAATGCACTTCGATCGCGTTGCCCTTGGCCTTGGCCTTGGCCATCGCGACGGGATCGACCTCCGCCATTTCCGCGGAAGCCACCGGATCCGCCGCTGGCGGCTTGGCGGGGGATCGGGCGGGCAGCTGCGCCTGATTCGGTGACGTGAGCCGGTCCACTGCAATGGTCCGCGGCAAGCTCAGTGCCTTTCGCAGGTTTTCGACTTGCGTGTCGGGGGTGTCACGCTGCTGTTGCAGCACATCCAGGATGGCGTCCACGATGCCCTGGTATCCGGTGCAACGGCACAGGTTCCCGGACAGCTCGAGGCGCACGCGCGCCTCGTCGGCATGGGGCACGCGGAGCACGATGTCACGCGCCGTGGTGAGCATTCCGGGTGTGCAAAAGCCGCACTGCAATGCATGGTGACGCGTGAACGCCGGGCGCAGCCTCTGCATCACTGCATCATCGTCGTAGCCCTCGATGGTGGTGACCTCCTGGCCCTCGCACGCCACGGCAAAAGTGATGCATGAGCGTGTCGGTTGCCCGTTGACGAGCACCGTGCAGGCGCCGCAGACGCCATGCTCGCAGCCAAGGTGGGTTCCTGTGAGGCGCAGTTCGTCCCGCAGGAAGTCGCCGAGATGCATCCGCGGCTCGGCGCGCCGGCTGTAGCCGCGGCCATTGACCTGAATAGAGATGGAGTCCAAGTCTGCTTACTCCGCAATCTTGAGGTTGGAAAAAACGTCGGATTGCTCGAGTGCGCGCTCGACGCAGGCCGTGAAGAGCTTCCGGTCGATGGCATCGCGATCAGGGAGAGCGGCGCTGACGGCCGCGTGGACCTTTTCACGCTCTGCAGCCTGCGCACCCTTGCTGGCAACTTCCACTGCGAATTCATTCAACAGGATCGGTGGGCCGTCCGTGGCCCCCAGAACGACGCGTGCACGCTTGCGCGAGACATCGAAATAAGCTGCGGCACTGGCCTCGGCAAATTCGCCAGGCTTGCGGCAGACCTTGTGATACCCCCAGCGCGTCGTGGGCGTCTCGGATGGCACAAGAATGGCCACGATCAACTCGTCAGCCTCGAGCACCGTCGTATAGGCGCCGAGCATGAGGCCGTCCGCCTCGATCGTGCGTTCTCCACGCGGCGACCTGACCACGATGCGCGCACAAAGTGCAGCGAGCGTCACGACCCAGTCCGCTGCAGGATCTGCATGCGCCAAGCTACCTCCGACGGTGCCGCGGCTGCGGATCGCCCGGTAAGCGATCCCTCCTGCGACCTGACGCATGGGATGCGCCGCCAGCGGCGGGTACACGCCATCCTCGATCTCGGCATGCGTGACGGCTGCGCCGATCTCGACCCACTCGTCCTTGCGACTGACCGCGCGCAGCGCTGCAATATTGGCGACGTCGACCACTTGAGCCGGTCGCGCCAGTCTCAAGTTGAGCATCGGACCGAAGGATTGACTTCCACTCATCGCCTTTGCCGTGCCGCCGCCGTTGGCCAGCAACTCGATCGCCTCATCCACGTCGAAGGCCCGCGTGTATGCAAATTTCGCAGCCTTCATCTGACGACCTCCGCTTCTAGCTTCGCGCTTTCGAGGGCCTTGAGCAAGCGACGCGGTGTCAGGGGCGTCATCAGCACCTCGGCAGCACCTGTGCCTCGCAACGCGTCGTTTACGGCATTGAAGATCACCGCCGGCGGCGCGATTGCACCCCCCTCCCCCACGCCCTTGGCACCGAATTCGGTGTGAGGCGAAGGTGTCTCGAAGTGCTCGATACGGATGCGCGGCACTTCCGTGGCGCCAGGCAAGATGTAGTCGGCCAGCGTGGAAGCCAGGGGCTGGCCTTGGTCGTCGTATGGGCTTTCTTCATACATCGCGGTGCCGATGCCCTGCGCGATGCCCCCGATGGTCTGCCCCTCCACGATCATCGGATTGACCATGGTGCCGCAATCCTCGACGACGACGTAGTCGAGGATCTCGACCTCGCCAGTCTGCGTATCGACGGCGAGAACGACGGCATGGGTGGCATACGTGAAGGTACCCGTGTCGACTTTGGGCTTGTACGCACGCGAAACCTCCAGTCCACCGAGATGAACGTTCTCGGGCAGGTCCTGTGGCGTGAGATACCACGCGCCGCCCACTGTGGACAGGGGAATCGACTTTTCCCCGGCGACGGCGAACCCCTCGACCAATGCGACGGTCTGCGGGTCCACGCCCATGAGATACCCGGCGATCGACTGGATGCGAGGCAACAGTTCCTTGCACGCCGTCGAGATGGCGCCGCCCGACATGACGGTGGCCCGGGAGGCGTAGGTGCCCGAGGAGAAGGGCGTGAGCGCGGTGTCGCCATGCACGACCCGGATCCGGGACACAGGAATGCCAAGTACATCGTTGGCGATCTGCGCAAAGCTGGTCTCCATGCCTTGGCCATGCGAGTGCACGCCGACGCGCACTTCCAGTCCGCCATCCGCGGTCATCCTGACGACCGCCTGATCGAAGCCAGGCACAACCGGCAACCCCCAGTTGGCGAAAACAGTCGTGCCGTGGGCAGACTGCTCCGTATAAGTTGCCGTTCCGAACCCGATCCGGCGTCCGTCCGGCTCTCCCCGGGCTTGCCGCTCGCGGACTGCAGCGAGTCCGATCATCTCCACGGCTCGGCGCAGGCTCGCGGGAAAGTCGCCACTGTCAAAGTGCTTGTTGGCCACGTTGACGTAGGGCATGGCGGCGGCGGGGACCAGGTTGTCCATGCGGACCTCCCAGGGCTCTCGGCCCACTTCACGCGCCACGGCATCCATGAGAAGTTCGATCGCGAAACACACGCCGGTGCGCGCCACGCCGCGGTAGGCCATGAAGCCCGGCTTGTTGGTTGCGACACACAAAGTCTCGCAGCGATAGCCGCGGAAGGTGTAGGGGCCCGGCAGGTTACCGATCGCCTGGCCAGGTTCCAGACCGACGAAGAACGGATAGTAGGAATACGCACCGCCGTCGATGGTGATGACAGCGTCCAAAGCGAGCAGCTTTCCCGTCCGATCCGCGTAGGCAGTGAGCTGGTAGTGATGCTGCCGCGTGTTGGCGCCGACGATCAGATGCTCGCGCCGATCCTCGAGATAGCGGAACGGCGTTCGGTACGTCTTGGCCAGCCAGGCAACGCACAGATCTTCGGGGTACAGCTGCCCCTTGTAGCCAAAGGCGCCCCCGACATCAGGGGACACCACGCGCACCGCTTCCTCGTTCATCGAGAGGTGCTGGGCGATACCGACGCGCAGCAGATGCGGGACTTGCGTCGCGCTGACGACCACGAGTTGATCGGCCTGGAAGTCCCAGTAGGCCAGCACCGACTTTCCCTCCAGCGGCACGATGCACTGACGCGACAGCTCGACGGTGCGGCTGACCTTCACCTCCGCCTTCGCGGCAAGCTCATCGAAGTCGCGATTGGCCCGCAGCGTGAGAAAGACATTGTCTTTCCACCCGGGGTGAAGGAAGTCATCCGTCGCCGCAAGCGAGGACTCGGCGCCGTGGTAGACGGGCAGCTCGTCGTAGCAAACCTGCACCTCCTCGAGCAGGTCTTCCGCCACTGCACGGGTTGGCGCAACAGCCATGGCGATCGCCTCGCCCACATGCCGGACCTTGCCCGAAGCCAGCGGCGGCAAGGCCGAGTACTGGTATGTGGGCAGCGAAGAAGGCGAGCCGATGTCCGCCGCGTCCAGCATCATCTCGCGCAAGAACACCTTGCCCGCGAGCTCTTCCGGAATCTCGACACCCGTGATGGTGGCATGCGCCAGAGGGCTGCGCAGGAACGCGACCTCCTGGAGACCCGGCAGCACGAAGTCGCCCACGAAGTTGCCTTTGCCCACCATATGGCGCGCGTCCTCCTTGCGAGGCACCCGGGCTCCGATGCCTTCGCGCTTGAGCACTCTCGCCGGAATGTCTGCCTGGTTCATGCGTTTCCTTTTCCTTGACTGATTTTCCCGGGCGCGCCGCACGGCATGCGTGGCACGGAGGCACTGTGTCGGCGATTCAGCGCCAGCCGCTCCGTTTCATGACTTCCGTTCTATTTTATGACAGTACACGTGCAGAAGTATAGACGTGATGATCCGGCCTGTGAAGCAAGCGGTTCTCGATGAAAACCCTGACACATTGACTTCACTCATTCGGTGCGTTTGCCAGTGGCTACGCACCCTTTTCACCCGTCGGCCAGGTGCAACCTCATCCACTCTGGTGCAGCCCCACCAAGTACAAACCCGTACTTGAAAAGACGATCTGATCCGCCTAATATGACAGTTCACTGAGTATTTATTTTAGGTCTTTCAACAGCAGGATGGAGCCATGGATTGGATCAAGGTCGCCTCGGCGCAGGAGCTGAGCAACGATGAAGCGAAGACGGTCGACGTCGCTGGCCACGGTGTTGCGCTGTACCGGATCGATGACGAGTTTTTCGCCACGGACAGTTTGTGCACCCATGCCACCGCGCTGCTGTCGGAGGGGTACGTGGAAGACGGTTGTGTCGAATGCCCCTTGCATCAGGGCCGCTTCGACATTCGGACGGGCAAAGCAATGTGTGCGCCGGTCACCGTGGACCTGCGCACTTACGCCGTGAAGCGGGAGGGCGACCACATCTACGTGTTGTCGCCTGCTGGCAAATGACCTCGCGCGGCATCGTCATCGTCGGTGCGGGCCAGTCGGCAGCCGTGGCGGCCCAGGCCCTGCGCGAGCATGGTTACAGCGGGCGCATCACGATGCTGGGTCGGGAGCGCCACAGACCGTACGAGCGCCCGGCTTTGTCCAAGGCCGCCCTGGTGGCTGCCGGGGACCCCAGGCTCGACGTCCTCACGGACGAATCCTGGACGCGCAGCAAGATCGACCTGCGCAGCGGCAGCGATGCGGTTGCATTGGATCTTCTGCAGCAGCAGGTTCGCCTTGCGAACGGGCAGGTGCTCGAGTACGAGATCTGCCTGATCGCCACCGGCGGTGAGGCCACCACGCTCGCAGCCGCGACGGCCGGCCGTCCGGGTGTGCACTACCTGCGCACCCAGGATGACGCGCGCAGGCTGCGGGCAGCCCTTCAAGGAACGCCGCGGGTCGCGATTCTGGGCGGTGGTTTCCTCGGCCTCGAAATTGCCAACTCGGCACTGTCCGCAGGCGCTTCGGTGACGGTGATCGAACGTGCGACATCCCTGCTCGATCGCTTTGTGCCGCCGGGGGCGTCGGCATGGCTTGCATCGCGAATGCGGGCGGCGGGCGCAAGGCTCCTGCTCGGCGCTTCCTGCAGCGGCGTTCATTCAGTGCCCGTCGATCGGTTGTGCCTGACCACCAGCACTGGCGATCTTGAAGTGGATGAGGTGATCATTGCCATCGGCCTCTCTCCCAACGACGCGCTGGCCCGCGATGCGGGGCTGGAGATCGCGGCAGGCGGCGGCATTCTGGTCGACGCGTCCTGCCGCACGAGCAACGAACACGTGTTTGCATGTGGCGACTGCACCAGCCAGCGTCGCCCGGGCCAGGCTGTGCCAACGCGCATCGAATCCTGGCAAAACGCGAATGAGCAGGCGCGCACTGCCGCCGCTGCCATGCTGGGCGCGCCTCTTCCTGCGCCCGCGCTGCCCTGGTTCTGGACCGACCAGGGAAAACACAACATCCAGATGCTGGGCCTGCCGTCCCGCGATCTCGAATATGTGCGCCGCGGCGACCCCGCCAACGACAAGGTGCTGTGGATCGGCCATCGGGGTTCTGTCCCATTGCACGGCGTCGCCATCAATGCAGGCGCCGATTTGCGAGCCGTTCGCCCTCTCTTCGAACGCGGGCAGCCCGTGCGGTTGGAGGACTTTCAACGGGACGCCACCAACCTGCGCGCCTGGGCCAAGCAGATGCAAGCCGACACCGCGACACCCGCTTAAACCACCTCTCTCAAAGCTAAGGAGCTTTCATGTATCAATCGCAGGCGCTCATCGGCATCACGAATGCCCGAAAGAACCCGCCCCTGGAACAGTGCGTCTGGCCAGCGGACGCCATGAACAACATTCCGGACTGGGTCTACACCAGCCAGGCGATCTATGACCAGGAGATCGAGCGCATCTTTCGGGGGGACACCTGGAACTTTGTCGCCCTGGAAGCGGAGATTCCCAACCCGGGCGACTACAAGCGCGGGTATGTGGGCGCCACGGCCGTCGTGATCGCTCGCGCAGAGGACAACACGATTTCCGTCTTCGAAAACCGCTGTGCCCATCGCGGCGCGGAGTTCTGTCGCTCCAGCCAGGGAAATACGAAGGAATTCGTCTGCCCCTACCACCAATGGTCGTACGACCTCAAGGGAAACCTGCAGGGCGTCCCGTTCAAGCGCGGCATCAACAAGGTGGGCGGCATGCCGGCGGACTTCAAGAACGCCGACCACGGCACCCGCCAGTTGCGCGTGGCCACACGCAACGGTGTGATCTTCGCCACCTACTCCGACAAGACCCCCCCGTTGGAGGAGTACATGACCAAGGAGATCGTCGAGGAGTTCGACGTCCCCTTTTCGGGCAAGAGACTCAAGATCCTGGGCTATTGCCGCAACGAGCTCCCGTGCAACTGGAAGATGTACCACGAGAACCTCAAGGATCCATACCACGCGACCCTGCTTCATTCGTTTCTCGTGGTGTTCGGCCTGCTGGTTCCCGGCATCAAGTCCATCGTGTTTGCAGACAAGGCGCACGGTCGCCATGGCTTCATGGCATCGGCCAAGCCGGACGAGATCTATGCCACTGTCGCCGCCGACGACAAGGCGGAGATGCGATCCTTCAGCGACAACCTCCGGTTGCGCGATGAACGGTTCCTGGACTATGTACGGGAGTTCAATTCGCCCTGGTCGGCCAACATGATGACCATGTGGCCGAATCTCATCGTTCAACGCCAGATGAACACGATGGGTGTGCGCCAGATCATCCCGAACGGTCCGAACAGCATGGTGATGCAGTGGACGATGTTCGGATACGAGAATGACACACCGGAAATGACCCGGCACCGCCTTCGTCAGGGCAACCTGATGGGCCCGGCCGGCTTCCTGGGCCTCGAGGACAACGAGGCATTGAAGTTCGTGCAGGAAGGCCTGCGCAACTCGTCCACTGGCAACAACGTCGTCAAGCTCGATGCCGGCCATCAGGGCACGGCACGCAATCTCATTTCAGAGTCCTGTATCCGCTCCCTCTACCGGTACTACCGGGACGTGATGGACATCCGTGTCGCGGAGAAAGCAGCATGAAGGAGCGGCTCGCCTATGCCAAGGCCAGCATCTCGCCGCGACGCGCCGCCGAGCTGCGCGCCGAGATCGAGTCGTTTCACGTCGAATACTGCGCTGCCTTGGATGCGAACGAGGTCGAACGCTGGCCAGACTTCTTCAGCGAGGAAGCGACGTACCGCGTGACATCGCGCCAGAACGCGCTTCTGAACATGCCCGTGGGACTCATCTACTGCGAGGGCCTGAACATGATCATCGATCGCGCCCTTGCCGTAGCGCACTCGCAGATGTTCGCGCCGCGACACATGCTGCATGTCCTGGGTATTGCGCGCGTACTGCAAGAGACAGGAGACGCTATCAGCTCCCAGACGCCCTTCATCTTGCTGCAGACCCTGGTGGAGGGCCCATCGACGGTGCATCTCGCCGGGGTCTATCACGACCGCTTCGTGCGCGAAGGCGACCGGCTGCTCCTTGCCAGCCGCGAAGTGGTCCACGACACGGAAATTCTCGACACCGCCTTGGCGTACCCGGTCTGAGGCCACTTAGGAAAGACTATGAATCAAACCCCAAAAATCGCGCTGGAGGAGCACTTCTCCGCTCCCGGCTTCGACGCGTACTCGGCTCCCTATACGCGAGCGCTTCCCGCCGAATTCGTCGCCAAGCTCGACGCCAGGCTGGCCGACTTCGACGACCAGCGCCTTGCGGAGATGGACGCAGGGAACATCGAGTACGTCGTGCTGTCGCAAACGATGCCTGGTGTACAGGCTGAGACGGATCGCGACACCGCCATCCGCCGAGCGCGCGAGAACAACGAGTTCCTCGTCGAACGCGTGTCGCGCCATCCGCAACGTTTCGCCGCCTTTGCCCACGTGGCCATGCAGGATCCGGCCGCCGCAGCAGAGGAGCTGGAACGAACGGTCGTCGAGTATGGCTTCAAAGGCGCAATGATCAACGGCCATACCCTGGGCCGCTACTACGAAGGTAGCGCATTCGATGTGTTCTGGGAGCGCGCGCAGGCGCTCGGAGTGCCCATCTATCTGCATCCCAACGCGTTCAGCCAGGCACCGGCTCTGCTGGAAGGCATGCCGGTGCTCCAGGGCGCTGCGTGGGGTTGGGGCGTGGAGACGGCGGGCCATGCGTTGCGCCTGCTGTTCGGCGGGGTGTTCGACCGGTTCCCGCGCCTCACCCTGGTCTTGGGCCACATGGGGGAGGCCCTGCCATACCAGCGCTGGCGCATGGACAGCCGCTTCGCCGCGTATCCGTCCGGCATCAAGTTGGCGCGCAAACCGAGCGAGTACATCGGCAGCAACATCCTGATCACCACGTCCGGGGTGTGCTCTGCACCGGCATTGCTGGGTGCCATTGGCGAGCTCGGGGCAGAGGCCGTGCTCTTTTCGGTGGACTACCCCTATGAGTCAACCGCCGCGGCCTGCACCTTCATTGAAGACGCACCGCTCGACGACAGGACCCGGGCGCAGGTGTGCCATGGCAATGCGCGCCGGCTCTTCAAGCTAGGCAGCCCGGAAGACCTGGCGCTGCTGCAGTTCTGACACTTCACTCCAAAGGACGAAAAATGGCAGTCAGCGATTCTCAAATGATCAAGGCCTGGGACGAAGTCCTGAAGCTCAGCAAAGTGGCGCGCGGACAGACGGTCTCGATCTTGTGCGGCCCCCACACGCACCCTCAGACCCTCCAGACAGCAACGATCGCAGCGCAGGCCGCGGGCGCAATCGTGACCAGGATCGAGTTGCAACCCATCAACGCGGAGAAGGCCACCAGCCGCGACCTGATGAACTACCTGGGCGCAACGCCCCTGACCAACAACCCGGCCGCGCTGGCGGCGATGAAGAACAGTGACCTCGTCCTGGATTTGATGCTGCTGCTGTTCTCGCCCGAGCAGATGGAGATCCTGGAATCTGGAACGAAGATCCTACTTGCGGTGGAGCCGCCGGAGGTACTGGTGCGCGCGCTCCCGACCGAAGCCGATCGCAAGCGCGTACTGGACGCTTCGAAACTGCTCAAGAAGGCAAAGAGGATGCACGTGACCTCGCCGGCGGGCACGGACGTGATGTTCCAGCTCGGCGAATTTCCGGTCATCAGCGAGTACGGCTTCTGTGAGGAACCCGGGCGTTGGGACCATTGGCCGAGCGGCTTCCTCTTTACCTTCGCCAATGAAGGCGGCAGCGACGGCACCATCGTGATCGATCGCGGCGACATCCTGCTGCCGCAGAAGAACTACGTCTCGGACAAGATCACGATGAATCTGAGCGGTGGTTTCGTGCGCAGCATCGAAGGTGACGTCGACGCCGCCCTGCTGCGCGAGTTCATGGAAGCCTACAAGGACCCCGAGGCCTACGCCATCGCGCACATCGGCTGGGGGATGCAGCCACGGTGCTACTGGCACACACTGTCGCTGATGGACCGCGAGGCGACGACTGGCCAGGATGCGCGCTCGTTCGAAGGCAATTTCCTGTTCTCTCTCGGGCCGAACAACGAGGCCGGCGGTTCTCGCACAACGCCTTGCCACCTCGACATTCCGCTGCGCAATTGCACGGTGACGCTGGATGACATCGTCGTGGTTCGCGACGGCAAGGTGATCGACGGGGCTTTCCAATGAGCTTCGATCAAGACATCTACGAGAAGCAAGGATTCGGCAACGCCGTGGCGCCCATGGCGCCCTACGGCCTGTTGATCATCGACTTCATCAACGGCTTCGCCGATCCGCTCACGTTTGGCGGCGGCAACATCGCCAGTGCCATCGAATGCACGCGCGGGCTTCTTGCCGAAGCGCGCCAGCGCCAATGGCCGATCGTGCACACGCGGGTCGTGTACCAGGACGATGGCGCCGACGCCAACATCTTCGCGCTCAAGGTACCCCCCATCCTCGCCCTGCGGGAGGATGCGCCCGAAAGCCAGATCGTGCCGCAACTGCAACCATTGGCCGGAGAGTTGGTGCTGCGCAAGACCAGTCCCTCGGCCTTCTTCGGGACTTCGCTGGCCGCCTGGTTGTCCCTGCGTGGCACACGGACTCTCTTGATTGCCGGGTGCACGACCAGCGGCTGTGTCCGTGCCAGTGTGGTGGACGCGATGTGCCACGGGTTCCGTCCCCTCGTTGTCACCGACTGCGTAGGCGACCGGTCACTGCAAGCACACGACGCCAACCTGTTCGACATGAATCAGAAGTACGCGACCTTGATGGCCCGTGATGCCGCCCTCGAAGCGACCACCAAGGCAGGAAGCGGCGCCTCGGCCTGATACCCGTTCGGAAGTCCCGTCACCTCTTTGGAACCCTGGCGCATACGGCACCAGACACGCCCCACCACTCGGAGAAAAGAATGACCATCAAATTCGTTGCCGCCTTGGCGGTTTCACTCTCGACGATTGCCTTCCAGGCCCGCGCCGACATCATCAAAGTGGGGGTCATCGCTCCGATGTCCGGACCGTTTTCAGCTGTGGGGCAGACCTGGGAAGGTGCGACCAGGGCATACCAGAAGCTCAATGGCACGACCGTGGGCAAACACACGATCGAAGTCATCTATCGCGACCTTCCGGAGATCAACCCCGCGCAAGCCAAAGCACTGGCACAGGAACTGATTGTGAAGGAAGGCGCCCAGTACATCGCCGGCCTCTATTTCACTCCTGACACCTTGGCCGTCGCTGCGCTCGCCCAGGAGGCCAAGGTACCGGTCGTGATCTTCAACGCGTCGACGTCCTCGCTTCTGGACAAGTCGGACTTCCTGCTGCGCACTTCGTACACCTTGCCGCAGATGGCTGTGCCGGTGGCCAAGTACGCGCTCGAGAAGAACGTCAGGAATGTTGTCACGCTGGTCAGCGACTTCGGTCCCGGCCTGGACGCCGAGAAGGGCTTCACCACTGCGTTCGTCGACGGCGGAGGCAAGCTGCTCGAGGCCATCCGTGCTCCACTGAAGACAACCGACTTCGGTCCCCTGATGCAGCGCGTGAAGGCGCTCAAGCCCGATGCCCTGTACGTCTTTGCCCCGGGCGGTCCTTCGACCTACGCGATGGTCAAGGCATACAACGAGGCTGGATTGAGGGCGGCCGGCGTGCGCTTTCTCGGTACTGCCGAAACCGATGAGGATCAGCTGCGAGCGATCGGCCCGGATCTTCTCGGCATCGAGACGGGCATGTTCTATTCGGCTACGCACAACTCTGCGCTGAACAATTCCGTCATCAAGGCCCTCGGTGAGGTTGCCCCCAAGGCCATCCCGACCGTTCAGCTTGCGAACGCGTATGACGGTCTGCATGTGATCTATCACATGGTCAAGGCAACCGATGGGAAGCGCGATGGCGCCAAGGCGCTTGCCAGCGCCAAGGGGCACACTTGGGAAAGTCCGCGAGGCCCCGTGAAGATCGACCCGGTTTCCCGCGAGTTCGTGCAGAACGTCTACATGCGCGTGGTCGAAAAGGACCCGTCCGGTCGCTACGTCAACCGGGAATTCCGGACGTTCGAGATGCAGCCCGATTACGGCCGCATCCAGAACGCGTCCAAGTAACGCAGAGTCTGCAGCATGTCTCTCGCGCTTCTTAGCAGCATTCTCATCGACGGGATCGCGTACGCGATGATCCTTTTCATGATCACAGTGGGCCTGTCGATGACGATGGGCCTGATGCGGGTGGTGAATCTGGCCCATGGCGCCTTCGCGATGCTCGGCGGCTTCTTTGCAGCCACGATCCCGCAACGCCTGGGTGTGCCGATCTGGCTGGGCTTCGTGCTGGCCATCGTTCTGGTCGGACTGGTCGCGCTGGTGTTCGAGCGCATCCTGCTTCGGCGGTTCTATCGACGCGACGATCTCGATCAGATGCTGGTGACCATCGGGCTGATGTTCGTGGCAACAGCCGCGGTGAACCTGCTGTTCGGTTCGACCGTGACATCGGTGGCGCTGCCGGAGTTGTTCAACGGCACGATCGATCTGGGCTTTCGGTCCATCCCTCGGCATCGGCTCATCGTCGTGGCCTGTGGAATCGTCGTCGTCTTCGTGCTTTGGCTGGCGGTGGACAAATCGTCTTTTGGCATCCGGGTACGCGCTGCCGTCGACAACGCGCCCATCGCAAGGGCCATCGGCATCGATACGACCAAGATCTATGCAGCCACTTTTGTGATGGGTGCAGCGCTCGCAGCACTGGGAGGCATAGCCGGCGCGGAATTGCTGCCCATGGAGTCGACCTACGCCTCCAAGTACTTGGTGATCCTCCTGGCCGTTGTCGCCGTGGGAGGCAACGGTAATCTGTTTGGCTCATGCTTTGCAGCGTTGCTGCTCGGCATTGTGGAGACTTCGATGAAATACATGGTTCCGCAGCTCGCATCGGCAGCGTTTTTTCTCACGATGATCATCGTCCTGCTGGTTCGACCGCAAGGGTTGTTCGGGAGACACGCATGAACGCAGTCAGTGCGCCGATGACAGTGACCGCACAGCCTCGCGCCCGTCCATGGATGCAGCTGCGCGGAGAGCTCGTACTGATGCTGGTGGGACTGCTGGCCTTCGTGCTGTTCCCGCAAGATCTCGGCTTGCTCACCAACATGGCGACCATGTCCATTTTCGCGCTGTCGCTGAGCCTCGTGCTGGGACAAGCCGGCATCGCGACCTTGGGCCAGGCCGCGTTGTACGGCAGCGGTGCCTACGTCGCGGGCTGGACGGCGCTGTATCTGACGGCAGATCCGATTGTCGGCTTGCTGCTCGGCGGACTGGGCGGCGGCGTGATCGCGCTGCTGAGCGGCGCCGTGATGCTGCGGTCGACCAAACTGACGCTGGTCATGCTGACCATCGCGGTCGCCCAACTGCTGCTTGAACTTGCCAATTGGGCGAGGTGGCTCACGGGCGGCGATGACGGACTTGCCGGTTTCAACATCGGCCCGCTGCTGGGCATCTGGGAATTCAACTTCCTGAGCTACACGGGCTACTTCTATGCCTTGGGCGCGCTTGTGCTCGTGTACTTCCTGCTGAGAAACCTCGTGGAATCGCCGTTCGGTCTCACGGCCAGGGCCATTCGGCAAGATCCCGGTCGAGTTCAGGCGCTGGGCGGGCGCGTCTACTTGCACTTGCTGGCCGTCTACACCGCCGGCGGCATCGTGGCGGGTCTGGCTGGCGCATTGACAGCACAGACCAGCAAAGTCGCCAACCTCTTCATGCTGGATTTCACGACTTCGGCCGGTGTCGTGGTCATGATCGTTCTGGGTGGAACACGCCGCCTGTCCGGCGCCGTGCTCGGCACCGTCGCGTACATGACCATCCATCACATCTCATCGACCATGAACCCTTATCACTGGCTGTTCTTCATCGGGTCGATGCTGATCGTCGTACTCATCGTCCTGCCTGAAGGTTTGATCGGCCTTGTGGACCGTACTGTGATGTACACGAAACGGCCTGGCAGTGGGGTGGCACGATGACCCACCGACTCCAGACCCAGAACCTGAGTCACTCCTTCGGCGGCCTGGCGGTCACGCAGAACGTCACGCTGTCCCTTCCCGAGGGAGCCCGCACGGCATTGATCGGTCCGAACGGCGCTGGCAAGACGACTTTGGTCAACCTGCTGAGCGGGGCGTTGCGCCCGCAGTCGGGTGATATTCAGCTGGACGGCCGCTCGATCGTCCAGCTGCCGCAGTACGCACGCGTGCGCAACGGCATCGTTCGCACGTTCCAGATCAGCCGCCTGTTCAAGGAACTCACCGTGGCGGACAACGTCAAGGTCGCCGTGTTGCAGCGGCACCGGGCTTCCATGCAGTGGTGGCCCTCGCCGACGCGTTCCGCACGCGTGCAGGAAGATGTCGACGAGACACTCGGCATGCTGGGGCTCCACCCCTATGCGAATCGGGTGGTGGGACAACTCGCGCTGGGCGAGCAGCGGCTCGCGGAGATCGCCCTGGCACTCGCGATGAGGCCCCAGGTGCTCCTCCTCGACGAACCGGGCGCCGGCGTACCACAGGGAGAGGGGGGCCGCATCATGGACGCCATCGGGAGCTTGCCGAAGGATCTGTCCGTCCTGCTGATCGAGCACGACATGGACCTGGTGTTCCGGTTCGCCTCGCGCATCATTGTCCTGGTCGCCGGTGCGGTGATGGTCGAGGGGACGCCGCAGGAAGTCGCTGCCAACGAGCAGGTCAAGCAAATCTACTTCGGACGAGACGGTCATGCCCAAGCCCACCATTGAACTCCGTTTCGACGACGTCACCGCAGGCTATGGTGGCCTGCCAGTCCTCGAGCATCTCAGCTTCAGCGTACGCGAAGGCGAGCGCCTCGGTCTGATCGGTCGCAACGGCGCCGGCAAGACAACGACGCTCGCGACAGCCATGGGCCTGGCCGACCTGATGAAGGGGCGCATTCATTTCGGCGCCGACGACATCAGCAACGCAAGCACCTACGCTCGCGCGCGCGCCGGCCTCGGCTACGTACCCCAGAGCCGCGACATCTTCCCCTCACTGTCAGTGGAGGAGAACCTGCTGTCGGGCCTGCAGGGACGCTCGGCCAGCGTCGCCCTGCCACCCGTCTATGCGCTGTTTCCGCGGCTCAAGGAGCGCCGACGCAACGGAGGCACGCAGCTGTCGGGCGGCGAGCAGCAGATGCTGTCCGTGGCACGCGCGCTCGTCGGGCGGCCGCGCATCCTGTTGCTCGACGAACCGCTGGAAGGTCTGGCGCCGATGGTGCGCGAGGAGTTGATGGATGCCATCGTCCGGATGAGTGATCAGCTCGGCGTGGGCTGCATCATCGTGGAGCAGCACGTCGATGTCGTTCTCGAATTTTCCAACAACGTGATCGTCCTGGAACGCGGCCTGGCCGCCTACTCCGGGTCGGCGGCGGTGCTGAGCGGCGAAGAGGCATTGCTGAACCGCACCATCGGCATCCAGAAGTGCTGAAGACGAATTCGTCGTTCGTTCAACCTGACCTCGCACTTCCACTTCGTCTCAAGCATCTGCACATGACGGCCTCTCCTCATTCACCTTCAGAACTGCGGCAGCATTGGCGCTATGTCCTGGGCTGCTTCCTCGGCCTTGCCAGTGGCGTCTCATCCCTGTACTTCTACAGTTCAGGTCTGTTTCTGAAGCCGCTCGCTGCCGAGTTCGGATGGACCAGAGGCACCGCGTCCCTGGGCTCGCTGATCAGCAGCGTGCTGCTCGGATGCGCGGCGCCGTTCATCGGACAGGTGATCGACCGGTACGGCGCGAGACGCGTCACCCTGCTCTCCCTGGTGGGCCTGTCGACCTCGTTCCTGCTTCTGGGCGCTTGGACACAGGGGTTGGCCAGCTTTCTGGCGCTGGTCACGGTCCTGACACTGCTCGGTGGCGCGACCTCGCCCCTGTCCTTCACAAGGATCCTCGTGGGCAAGTTCTCTCGGCAACGAGGACTGGCCCTGGGCATCGCCATCACCGGAACCGGCGTCGGGGCCATCTTGATACCGTTGATCGTCACGCCGGCCATCGCCCATTTCGGATGGCGAGCCACCTACCTGGGTCTTGCCGCCGTTGTCCTTGCACTTTTGCCACTGATTGCCTATTTCCTTCGGGGCGTGGATGCGACCCCCGCAGAGAAAATCCGCAGTGCCCAGTCCGCAAGTAACCTGAAGGCTCTGGCCGATCCGCGCTTCATCCGCATCGCCGCAGTCTTCCTGTTGTGCTCCGTCGGCATCTTCGGCACGATCGTGCACGTCGTTCCGATGCTCACCGACCTCGGGCTTTCCCCGAATCGCGCCGCCGGTCTTGCCAGCATCCTTGGTGTGGCCGTCATCGTCGGACGGATCGTCACCGGCCTTCTGCTGGACATGTTCGATGCCGCGCGCTTGTCGGCGACGCTCTTCGTGCTGTCTGCCACCGGCATGCTGCTCCTGGCAACGGGCCGACCGGCGTTGGTGCTTCCCGGATTGCTCATGACTGGCTTCGCTGTCGGCGCAGAGTTCGACCTCGCGGCCTATCTGGTGAGCCGAAAATTTGCCCTGGATCTCTACAGCACCCTCTTCGGGGGCGTCTATGCCACGGTGGCGATTGGCGCCGGGATCGGGCCATTCATCGCGGGAAGGCTCTTCGACATTTCCGGCAGCTATATCTCATGGCTCTGTCTCGCAGCGGGACTGCTGCTTGCAGCCGCAATGATCTGCCTGACCGAGCGGCCTGCCGCCAAGCACGCGAGCGGCACGGATGCAGCGACGGGCGCGAGCGAGCGCTGAGTTCGCTCCCTCCGCCTTCACCTTGTTCGCGATGCACAGCCTCCGTGCGCTCCTGGGCCCGCTGCGCGTTTTCGATGCAGTGTGCCGCGCCAAGGGGATCACGCGCGCCGCCCAGGTGCTTCATGTGACGCCCGGTGCAGTCAGCCAGCAAGTCAAGCAGCTGGAGCTCGGGCTCGGCGCGCAGCTGTTTCAGAAATCCGGCCGCGAGATCGAGCTCACCGCGGTGGGCAAACGACTGGCCCACCGCGTCTCGGATGCTTTCGATCGCCTGAACGATGCGCTCAATGACGTGGTCGATATCCCGCCGGACAAGCGGCTGCGCCTCAAAGCGACGCCGAGCCTCGCCATCCGGTGGTTGGTACCTCGCCTGCGCGGCTTCTACGCGCAACATCCCGACATCGACCTCGAGATTTCGACCATTGCAGTGGCCGACGATATCCGGCTCGAGGGCGCAGACTGCGCAATCCGGCATGGCATGGGAGAGTGGGCGGATGTCGAGTTGGACCACCTCTTCGACGACGAATTTCTTCCTGTTTGCGCACCCAACCTGGCCAGGCATTTGAAGACACCTCACGACCTGCTGCAAGCCAACCTGCTGCACTCGATGATGCGGCCGGAAGCCTGGTCGCTATGGTTCAGTTCGACTGAGCTTGTGGAATGCCCGCGCCTGCATGGCATCACGTTGGCGAATGCTGCCTTGTGCTACCAGGCTGCCGCTGATGGATTGGGGGTTGCCATCGCCCAGCGAGCCTACGTTGACGACGACATCCGCAGCGGGCGGCTCGTCGTTGCCGTGGATCACGTCGCCAGAACGGAGTCCGGTTATTACCTGGTCTGCGATCCGCTGAAAGCGGCCGAAGCTCCCGTGAGGCTTTTCAGAGATTGGATCCGTTCTGTCCGGTAGCCACGGGTGCGAAGCGACGCGCCGCATCGCCCATCGCGCGTCAGTCACACTGGCTCCCGTCGCCAGGCGAGCGCAACCATGGCGTGCACGAACGCTGAACGACACCCTTGAAGGAGCAGTGCTCATGAATGCAACAAAGGCCGCATCCATCGCCGTGGTGGGTCCGGGTGCCATCGGCACCGCAGTCGCGGCGGCACTGCACGAA